>CALGOB010000229.1 GCA_937958005.1 uncultured Cyclobacteriaceae bacterium
TATCAAAATGCTAAACCACCATACGAAAGTAGGGTGGTTTTTTGTTGTTAGTATCATTCTGTTTGTTGAAATGGCTGAAATACCTTAATAGAATATTGACTAATCTTTCATAATTAGAAATTGCTAAAAAAAAATGGGCGAAAGCTGCTTAATTCTTTTATGCCAATTTAGGTATAAAAGAACGTATTAGATTTAGTAGGTAATTTTTATTGAAGAAGGTGGGGCCGCCTAGGAAAAATATGAACCTCTAGCAGTGCTAGAAGAAGGTTTTTTAATGAACTGCAATGAAAATTAACAGGAAGATAAACGGTGTTTATACCTAAATAGGTATAAGACCTATCTTAGAGCGATTGACTGGGACGTCAAGGCAAGGCGGCTTGGTCGTTTCAATCTTTCTGGTGATTTTGCCTCTTTTTTACTGCCGCAACAGCAGATCGCTGAAAAAAAGGAAGAGTCGTCTAGCTTGAAGATAAAAGCAAATAGAACAGCTTCAAAGAGTATTTTTGCACTTAACTAGGCTAAGAACCTGATTTCGATTAATGATTTCTTCCATTTTTCATTTCTTAACTCACGTATTCGGATCATTTACAAGCATTTGTCTTGGAGCCCGTCTTCAAGCCAGACGGGCTCCTACTGCAAGCGCTGCCCCAGCATCCACTGCGGCAGCGTGGCTGACCAAGCAAATCTTTCAAAACTGTTCCGGGTAGACGGAGACGGAGACCTTCTATGCGTACTTTTTAAAATCGAGCTCAGGCTAAGAGCTTATCCTGAACTTAGGTTCATAATTTAAGATCCAAGGGAATATCCTTACAGTTTGGGGTGAAATTCTTGAAGAGGTATTGAAACAGCATGGCTTAGCATAAGAGGAAAGGTGGTTAGATAAAGTAAATAAATTGATGAAAATAAGAGAAATATTGCTCAGTGGGGATAATGAAGGAAATTTAATTACTTGATAGATCAGGAATTTCAAATATATTTGATACTTCAAAGACTATGACCAGGCTCACTGAAGACACTATTGAGCCTATTCTATCGTGCAACCCAATACCTATGACACTAGCGCCATTAGACATTCTGATCATTGTTACTTTTTTTGCCTTATCTATTGCGATCGGTATTTGGGTAAGTAAAAAGGGGAATAAAAATTCAAAAGATTATTTTCTGGCAGGGGGTAATATGCCCTGGTGGTTGCTTGGGATATCAATGGTGGCGACAACATTTTCTACAGATACTCCAAACCTGGTAACTGATATTGTCAGGCAAAATGGCGTTTCAGGAAACTGGGGATGGTGGGCCTTTTTGCTCACGGGCATGTTGACTGTTTTTGTATATGCTCGGTTATGGAAAAAATCTGGTGTAATGACAGATGTTGAATTTTACGAAATTCGTTATTCTGGACCTGAAGCTAGGTTTCTTCGGGGTTTTAGGGCATTGTATCTTGGAGTTGTTTTCAATGTGTTGATCATGGCTTCTGTTTCATTGGCAGCTATAAAAATTGGTGGAGTGCTGTTGGATATTTCACCAATTCAGACAGTGGTAATTGCGGGAATTGTAACAGTAATTTATAGCTCTATAGGAGGCCTCAAAGGGGTTATTTTTACTGACTTTGTTCAGTTTTTTTTATCAATGGGTGGAGCTATTGCTGCTGCTTATATTTCTTTGAATCACCCTAAAGTTGGTGGACTATCTAATTTGATCACTCATGAAAATGTAGTCGATAAACTATCTTTCTTTCCTGATTTTAATGACCCAAGTATTTACCTAGGAATATTCCTAATTCCAATACTAGTACAATGGTGGAATGTTTGGTACCCAGGTGCGGAACCAGGAGGTGGTGGATATGTCGCACAAAGAATGTTATCGGCTAAAAATGAAGAACATGCCATTAAATCTGTTTTCTTCTTTAATATCGCCCATTATGCATTAAGGCCTTGGCCTTGGATTATTGTTGCATTTTGTTCTTTAATAGTCTTTCCTGATTTAGAAAGTCTTAAAATTGCCTTTCCAAATGTTCAAGATAAAATAGGCCATGATTTAGCATACCCTGCAATGCTTACTTTTTTACCAGTAGGAATTATGGGACTCGTAATCACTTCATTGATTGCTGCTTATATGTCCACTATTTCAACACACCTAAATTGGGGGGCATCTTATATTGTACAAGATTTTTATAAAAGATTTATTAAACCAGAAGCTACCGATAACGAGAGTGTTTGGGTAGGTAGATTATCTACTGTAGTTTTAATGCTACTAGCTATGGTTTTTGCTTTACTATTAGAAAGTGCATTGGATAGTTTTCAGATTTTATTGCAAATAGGAGCTGGAACAGGCCTGATTTTTATCCTGAGATGGTTCTGGTGGAGAGTGAATGCGATGTCAGAGATTGTGGCAATGTTAGTCAGTTTTATAATTGCCGTATATTTTAATTTAATACATGAAAACATTGGATTCGAAGAGATGCAAAATTATGAGATACTATTGATCAGTATATCAGTAACAACAATAGCTTGGCTATTAACCGCATTCCTAACTAAACCAACTGATAGGAAAACTTTGGAGGCGTTTGTAAATAGAATAAACCCAGGTGGGTTAGGCTGGCGAAGAGTAGTAGATCAGATGATTGATAAACCTTCTGATAAACCTAGTAACATTCCCTTTGCCATCATTGCAATGCTAGCAAGTGCACTGATGGTTTATAGTTTGATGATATCAACAGGGTTCTTTATATATGGAAATTTCATTCAAGGATCTCTATTATTAGGGCTTGCAATTGTATGTGGTTTTATTGTAAAAAATGTCTGGAAAAAAATATTAATAAAAGAAGAGTCTTGAGTTACTCCAAACCGTTAGCAAGATGCATTCATTTGAATGTCAACAACTAGAAGAACACAGCAAAAAATGAAAAATAATTTCAAAACATTTATTAAAGATATTATTCCTGTTTTATTAGGTGTACTAATCGCCTTATGGATAGACAATTGGAATGAAGAAAGAAAAGATAAAAAATATATTGATCATTTCTATTTATCTTTAGTAAAGGAACTTAGAGATACGAATAAAGAAATAATTGAAAAAATACCATATCAAAAAGCATTAATAGACACTCTTCAATCTTATTCGAATAATGAAACATTATCCTTACTCATGGTGATTGAAAAAGCGGGGGGAGTCAAAGGTCCCCGTATTAAACTTAATTACTGGAATGCATTATCGAACTCAAAAATAGAGTTAATCGAATATGAAAAATTATCTGTTTTAGCAGAGATAGAAGAAGGTAATGAACTCCTAAAGTATAAACAGAATAAACTCTTGGACTTTATCTATTCCAACTTAACTGAAACAAGTAAGAAAGAAAAAATTATACTAAAAATAATGATGGAAGAATTAATCACTACACAGATAAGTATCCAAAAGGATATCCAAAAAATACTGAATGAATAAATTTCACTTATAAATCTAAATTGGTCCTAAACCACGCAACCACTCATAGCCAAGCCAGATAGGTCTCCATTCATAAGATTACGCCTACAATAAAAAAAAGACTGCAGAAGCAGCCTTTTAAAATATTTAAAGAATCTTTTGTCTAGAATCTACTATCTAGCATCTTTCAAATTACCCTTTAGAAGAATCTTTCCCTGCAATAGAATCCCTCATATCAGTATCCGCTTGAATATTCTGGAATTTATAATAGTCCATTACACCCAAGTTTCCTTTGTTGAAAGCATCTGCAATTGCTTTTGGAATCTCAGCTTCAGCTAAAATTACTTTGGCTCTTGCTTCTTGTGCTTTGGCGACCATTTCTTGTTCTTCCGCTACAGCCATCGCTCTTCTCTCTTCAGCCTTAGCTTCGGCAACCTTTAAGTCAGCAGAGGCTTGATCAGTTTGCAATTTCGCTCCTATGTTAGCTCCTACATCTACGTCTGCAATGTCAATGGATAAAATTTCAAATGCTGTTCCAGCATCTAGACCTCTTTGTAAAACGAGTTTTGAAATCTTGTCTGGATTTTCAAGCACTTCTTTGTGAGAAGCAGCGGAACCAATAGAAGTAACAATACCTTCCCCTACTCTTGCCAAAATAGTATCTTCTCCCGCACCACCAACTAACTGTTGGATATTGGCACGAACAGTAACTAAAGCTTTTGCGACAAGTTGAATACCATCCGCAGCTACAGCTGCTACTGAAGGGGTATTAATTACCTTCGGATTTACAGAAATTTGTACCGCTTCAAATACATCTCTACCTGCTAAATCAATAGCAGTAGCCTGCTTAAAGGTCAAATCAATATTGGCTTTGTCAGCTGAGATCAATGCCCTAATTACCTGTGGAACATTCCCGCCAGCTAAATAATGTGTTTCAAGGTCACTTGTTTTTAAGGATCTTCTAGCTTCTCCTTCGTCTTCTGCGATTTTTAAGCCTGCTTTTGTGGCAGTAATCAGAGAATTAACAATTACAGAAGGTGGAACCTTTCTGATTCTCATAGCGACTAATTCTATGAGACTTACTCTTACTTTTGAAAATATAGCAGTAATCCAGAGATTGACTGGAACAAAATATAGGAAGACGAAAAATAGGATAATCGACCCTATAATAGCTACTATTAAGAAAATACCATCCATTTTAATTGTATAGTTATATTAGTGATTTTAATTTATTCTCTACTTTCTACAATGATCGTATTATTTTCCAATTTTACGATACTAACTTTCTGGTTATTATATAAAAATTGACCAAAAGTCTTTACTTCATATTCAACATCATCAAACAAAGCTTTACCTATTGGCTTTAAAGAACTAGTTGTAATTCCTTCTTGGCCTAGACTCAACCCATCAAGCCGACTTTCATTTACTTTTCCTGTATGTTCTTCTTTAAGCGCTAATCCACCCCACACCCCTGATTTAAAACTAATAAATATAGCTAGCATTGAGATAATAAAAGCAACTGTTAAAACTAGATACCCTGTAGAATCACCAAAGTAATCAAAGGCTACATATACTCCGCCAATCTCAAATAAAAAACCAAGAATGCCAACTATAGTAGTTCCTGGGACAAAAAGGATCTCAATGATAATTAGAATCAACCCAAAGATGATTAAACCAGAAACAACTAACCACTCCATTATTTTATCGCTTATAATTTAAATATGAAATTCATAGATTAAATCTATGCTAAAAAGTTGATATTTAGTTACTTTAATTTAAGAACTTGATAGTTGGGAAGAATTACCCCAATTGGATTCCTAAAGATGACTGTAATATTATAAAAGAAGCTGATTTGCAAATCAGCACCATTTACGTTATTCAATTGTAAATGGTGCTATTTAGTAGTTTTTATTATTTTTAACTTAGTAAGCTTTTGCAAAAATTACTCTTTTGCTTGAGGGTTTGCCTGTATAAATACATTTTCCCTCTTCATTTTCACCATCTATTGGAATACAACGGATAGTAGCTTTAGTCTCTGTTTTGATTTTTTCTTCTGTTTCTCCAGACCCATCCCAATGCGCATAGACAAAGCCACCTTTTTCTATTTGTTTTTTGAATTCTTCATAATCATCGATTTTAGTAGAATTGTCCATTCTGAAATTCAATGACTTCTGATAAATACTATCTTGCATTTCATCTAATAAACTTGGAATAATAGAAGAGATTTCTTCAAATGAAATAGTTTGTTTTTCTTTTGTGTCCCTTCTTGCCATTTCTATGGTTCCGTTTTCAAGATCTTTTGGCCCTATTGCCAACCTTATTGGAACACCTTTCATTTCATATTGGGCAAATTTCCATCCTGGTTTATGGGTGGTGCGGTTATCATATTTTACACTTATTCCTTGCTCTTTTAGCAGGGGAATAAACTCACTCACCTTTTCATTGATGATATCCAGTTGTTCTTCGCCTTTGAAGATAGGAACAATCACCACTTGAATAGGTGCCAGTTTTGGAGGGAGAATTAAGCCATCATCATCCGAATGAGCCATGATAAGTGCACCCATTAATCGAGTAGAAACACCCCATGATGTACCCCAAACATGATCTAGCTTTCCTTCACTATTTGAAAACTTAACATCAAAAGCCTTAGCGAAATTCTGACCTAAAAAGTGAGAGGTCCCAGCTTGTAGAGCTTTGCCATCCTGCATCATTGCTTCTATGCAAAAAGTCTCTTCCGCTCCAGCAAACCTTTCGTTTTCCGTTTTGATTCCCTGTACAACAGAGACCCCCATATACTCTTCTGCAAACTGTGCATAAATATCAAGCATCTGTGTGGTTTCGTCCATTGCCTCTTGTCTAGTGGCATGTGCAGTGTGACCTTCTTGCCACAAAAATTCAGCGGTTCGTAGAAAGATCCGTGTCCTCATTTCCCATCTAACAACATTGGCCCACTGATTGACTAATATTGGTAGATCGCGGTAGGATTGAATCCAATTTTTATAAGTATTCCAGATTACAGCTTCACTAGTGGGTCTTACCACCAGCTCTTCTTCCAATTTAGCTTCAGGATCTACAATCAACTTGCCTTTCGTTTCAGGATCATTCTTAAGCCTGTAATGTGTAACTACTGCACACTCTTTGGCAAACCCTTCTGCATTTTTCTCTTCGGCCTCAAATAAGTTTTTGGGAACAAACAAAGGGAAATAAGCATTTTCATGACCCGTCTCTTTAAACATTTGGTCTAATTGTTGTTGCATCTTTTCCCAGATAGCAAACCCATATGGTTTAATGACCATGCAACCTTTAACTGCCGAATTTTCGGCTAAGTCAGCCTTCTTGACCAACTCATTGTACCAACCAGAATAATCTTCTGATCTTTTTGGTAACCCTTTGCTCATATTTTTGTTAGTATTTTGTACTTTGGCACAAATATTGTATTCATTCTTGATGTAATTTGTTCACAAATATAAGTTTTTACAAAAAAAAACAGCTATTGAACTTATATACACGTATATTTATTAATTAAATAAAGAAGTAACTATGAAAACTCTAAAAACACTGTTTGTATTAGGAATTGGTTTCTGGTTCTCGGTCTCTGCTTTCGCGCAAGAGTACGACGACCTTTACTTTAGCAGTAAAGATCGTAAAAAGTTGAAGAAAGAAGAAGAGAAAGTAAAAGATACTCAGAACAATTCAACAGGAGAGAGTTATGAAAACTACGATAGCAAAGCTTATGACCCAGCCTATTCTGCAGGAGGACAAACGGCTCAGCAAAGAATTAATAAATATCAATCTGATGTTTTGGATACTTCACCAAACCCAGATGGAATTGTTGATTTTCAAAACAGATCTGCTTTTAACAATGATTACAATCAAAGAAATGGATTGAGTCCTAATGGAAGTACGGTAATTAATAATAATTACTATGGAAATAGTGGGTTTTCAAATAATTATGGGAGAGGTTTTTACAATAGAGGTTTTAATAGATTCCCTTATAGAAGATTCAGACCCGGATTTAGTGTGAATATTGGCTTTGGTAACAGAGGTTTTAGAAATAGAGGATTTTATGATCCATTCTTTTACGGAGCTGACCCATTTTTCTACGATCCTTATTTTTATAATGGTGGAGGTTTTGTAAATGCAGGTTTCGGAGGAAGTTTCTATGATCCATTCTATTGCCCACCATACTATGGTGGTTTTTATGGAAACTCTTTTGGTAGGTTTAACAGATTCAACAGAAACGTAATCATAATCAATGATAATGGCTTCAGGTCAAATGGTAGAAGAGTTGTAAGAGGAGCCAGAGGGGGAAGGTCAGTGAGTAGCACATCTAGGAATGGAACTGGTCGAGTAACCAATGCATCTATTGCAAACGTACCAGGTAGTGCTAACTCTTCTGGAAGATCTTCAAGAGCCTATAGTTCGCAAAGTGATTTTAGAAATTCAAGGGGACAGGCCTATGCTGTAAATAGAACCACCACAAGAACAAGCACTGCTTCTAGTAGAACTACTTCTAGATCAGGAGTTAGAAGTAGTGGAAGCTCTTCTTCGAGTAGAAGTAGAACTTCTTCAAGTCCTTCAAGATATTCTAACGGAGGAACAAGATCAGGTTCTTATAGTAGAGGAAGCTCTTCTAGTAGATCAAATTCTAGATCATACGGAAGTGGCTCATCATCTACTAGGTCTCGATCTTCATCGGGAAGCTATAGTAGAAGCAGAAACTCAGGAAGCAACAGCTCTTCAAGTAGAAGTTACTCTGGTGGTAGATCATCATCTTCTAGAAGTAGCAGCGGAAGTGTAGGGAGATCTTCATCGAGTAGAAGCAGTAGTGGTAGGTCTTCTAGTAGCAGATCTTCTAGTGGTAGGTCTTCTTCTAGATCATCAGGAAGAAGTAGTAGAGGTAACTAATTCTTATAAAATATTCGGGCTAGGTGAGTTCTTTACCTAGCCTATTTCTTCGCAAACTTTATTTATTCTAAGATTTATGAAAAAGCTGATTTTAATTAGCTCGCTATTATTATGTCTAACCGTAACCAGTAGAGCCCAAACTGGCCTGTCAGAACAAGCATTTTTATTTAGTAGAACTTCATTTGGAGGAACAGCTAGAATGCAGGCACTAGGAGGTGCGCATGTTTCATTAGGAGGGGATTTGAGTAGTGCCAATATCAACCCGGCTGGAATTGGTTTTTATAACCGTTCAGATTTATCGCTTACCCTAGGTTTAGAATTTCAAAATGCAGATGCTCGTTTTAATGGGAATTCTCCAAATTCAACTTTCAGGACTGGAGTAGGATTAGATAATTTAGGGATTGTTATCAACAAAACAGATCGGGCAAGTGAAGAGAAATTTAAAGGCTGGAATTTCTCAATCTCTGTAGATAGAATCAATGATTTTAATGAAGAGATCAGTTATAGCGGTGAAAATTTTGATAATTCTTTGGCCTTTGCATTGAGAAATAATGCCTTTAATATTGAAAATGCAAATTTGAGAGGTCTAGAATCTGCGGCCTTTGAGACATTTGTGATAAACCCAATCGTTTTAGCCAATGGAGATATTGACTATGATCCAGTCAACTTGGTGGAGATAGATGATGAAGGAGGTTTGGTTTTCTCTTTTCCTGTACAAGAAGAAACAATTACTAGAAGAGGATCACAGAATCAATGGAACTTTGCAGCTGGAGGAAACTTTGATGATAAAGTGTATTTTGGAGGTGGACTTGGAGTAACAACTATTAATTACGAACAAGATAGAGTATTTCGTGAGTCAGATTACGTGATACCTAGACCTGGAAATGTTCTGGAAAATGATGGCGCACTTGGGGGACTTACACTAAGAGAAAACTTAAATATCACTGGCGTTGGAGTGAATGGTACCATAGGAGTTATCCTAAGACCTATTGACTATCTAACTTTTGGGGTTAGTTATATTACACCTACATTTTATACCTTAAATGAAGAAAGCTCTTTTACACTTACCAATGTGATTGAAAGAGAGATTAATACTTTTGGGGAAGACGTCATAAACCCAGGGAGATTTGAAGAACAGAGCGATATTTTTGTAAGTAACTATTCCTTACGTACTCCGGGTAAGTTAAATTTAGGTTTGACAGCTTTTACAGGAAAGTATGGGTTTATTACTGGAAGTGTTGAATTTACAGATTATGCATCAGCAACTTTACGATCAAATGATTTTCAAGTAGCAGGCGATAACAATGAAATCAGAGAAACTTATGCTGCAGTAACTAACTTTAGGTTAGGTGGAGAATTTAGGCTGGATAAGTTTAGGTTCAGGGCCGGTTATGCTGGATTGAGAAACCCTCTCAGCTCAGAGTTTGATCCAGTAGAGACAAATAATATTACTTTTGGATTAGGTTATAAAACTCGTGATTATTACATTGATTTGAGTGTTGTAAATAGCTCTTCTAACCAATTTTATTCTCCTTATAGTTTGCCTATACCTAATGATCCAAATTCAACAAATCCTTTTGAAGGGAATACACCACTTATTAGTACTGACTTAACAGAAACAAGAGTGTCATTAACTTTTGGTCTTACGTTTTAAAAAGTCTTGCCAAGAAGATAAAATATTTGAGGAGATGGTAGCTATAGCTTCATCTCCTTTTATTTTTAGTTGAGCCTGATTGTAATAAAGTTTTCTCTGAGTATATTTTTTCTCTAACTGATCAAAGAGTTCATTTGCATTTATACTCGCAATTAAAGGTCTTTTTTGTGCTTCTTCATCTGCCAACATTCTTTCTTTAATGATTCCCAAATCAACATCAATAAATAAGGAAACTCCTTCATGATTGATTAATCCCATGTTGTCAAAAAAGCAAGGTGTTCCCCCTCCAAGAGAACAGATGAAAGAATCATTGCCTTTTTGATCACTGATAAATTCTTTTAAAACAGCTTGCTCTATGTTTCTGAAGTAACCCTCACCTTTTTTTTTGAAGATCTCTCCAATTTTCTGACCTTCCTTATCTTCAATTAAATGATCTAAATCGAAAAATGGATGGGATACGTATCTCGAAAGCTCTTTACCAAGAGTAGATTTGCCACTCCCAGGCATCCCACAAATGAAAACCCTAGCCACTATTTTAGTAAGTCAATTACTTCTTTCGCCTCAGGCGTGTCATTATAATGCCATTTACCTTTGATTACTCCGTCTTTCAATAAAATAATACCCGGATTTGACCGGACAATAGTTTTTAGTACCGTGGCATCAGAATAATAGAAAGGAATAGCAAGTTGATTCCTGTGTCTATATGCTTCTATCTCATTATAGATTGAGGCAGTAATGATAGCAGGACTGACGTTATAATTGGAGACCCCTTTTATTAAGTTTTTGATATTGTCTATTTTATTACTGGCCTTTTCTGCATCATACACAATAATGAAAAGTTTATTTCCCCTAAAAGACTCTTCCGTGAAATCCCCTTCATCATTGGATATTGCATAATCAGTAATTTTAGGTTTGGCTTCAGGATTCTTTTCTCTGGTTTCAATAAATTTATATGATGGATCATCAATATAGGTTTCAGTTGCTATTTCTTTCCCATCTTTCTCCATGATGTATTCGAAAACCAAGGGTGCAGAAGGCTGCATTAAAGTTGGAATATGATTGCCAACCTTATAAGTTCTGAAATCTATAAATGGAAGGTGATTAATAGCATGGATTGCAACGTATAAACAGATGAGAGAAATAGACCCTATAGCAATATTGCCAATTCTGTGGTGTAGCAAAGGTTTATAGGCACCCTTGAATGAGAAATAAGTAACAATCAAAATAAAGAAAAGTAGAATGACATCTTTTCTGAAACTCTCCCATGGCGTTAATTTAATGGCATCCCCAAAACAACCACAATCTGTTACCTTGTTAAAGTAAGCAGAATAAAAAGTAAGAAATGTGAAGAATACGATTAACACCAATAAAGCCGCACTAGTTAACTTCATCTTATAATTCAATAGAACCGCAACTCCTAATAAGACTTCCAGAACTACCAAAAAAACAGCAATGGGGAGTGCATAAGGAACAAATACGCCAAAAAAACCTGCTATATCATCAGCAAACACATCAAAATACTCATGCATTTTGATAGACGTACCTACTGGATCATTTAATTTAATAAGGCCGGAGAATATGAATAAACCACCAACTAAATATTTTGAGATTTCTTTTAAGAACTTCATAGTTTAATTTAAATATATTTTTCTTTGATCAATGCAAATACGGCGTAATTAATCATATCTTGATAATTGGCATCTATCCCTTCAGAAATTAACGTTGCACCACTATTGTCTTCTATTTGCTTTACTCGAAGTAACTTCATTAAAATAATGTCTGTAATAGAGCTTACCCGCATCTCTCGCCAAGCCTCGCCATAATCATGATTCTTGTTGGTCAATAGTTCTAATGTATCATTAACATTTTGATCAAAATATCCTTCTAATTCATCAAAAGATAATTCCAAAGAAGATTCATTAGGTAATTTCATTTGGATCAATGCGATCAAACAGTAGTTAATAATAGCAACAAACTCCCCATTAACATCATCAGCCACTTTTTGAGCTCCCTTTTCTTGAATCGACCTTATCCGCTGGGCTTTAATATAAATTTGATCAGTTATAGATGGCAATCTTAAAATTCGCCATGCAGTGCCATAATCCTTTGTTTTCTTTTCAAAGATGTTTTTACAAGCACTGATAACTTGCTTATATTCGTCAATAGTTTGTTGTTTCAACTTGGTAAACCGTTAATTCGGACGCTAAATTAAGAATAATTACCTAGATAAATTGAATATAAAGAAAAGCCTCAACATTTCTGGCAAAATACTTAGCTTAAATAAGCCAATTGTGATGGGAGTGATCAATACTACCCCTGATTCCTTCTATGAACCAAGCAGAGTTAATCAAACTGATGACATAGTCAGTCAAGCAGAAAAGATGCTAGAAGAAGGGGCAGCTATATTGGATATTGGTGGATATTCAACCAGGCCTGGAAATCAAACGGTTTCTATAGAAGATGAAATTCTTCGTGTCAAAAAACCTATTGAAGAAATAATTAAGCATTTCCCTAAAGCGATTATTTCGATAGACACTTTTAGGTCTGAAGTTGCTGAAGTTGCCATGCATGCAGGAGCTAAAATAGTAAATGACATTTCAGGAGGAAATCTGGATGATAAAATGTATCAAATAGTAGCTGACTGGAAGTGTCCGTATATTGTTATGCATATGAGGAATTCACCCCAAAACATGATGGCGGATTTAGTTTATAAAGATCTCGTTACAGATGTAAATAAATATTTTAGCGAGATAGCGAATAATATCAAATTCTATGGGATCAAAGACTTGGTGATTGATCCAGGTTTCGGATTCTCAAAAGATTTAAAACAGAATTATCATCTTTTACAAAAGCTAAGCGCTCTAAAAGTACTAGGATTACCAATATTAGTAGGATTATCTAGGAAATCGATGATTTATAAAAAACTAGACATAACTTCGCAAGAAGCTTTAAATGGCACCAGTGTATTGAATACAATTGCCCTGTTGAATGGTGCATCCATTTTAAGAGTACATGACGTAAAACAAGCGGTAGAAAGTGTTGAACTGTTTACCGAAACATATAGATAATTGATTTACCTTTTTAACATAGGGTTTTTAGAGATAAGGCTAGTAGACTTTGTGGATGTACTATTAGTAGCAATACTTATTTATCAAGTTTATAAGTTGATGAAAGGCAGTGTTGCCATTAAAGTATTTCTGGGATTCTTGTCTTTGTATCTTGTATTCCTTGTGGTAAAAGCTGCTCATATGGAACTTTTGTCCATCATTCTGGGACAATTTATGGGAGTAGGAGTCTTAGCAGCTATCATCTTATTTCAGCAAGAGATTAGAAAGTTTTTATTACTGGTCGGTAGGACGACCGTTTTTGAAGAAGGTCGAGTATTTGATGGTTTTAGGAGATTCTGGAAACAGAATAAAGGAGTACGTAGTCAGTCTGAAGTGACACCTGTTGTAGAAGCTGCCAAAACTTTAGGAGGAACTAATACGGGGGCTTTAATAGTATATTCAAGAAACTCGGCATTGAAATTTTATGCAGAATCAGGAGATTTGATAGATGCACTGGTCTCAAAGAGATTATTGCTATCTATTTTTAATAAATACAGCCCCTTACATGATGGAGCTGTTATCATCAATGATGGAAGAGTCATCGCTGCACGATGTATTTTACCAGTGACAGAAAGAGATGATATTCCAGCACAATACGGATTGAGACATAGGGCAGCTTTAGGGATGTCAGAAGTAACAGACACTTTGATCATTGTTGTTTCGGAAGAAACAGGGCAATTTTCTTCTATGCGAAATGGTAAAGTATCCAATAATATCTCCTCGCAAGAAATGAGGAAACGAATTAATGAATACCTAAAAGAAAAAGATAAGCCTGCAGTTATTGAAAAGCAATAGCAATCCACTAAAGCTTTATTTTAGGCTTTTCCGCATTCTTTAATTTAAGAATATAAATAACAAACTGTTGGTTATAAGCCACCTCTTTTGCTTAAACCCGAATGATGCATTAGACGTTTAAGAGAAAATCATAAGTGGCTAAATGACTGTTAGTTATGGTTTGCATCAAATTTCTATTGCATCATTCAGGTTAAAACAGAGGAGACTTTGAAAATGATAATCAATAGTTATGAGTATTTTTACTTCATAAATAGAGATTTATACCAAATTAATGCACTAGTTTTTTAGATATTTGCTAAATAGTAATTTTTAAAATATATGAGAATAGTATTAGTGATCTTAGCAATCAGCATTTCTTTATTGAGCTGCACGTCATCAAAAAAAGAGATCCCATATACCAAAAAGCCTTTTTCTACAGATTTTTATCACCACACAGTTAAAAAATTAACTGATGTGATTGTATATGATATATTTTCACCTCCAGTAGCAAGTAGGATTTATGTATATCCCAATATAGCTGCTTATGAGGTACTTGCAAAAAATGATGAGAATTATAAGTCTTTAGCTGGTCAACTACAGGGATTAAAACCTATCCCATCCCCTTCTAGTAAGAAAATCGATTACGAGATAGCTGCTATTCGAGCTTTTATGGTAGTAGGCAAGCAGTTGATCTTTTCAGAAAATAAGGTAGACGAGTATGAGGAAGAACTGAAATTAAAATACAATGAATTGGATATCCCTGATTACATCATCACCAATTCATTCGAATACGGTGATCAAGTAGCAGCTCATACCCTAGCATGGGCTGATCTAGATAACTATAAACAGACCAGGACATTTCCGAAATATACAATCCAAGAAGAAGAAGAAACCTGGCAGCCCACACCCCCTGATTATATGGAAGGAATAGAACCTAGCTGGAATAAAATCCGACCTTTGATCATTGACAGTGCAGCTCAGTTCCCTCCTGAGTTACCTACTGAATTTGATATGTCAAAAAACAGTATTTTCTATAAAGAATTACTTGAAGTTTATACTACCGTTAATGATTTGACTAAAGAACAAGAAGAAATAGCTCAATTCTGGGATTGCAATCCTTTTGTATCCCACCATAAAGGACATGCTATGTTTGCTACTAAGAAGATTACTCCGGGAGGCCATTGGATAGGAATTACAAACATTGCTACCAGAAAAGCAAATAGCTCATTTATTGAAACAGTGAATGCTTACACCAGAGTATCAGTCTCATTGTTTGATGCCTTTATTAGCTGCTGGGATGAAAAATGGCGTAGCGTGTTAGTGCGGCCAGAAACTTTAATCAACAAACACATTGATGAAGATTGGGAACCACTTTTACAAACTCCACCATTTCCAGAATACACATCAGGGCACAGTGTTATTTCAGCTGCAGCCTCTTTGGCATTAACAGACCTATATGGAAAAGAGTTTAACTACATGGACTCCACAGAACTTGAATATGGTCTAAAACCAAGAGCGTTTAAATCTTTTATAGAAGCATCTGAAGAAGCAGCTATTTCAAGGCTCTATGGAGGAATCCATTACATGCCTGCAATCAATAATGGGGTAAAACAAGGAAGAAAAGTAGGTAATTACATTATAAATAACCTGGAGACTAAAATTGAAAAGTAATGAGAAATTATCTTTATCTATTTTTTTTAATTGCATTTCTTTCTTGTCAGGAGAAAGATTCAGGAAAAGAAGAATTACAAAAGAAGCCAATTGTCTCAACGCTTTATAAACCTGAAAAGGACTTAGGAGAATTGTTCAAGGTGATACAAATGGCAGGAATTTATGAAGATTCCAAAACATTTGTAGATGCAGACCCTAAAAAAGATCCAAAAGAGATTGTTAAATCATATAACGAGCTCAAAGACAAAGATAGATTTGACCTCAAAAAGTTTGTTAAGCAGAACTTTACGGAGCCAATTATCCAAGAAGGAAAAGGGGAAATTGACCAAAATGAAGATTTAAAAACCCATCTGATTAACCATTGGGATTATTTAAAAAGAGATCCTGACATTGTAAGGAATCGGAGTACTTTAATTCCTTTGCCAAACGCTTATATAGTACCTGGAGGAAGATTTAGGGAGATATACTATTGGGATAGTTATTTTACAATTATTGGACTAGCAGCATCGGGTAGATGGGATTTAGTAGATGGAATGACTGATAATTTTGCTCATTTGATAGACCAGATTGGGTTTATTCCAAATGGGAATAGAACCTATTACTTAAGTCGCTCTCAACCGCCATTTTTTTCTTCTATCGTAGCATTAAAAATAAAAGGGAAAGGAATAGAAAGCGGATTGGTATATCGATCGCAATTAGAGAAAGAATACCAGTTTTGGATGGACGGAGCTAATGAGCTATCCGATTCAAATCAAAGCGTTCAACATACAGTAAGGATGGAAGGTGGTGAAATTTTGAATAGATATTGGGATAAGTCTGATCAACCTAGACCAGAATCCTTTAGAGAAGATGTGCTTCTTGCCGAAAAAGTAGAAGATAAAGCTAAATTATATAGAAACTTAAGATCAGCAGCTGAATCAGGGTGGGACTTTAGTACCAGATGGTTTAAGGGGGATGAATTTGAATCTATCGCTACCACAGAAATTATCCCTGTAGATTTGAATTGTTTACTCTATCATTTAGAGTCAACTTTAGCTGATATTTATGCTTTTCAGGGAATTGATAAAATGGCAGAAAAATACCTAAAAGCAGCAGATGCTAGGAAAGAAGCTATCTTGAAGTATTGTTGGAATGAAGAAAAGCAGTATTTCGCAGATTATAATTATGTCAATGGCAAAGTAAGTGATAAACTAACACTAGCAGGAAGCTTTCCTCTTTATTATAATATTAGTGATCCAATACAAGCACTTGCGCAGTCCAAGGCTATAAATACAAAGCTTTTGAGACCAAATGGTTTATTAACTACTGAGACAACTTCAGGCCAGCAATGGGATGCCCCAAATGGTTGGGCGCCCTTACAATGGATAACTATCAAAGGACTAGAAAATTATAAGTTTAATAGCTTAGCTACTGATATCAAGAATAGATGGATGTCTGTCAACCAGAAAGTATATGAAAATACAGGTAAAATGATGGAGAAGTATAATGTATCAGATAGTACCCTAGTAGCTGGAGGAGGAGAGTATCCAACTCAGGACGGTTTTGGATGGACAAATGGAGTGTATTTGGGACTAAAATTGAACTTCTCTGAATATTGATTTTAAATATTTTTAATTAACAATCGTTTTCATTCCTATTTTGTTAAAAGCCCTTTAAAAAACATAGGCTGTTTTAAGTTTTTCTTATTAATATCATGGTCAGAAGATTTAATAAATTAACTAAAGGAAAACATGCAAGACTTTACACTGAGCGCTTTAGACATCGGAATCATAATATTTTACTTGATATTTGTAGTGCTTCTAGGTTTATACTTTGGAGCAAAACATAAAGGAGCAGAGGACTATTTTTTAGCGGGAAGAAATTTAACCTGGCCACTAATCGGTTTTTCACTATTTGCATCCAATATGTCAAGCAACTCGTTAGTAGGTCTTACTGGCTCTGGTTACCAAGATGGATTTTCGGTTTTTAGCTATGAATGGATGGCCGTTTTGGTATTGATTATTTTTGCTATTTTCTTTTTGCCGTTTTACCTTAAGAACAAGGTCTATACAGTCCCTGAATTTCTAGAAAGAAGATTTGACTATTTTACTAGGGGGTACGCATCATTTATTGCAATTGTACTCAACGTAATAGTAGATGTATCCGCTACCCTCTATGCTGGTTCTAAAGCCGTTCAACTGATTTTTCCAGAATACCCCCTTTGGGCAATTACAGGAGTCTTGGCAATTATTGCTGGATTATATACTGTTTCAGGAGGATTAAGTGCAGTAGTTTATACAGATGCCATTCAGGCGATAATTCTTATTTTTGGGAGTATAATCATTACTTGGTTTGCTTGGGAAAAATCAGGCGGATTTGAAGAGGTAATGAAAATAACAGACCCATCTCATGTCAATATTATCAAAGACGTAAGTGATCCAGGCCTTCCTTGGCCAGGCCTTTTTGGAGTACTGATTATTGGCTTTTACTTCTGGGGAACTAATCAATATATAACCCAAAGAACTTTAGCGGCTAAAAATGTTATCCAAGGTCAGTGGGGGTCTATGTTTGCAGGATTGCTCAAATTGTCTATTCTGTTTATTATGATATTTCCAGGAGCATTCGCACGAGTTATTTACCCTGGTTTTGAAGACATGGACGCATTGTATCCTACTATGTTATTTGACCTATTACCTACAGGTATTTTAGGGATCGTATTAGCAGGATTTATAGCCGCGCTCATGTCAAGTATTGACTCGGGTCTAAATTCTATTTCAACCTTAGTGACTATGGATTTTGTGAAAAAATTTAGACCTGAGAAAACAGAAAAAGAACTCATGGAGGTAGGCCGATGGGTAACTATTATCGTAATGATTATTGCTACAGTTTGGGCACCCCAAATTGTACATTTTGATAAGTTATGGGATTACTTACAAAAATCACTTGCTTGGTTTTGCCCTCCTATAGTAGCTTTATTTGTGATGGGATTATTTTGGCGAGGAGCTAATGCTAAAGGCTCACATTTAGGGATTTTTGTAGGATCTATACTCACTATTTCTTTAATCATAATGGATATTTGGTTTTCAGAAATCACTTGGCTACCGCATTTTTTATATATAGCATCCATACATTTCTTAATTACAATGTTTGCTATTTTCATTGGATCGTCCATGAGTAAGAATGACAAAAGTGATCAGCAGTTAGATGGGGTAGTATGGTCTAAAAATGAGTACAGAGAAGAAGGAATTGCGATGAGTAAATTACCTTTTTACAAAAATTACAGATATCAAGGCCTTGTTTTGATGATTATTGTGATAATAATCTTACTTTACTTTTAAAACGGAGACAATGTCCGAAAAATATATATTAGCCTTAGATCAAGGGACTACGAGTTGTAGAGCTATTCTATTTAATAGGGCAGGTCAAATAGCAAGAGTAAGTCAAAAAGAATTTACTCAAATTTTCCCTCAGTCTGGTTGGGTAGAGCATGACCCAAATGAGATTTGGAAAACACAAGAAGAGGTCTTGCAAGCCGTAGTTGCAGAACACGGAATAACTTTTGCTCAAATTGATTCAATAGGAATCACAAACCAACGTGAAACAACAGTAGTATGGAATAAAAATACAGGTAGACCAGTCTATAACGCTATTGTTTGGCAAGACAAAAGAACAATAGATATTTGTGAAGAATTGAAAGAAGCAGGACACACCGATCTATTTACTAAAAAGACTGGTTTAGTCATTGATTCTTATTTTTCAGGGACTAAGATAAAATGGATTTTGGATCAAATTCCAAATGCAAGAAAACAAGCTGAAAATGGAGATTTGATATTTGGCACCATAGACACTTGGTTGGTTTGGAAATTGACAAATGGAGCTCAGCATGTAACTGATTATACAAATGCATCAAGGACACTTTTGTATGACATTACTAAATTGGAATGGGATCAAGATATACTTGAAATATTAACTATTCCCAGAACTATGTTACCTAAAGTTCAACAATCTTCTAGTGGATTTGGCGAGGCAAATTTAAAAGGACATAAGATCGTAATTAGTGGAATAGCTGGAGATCAACAAGCAGCTTTATTTGGACAAACTTGCACCATGCCAGGTTTAGCCAAAAACACATATGGGACAGGTTGTTTTATGCTGATGAATACTGGAAAAAAAGCCCAGTTTTCACAAAACGGGTTATTGACTACTCTATGCTGTGGCCCAAATGGAGAAGTGAACTATGCACTGGAAGGAAGTATTTTCATAGCAGGAGCGGCAGTTCAATGGCTAAGAGATGGTTTAGAGATGGTTATCTCTGCTGAGGAGACAGAAAAAATGGCAGAAAAAGCAGATCAAAGAAGTGAGGTTTATTTAGTTCCTGCATTTGCTGGTTTGGGGGCACCTTATTGGGATATGTATTCTAGAGGAGCCATATTTGGGTTGACAAGAGACACAAGCAAAAATGAAATGGTGAAATCTACATTAGAAGCAATCGCTTATCAGACTAAAGATGTGTTACTTGCTATGGAAGAAGATGCAGGAACTAAATTGAAGAGCCTAAGAGTAGATGGAGGTGCTTCTGCCAATAATTATTTAATGCAATTTCAAGCTGACATATTGGAGACTACTGTAGAAAGACCAGAAATTATTGAGTCAACAGCTTTAGGAGCCGCTTATTTAGCAGGACTTGCGTCTGGGTTTTGGAATAAAGAAGAATTAGAGAAGAAAAATTCAATTGATAGAAATTTTGAACCCAAAAGAAATACCGATGAGGTAGAAAAACTTTATAATGGGTGGAAAAAAGCAGTAAAAAGAACGCTTAACTGGTTAAAAAATTAAAAAATGTCGAATTTATCAGCATTAGAAAGAACCAATAATATCGAAAAAATCACTTCAAATCATTATGATTTAATAGTCATAGGTGGAGGAATTACAGGAGCAGGAATAGCCTTAGATGCAGCCTCTAGGGGGTTAAAAGTAGCTCTTGTAGAAAAAAATGATTTTGCATCAGGGACAAGTAGTAAATCTACCAAACTAATCCATGGTGGACTAAGGTATTTGAAACAGTTTGAAATTGCCCTAGTTAGAGAAGTTGGGAAGGAAAGAGCTACAGTCCATAAGCTAGCACCGCATTTGGTAAAAGCTGAAAAAATGTTATTACCACTTATTAAAGATGGGACATACGGTAAGATTATGACCTCTTTAGGCCTTATGGTTTATGATGTGCTTGCAGGGGTGGAAAGAGAAGATCAGAGGAAAATGCTTTCTAGAGAAGAAACTTTAGTACTAGAACCTTTGCTGGACGAAAATACCATTGAAGGCTCTGGGCTTTATGCAGAATATAGAACAGATGATGCCAGATTAACCCTTGAAGTGGTAAAGACAGCCACTAATTATGGTGCAGATATTCTCAATTATGCTGAAGCTACTGATTTTATTTATAAAGAGGAAAAGGTTGCCGGAATAACTTGGGTGGATCATTTAACTGGGGATAAACAGGAAATCAAAAGTGATTATGTCATCAGTGCAGCTGGCCCTTGGGTAGATAAATTAAGAAAGAAAAATAACTCGTTTAAAGGAAAGAGATTGCACCCTACTAAAGGGGTACACGTGGTAATGCCACATGAGAAATTTCCAGTAAATCAGTCAGTTTATTTTGACATGCCAGACGGAAGAATGGTGTTTGCTATTCCAAGAGATCGGGTTACATATTTAGGTACTACAGATACCGACTATCATGGTGATCTCAACGATGTAAGAACTGATAAAGTAGATGTTGAATATTTACTTAACGGAGCCAATAAAGCATTTCCAGATATCGATCTTAAAATTTCTGATGTAGAGTCTAGCTGGGCAGGTCTGAGACCTCTAATAGAAGAAGAAGGAAAATCAGCTTCTGAACTTTCGAGAAAAGATGAAATATTTGAGTCAGAAACAGGTTTGCTCTCGATTGCCGGAGGGAAACTGACCGGTTACCGCAAGATGGCAGAAAGAATCATAGATCGGTTAGCAGAGAGAATAGAAGATGAAAAAGACAACGAACTGCCAGAATGTAAAACCGATAACATTTACTTAACAGGAGGTCCTTTTAAAGAGGCTGATGATGTTTTTGCCTATGAACAAGTAATTAGAGAACAATTAGTTCAGTTTAACCTAGAAAATTATTACGCAGTTTACTTAGTCGGAAACTATGGAAGGCAAACAGAAGAAATTCTTGAAATTTTTCAAAGAATATCAAATAATGATGCAGAAGTCAGGTTGGCATTGGCAGAATTACAGTTTACAATTGAAAAAGAATCTGTACACTCAGTAATGGATTTCTTTGAAAGACGTACCGGTAGGTTGTATTTCAATATCAAGTCTATCGATAAATTGATAGAACCTGTCATTGAAATGATGTCCTCTACATTTAGTTGGGACGAAATAAGAATAAAACAGGAAAGAGAATGGCTTTCTCATGGGCTCAAGGTCGCAAGTCATTTTGATTAATTAATTCAGCAGATAAGGAATAATGAATAGAGTGTGGTGGAAAGAAGGGGTAGTTTATCAAATTTACCCAAGAAGTTTCTATGATTCAAATAATGATGGCATTGGAGATATCCGTGGCATTATTCAAAAAATAGACTATATTAAGAGTTTAGGAGTGGATATTATTTGGCTTTGTCCAGTATATGAATCTCCTAATGATGACAATGGTTATGACATTAGCGACTATAGAAACATCATGGGTGAATTTGGGTCCATGGATGATTTTGATGAGCTACTGACAGAAATGAAGAAACGAGGATTAAGATTGGTCATGGATTTAGTGGCCAATCATACGTCTGACGAACATAGCTGGTTTATAGAGTCTAAATCTTCTGTTAATAACCCTAAAAGAGATTATTATATTTGGAAGGACTCTGTAAATGAGGCGGAACCAAATAACTGGCTATCATTCTTTAGTGGAAATGCTTGGCAATATGGTGAAGAAACAGGTCAGTATTACCTGCATTTGTTTACTAAGAAACAACCAGATCTCAATTGGGAAAACCCTAAAGTGAGGCAAGAAATTTATGATATCATGAAATTCTGGCTTGATAAGGGTATAGATGGGTTCAGAATGGATGTAATCTCTGTAATCTCAAAAAGGAATTATGATGATTCTCCATATCCAAACTTCAATGATACGATCCAAAATATCTATGCGAATGGCCCCAAAATCCATGAGTACCTCAAAGAAATGAACCAAGAAGTAATGAGTCATTATGATATGATGACAGTTGGCGAAGGACCTGGTATAAGTTTGGAGAATGGGTTGAAATATGTACAAGAAGATCGAAAGGAGTTAAACATGGTCTTTCATTTTGATCACATGTTTATCGATCATGGATCAGAAGGAAAATTTGATATATTACCCCATGATTTTGTACATTTTAAAAGAATATTTGCAGATTGGGATACTAAGCTGAAAGACAAAGGGTGGGGAAGTATTTTTTTAGGGAATCATGATTTCCCAAGGATTGTTTCACGTTTTGGGAACGACCAAGAATATTGGATGCAATCAGCTAAACAATTGGCAACCCTACTGAATAGTTTAAGAGGAACTACTTATGTGTATCAAGGAGATGAAATAGGAATGACCAATGTAGCTTTTGATGACATCCACGATTACAGAGATGTAGAAATCTTCAATGCACTTGAAGAATTACGTTCAAAGAACGGAGATGAAGATAAATTCTTAAAAGCAGTACACGTTCAAGGCAGAGACAACGCAAGAACACCTATACAATGGAACAGTGAAGAGAATGCTGGGTTCTCTAAAGCTGATCCTTGGATAAAAGTAAACCCTAACTATACTAAAATTAATGTAGCAACACAAGAGAGCAACCCAGACTCTGTGCTTAATTTTTATAGAGAAATCATCAGGTTTAGAAAAAATAATTTGACCATGGTATATGGTGATTTTGAGCATCTATTACCGGATCATAAAGAATTATTTGTTTATAAAAGATGGGATGAGAAAGAAACCTATTTGATAATTCATAATTTTTCGTCTCAAGAATTAGCCTATGATTTAGATAATCAATATCAAAAAATGATAGGGAATTATCAGGGGAATTTGGAGAATAAATATCAAGGATCTATGGTCCTAAAACCTTGGGAGAGTATGATTCTTAAAGCATAGTTTTCATAATTGCCCCAGGGATTCCGCTTTTAAAAAAATGATCATCTAATTTTAGACATAAATAACAGATAAAAGAGGTGATTTCATCAGTAATTCATCTGATTTTTAACGATTTTATGAAAATCACTCCCCAATTCTGATAACTTTTTATCCATTTTGCTTTCGAAAAGTTTAAAAGCGGAATCCCTGATAATTGCCCTAGGCTGTGTCCTCACAGCCAATTTATTTTTTAAGTGGATAATTCCTAATATTAAACGTTATCATGAAATATTTTGTGTCTAATAGAGTATTTCTGTTTACGTAAAAAACTCTGGTGCAAACTGCCATTTCGGTTTTTTTTACTAGCAATAATTTTTTTCAATTTGATAATCAATATTTCATGATAACATTGATCAACCAGAGTGGTAAAAATACGCTTAACAATTTTTTAATTTGTGATAGTCAAGCTAAATCAGCAACTTTCCATTCGGAAAACTCATTACATTGAAAGTCACAAATAAGCTAGTATATACCCAGCTCGAAAAACTCTATCAAGAAGCAACTACCCTTCACATTGGCAGAGAAGATAAAGTAGTAATCTTTAGTGACCTGCACATGGGAAATGGAGGAAGTAATGATGATTTCAAACCTAATTCCCATTTATTTACTTATGCTTTAGAAAACCATTACTTAAATAAAAGTTTTAATTTAATACTGAATGGAGATATTGAAGAGCTTCAAAAATTTAAATTGAAGAAAATTCATGAACAATGGAAAAAAGTAATCGAAATTTTTAAAGAATTTCATAAAAAAGGAAAATTATTCAAAACAGTAGGTAATCATGATTTGCAACTGAGCTTGATTAATCAAGATAAATTACCATTCCCAACCTTAGAATCCTTAAAGTTAATATTTGAAGAACAAGAGATGTTTATTTTTCATGGACACCAAGCCTCTAAGAAATACCAAAAACACAATCAACTGGTTGGTTTTACACTAAAATACTTTGCCAACCCATTGAGAATTAAAAACTATTCAGTTTCTCATGACAGCAGAAAGCAATATAAGATTGAGAAGATAGCCTATCACTATGCAGCTTACAAGAAGATTATCGCGATAATAGGCCACACGCATAGACCTCTTTTTGAATCTATGGATAAAAAAGATAGAATCAGGTTTAAGATAGAACAACTCTGCAGAGATTATGCAAAAACTAAGAGCGATTATACGGCTAACGCAATTAAAGCATTGAAACAAGGACTCAGGAAAATTTACAAAAGAGAGCCTGGTTATATTCAGAATCCATTTATGTACAACAGCCTTTTTCATTTACCCACCCTATTTAATTCAGGAACAGTCATTGGAAAAAGAGGAATGACTTGCCTAGAAATAGAAAACGGGAAAATATCTCTAGTTCATTGGTTTGACAAAAAAATAAGTAAAAAATACCTCAAAAGTGATGAAGTAAAATCAACTCAACTAGATAACACAGATTACTATAGAATGGTCATCAATACCGATGATTTAAACTACATATTCACTAGGGTGAAACTACTCTCATAAAAATACTAAAATGATAGATTATAAATTAGGGTTTCTATGCTTTCTAATACTCATATTTTCCAGCTGCCAAAATAATAAACAAAACCCAAAAGAAATTCCAAAAGCAGTAATTGACCTACAAGGACATAGAGGAACCAGAGGCCTAATGCCAGAAAATACAATTCCCGCATTTCTAAAAGCACTTGATTATGATAAAGTAACTACTTTGGAGTTAGACTTAGCAGTTACCAAGAATAAAAAATTGGTCGTATCTCATGAACCATGGTTCAACCACCTTATTTGTACGGATTCTTTAGGAGAGGCTATAACAGAAGAAAATAAAACTTCTGTCTACCAACTCACCTATGAGCAGATAGCAAAGTATGATTGTGGATCTCTCGGAAACCCACGTTTCCCAGAACAAATGAAACAGGCTACGGTCAAACCTTTATTATCTGCAGTAATTAAGGAAGTAGAAAAGAAACTGGATCAAAAAGGAAAAGCTAGTATCAATTACAATATTGAAATTAAAAGCCTGCCAGAGGGAGATAATATCTACCACCCTATTCCAGCCGAGTTCTCTGATATTGTGTATAAATTTATTTCTGAAGAGATGAATTTAAATCAAGTAACCATTCAGTCATTTGATTTCAGGGTACTAAAATACTTTCACAAAACATATCCAAAAGTTAGACTGGTAGCACTCATAGAAAACAATAAGGCAGTAGCTGATAACCTAACAGAACTAGGTTTTTCCCCTGAAGTATATAGTCCATATTATCCAACACTTACTAAAGCCAGAATACAGGAATTACATGACAAAGAAATTAAGGTAATTCCATGGACTGTCAACGATACTACCCAAATGAAAAAACTAATTGACTGGGAAATAGATGGAATCATTTCAGATTATCCTAATTTAGCGCAAAAAATTCTGGAATAGAGATGAGTAAGAAATACAATGTTTATGGCCTTGGAAATGCCATTGTAGATATTATCACGGAAGTACCCGATACTTTCTTAGACGAGAATAATGTTGAAAAGGGCATTATGACCCTAGTAGACGAAGAAAAGCAAGGTCAACTATTGCAGGCAATAGACTTACAAAAAAGTAATCAGCAATGTGGAGGATCGGGAGCTAATTCTATTATAGCAATTAGTCAATTAGGCGGGAAAAGCTACTACGCTTGTAAAGTAGCAAGTGATGATTTTGGAAACTTCTATTTAAAAGATCTACAATCTAATGGGGTTGAGACTAATCTAGAGAAGGTTGAGTTACCGGAAGGAATCACAGGAAAATGTCTGGTAATGACCACGCCAGATGCAGCCAGAACTATGAATACATTCTTAGGGATTACGGCAGGGTTTTCAAATGAACAACTAGAACGCGAGGTAATCAAACAATCTGAGTATATCTACATAGAAGGATATTTAGTCTCATCCGAAACAGGGTTTCAAGCATTGTTAGAAGCACAGAAGATTGCAAAAGAAGAAGGAATAAAAGTGGCAATTACATTCTCTGATCCAAGCATGGTAAAATTCTTTAATGACAACATGCATAAAGCAGTAGCCAATGGAGTGGATTTGTTATTCTGTAATGAAGAGGAAGCTAAATTATTCGCAAATACAGCAGATTTAGATGAAGCGGTTATTGCCTTAAAAAAGATTACAAAAGAATTAGTGATTACCAAAGGTGCCGAAGGAGCAGTAGTTTATCATGAAGGAGAAGAGATTCAAATTGCACCACATCAAGTAAATGCAATTGATACCAACGGAGCAGGAGATTTATTTGCAGGAGCCTACTTATATGGTATTACAAATGGTAAATCAAGAAAAGAATCAGGAGAATTAGCTTCATTACTATCATCAAAGGTTGTTACACAATTTGGCCCTAGATTAACCAAAGAACAAGCGCAAGAATTGAAATAGCATAAAATTTATATGTTAACGGAGTTTTATTCAGTTATCCTATAGAACTCCTACCATTGATTTCAAAAGAAATATCAAAAGCTGCTTATATCTAAATAAGCAGCTTTTTTATTTTCAATAATTATTTAGCAATAAAATCAATTATTCTGTAATAAAAACACAATTAGAAATACTAATCCAACGACGATTAGAGTTTACCACGGTAGAATGATTATAGACACCTTGTTTCGCATTGGCCCAGCCTATCAAGCAATTAATTATGAATTTCTAATTACATGACCAGTGCCTGAAAAGTAGCGTTTAGAAGGAATTTTACCTATACAAAACCTACCGTGATAATGTTTATTACCATATTTTAAATTAAATGATGAAAAAACTATTAATCATAATATTGATGATTGCGACAAATCAAGCGATGTCGCAAAATAGGAAAATTGAATACACAGAATACGACCTGGCTAATGGAATGCATGTAATCCTGCACCAGGACAATACTACACCCATTGTATCTGTATCTGTACTATACCATGTAGGCTCCAAAAATGAAGACCCCAAAAGAACAGGATTTGCTCACTTCTTTGAACACCTTCTTTTTGAAGGATCAGAAAACATAGGGAGAGGTGAGTTTTTTAATTACATAAATAAGGCGGGAGGGACAAATAATGCAAACACTTCCCATGACAGAACTTACTATTATGAGGTATTACCATCCAATCAACTGGAATTAGGATTATGGCTCGAGTCAGAAAGATTATTACATGCTAAAATTGAGCAAATAGGAGTAGATACCCAACGCGAAGTAGTAAAAGAAGAAAAAAGACAACGAGTAGATAACCAGCCATACGGAAGCGCTTTAGAAGAAATAACTAAAAGAGCTTATAAACTACATCCATATAAATGGACCCCTATTGGTTCATTAGATCACCTTAATGAAGCAACCTTAGATGAGTTTATAGATTTCTATAAAACATTCTATGTACCAGAAAATGCAACACTTTCCATTGCTGGAGATTTAGATATCAATCAAACCAAAAAACTCATTGAACAATATTTTGGAAAAATACCACGCGGCAACAAAGAAATTCCAAGACCTACGGTAGTAGAACCAGAACAAAAAGAAGAAATAAGAGATGTGGTTTTTGACAACATTCAATTACCAGCAGTGATCCAAGCATATCATATGCCAAAACAGGGATCTGAGGATTATTATGCATTACAAATGCTAAGTACCTTACTTTCTGGAGGACAAAGTTCTAGGCTCTCTAAAAAACTAGTAGACCAAGAGCAAAAAGCATTACAAGTAGCTGCCATTCCACTTGCGCTAGAAGACCCCGGACTTTACATCATTTTTGGACTAACTAACATTGGCGGAAACCCAGACGACTTAGAATCTGGCATTGATAGTGAAATAGAACGAGTTAAAAAAGAACTGATTACTGATAAGGAATTTCAGAAAATCAGAAATCAAAGAGAAAATGCATTTGTAAGTAGTAATGGAACCATTAGGGGAATTGCAGAAAGTTTAGCCAATTACCATGTATATTATGGAAATGCAAATCTGATCAATAACGAACTAGACAGATACTTAGCAGTAACCAAAGAAGATATCAAAAGAGTTGCCAATAAATACCTATCAACTAACAATAGAGTAGTCTTACACTATTTGCCAGAATCCGCTAAACAATCAGTAGACAATCAAAAACTACAGAATAAACAATAACTAGACAACATCATATAATTCCTTTGACAGAATAGTATAACATATGAAAAAAATATTATCACTCATAGCAGCCGTGCTGATCACTCTCAGCACCTTTGCACAAATTGACAGAAGTAAAGCCCCAGCACCTGGAGCCGCACCTGAAATCAAAATTGGAACCGCAAAATCTTTCGAACTGAAAAACGGATTGAAAGTATTTGTAGTTGAAAACCCTAAGCTCCCAAGAGTTTCATTTTCATTGAGGTTAGACAATGACCCATTTTTGGAAAAAGACAAAGTAGGTTATGCAGACATAGCAGGGCAGCTGCTACGAAGGGGAACCACCTCTAAAAGTAAAGCCGAATTAGATGAAGAAATTGATTTTATTGGCGCATTTTTAAATACTTCTTCCAATGGTGTTTTTGCCTCTTCATTAAGTAAGCATAAAGAGAAAGTACTTAGCTTAATGACGGATATTCTTTTTAATCCGGCCTTTGATCAAACTGAGTTTGATAAGATTAAAAAGCAGACCATCTCCGAGTTAGCTAATCAAAAAGATGACCCAGATGCAATTGGTGGGAATGTTACAGACGTGTTGAACTATGGTGATAATCACCCATATGGTGAACTTACTACAGAGAAGACAGTGGAAAATATCACATTACAAGACACTAAAGATTTTTACAATAGGTTTTTTAAACCCAACGTAGCCTATTTAGCCATAGTCGGAGATGTGAAATTTTCTGATGCTAAAAAACTAGTGAAAAAGTATTTTTCAAAATGGGAGAAGGGATCTATTAAACAAGAAAAGTTTAATGCACCTAAAGCACCAGCTAAATCATACATAGCATTAGTAGATAGGCCAAATTCAGTACAGTCATTAATCAACATTAGTTACCCTATTGATTTGAAAACAGGAACTCCAGATGTTGCAAAGGCCAGAGTACTAAACCAGATTTTGGGAGCAGGAGCTTCTGCCAGGCTATTCACAAACCTTAGAGAAGACAAAGGATTTACCTATGGGGCATATTCTAATCTATCAGATGACGAGTTAGTAGGTGATTTTGTGGCAAGTGCCAGTGTAAGAAATGAAGTAACAGACAGTGCAGTTTATGAATTTCTCCTTGAGATGAATAAAATTGTCAATGAGGAGGTCTCTATGGAAGAATTAAAAGATGCAAAGGCAGCCATCATCGGAAGATTTTCAAGGTCATTGGAAAACCCACAGACAATTGCCAGATTAGCTCTTAATAAGGCAAGACTAAACCTACCTCCTGACTATTACAAGAATTACCTGAAGGCCATTGAAGCGGTAACTATTCAAGACGTGAAGGCAGCCGCTAAAAAATACATACGTCCAGAAAATGCAAACATTGTGGTGGTTGGAAAAGGGTCAGAGATCGTTGATAAGCTTAAGAAATTTGGCGAAGTGAAGTATTTTGATAATTATGGAAATAACTATGAGCCTTCTAAAGCCAAAATCCCTGCAGGATTTACTGTACAAAATGTCTTTAATAAATACTTTGATGCAATAGGTGGAAGACAAAAACTAGAGAGTTTAAAAACCTTAAGAGTAGAAATGAACGCAAACGTACAAGGACAAGCCTTGAACATTGTTCAGATGAAAAAGCAGCCAGGTAAACTAGCTATTTCTATCGCTATTGCAGGGAACACCATGTTTGAACAAAAAGCCAATGGTGATAAAGTAAGCGTGAAGCAACTTGGTAACACAGTCCCTATAGATGAGGCAGGTAAATTTGCCCTGAAGGTAGAAGCTAATATTATACCAGAACTAGGTTATGATGAAATTGGAGTGAGTGTCAAATTAGCAGGTATAGAAAACTTGGAAGGACAGGATGCTTATGTAGTAGAGCTAGCCTATCAAGGAGGAATCAAGGTTAAAAACTATTACAGCACTGATACAGGGTTGAAATTGAGAGAAACTACCTTCGTTCAATCACCTCAAGGAGAAATTTCCCAAGCAAGAGACTTTTCGGATTATAAAGCAATAGATGGAATTAAATTCCCTCATACAATCAAAGTCCCTCTACAACCAGGGTTTTCAGTACCTGCAAAAGTAACGTCGCTCAAATTAAATGGAGACATAGCAGATAACCAGTTTGAATAGAACTAAGAGATTCCCAGTAGCGAAACCAAAAAAGCAGTGCATCAGTGCATTGCTTTTTTGATTTCTACTTCACCCCATACCGAAGATTCTCATTCCTAGATCCCCCTCACTGTCTCTCGGAGAGGATACTGAAGCACTGCCAGGTCACCTTGATAAAAGTAGGTTAAAGAATTATTTTTCTCCCAACCCAAACACAAACTGGAACTCAAACCAAATCTAATACCTGTCTCCCCCTCACTGTCTCTCGGAGAGGATACTGAAGCACTGCCAGATCATCTTGATAAAAGTAGGTTAAAGAATTATTTTTCTCCCTACCCAAACACAAACTGGAACTCAAACCAAATCTAATGCCTGCCTCCCCCTCACTGTCTCTAGGAGAGGACACTGAAGCACTGCCAGGTCACCTTGATAAAAGTAGGTTAAAGAATTTTTTTTCTCCCTACCCAAACACAAACTGGAACTCATATATATGTATTGTATGTCTACGACCTAGAGTCTAAAATCTAATATCTCAAAGTACGTCTCTTGTCTTTAACCTATCGTCTTTTGTCTAAAAACCTTAAAAAGGCCAGGAGTGGATTGGCCTGTCTATATAGGATTAGCCTGGCTCCCCGCTGTCCTCCCGGCATGGAATGCTATAGTTTCAGAAAACCTCCGTTATTTCAGAAAGCTGCCGTTTCCATCGGGGCTAGGGGGTATTTTTTTCCGTTACCTGTATGTGCATATAAAAATAGGTTGATGTCCAAGGGAGGCAAAAGAAGGGCATTTCTGACGGTCAATAGACGTGGATAATTATTTTAAGGCGAGCAAGCATTTGATTATCAAAGGTTTGGGTATTTTTCCGAAAAAAAAGTGAGTTTATTTTACCCGTAGCTATTGCAAGTGTGCATTAGTTTATTACTTTTGCAAACCCAAACGGGGGGAAGCGGTTTAACAGGCCGGGTAATGAGGTTTCAAATGCTGGTAAAAGGGATAATTTTCCCCAATTTCCCAGCTTAAGGAGGTTGAAAAAAGATTTATATTTTTTTCACATTTTATTTGGAATTAGGAACTTAAATGTTTTATCTTTGCAACCCGATTCAAACGGAGCGGATTGGGAAAAGGGGACAGTAGGTTTCAATGTTTACCGGAAAGCCGGTGGGCAGTGTCGCAAGACAGCATTTCACAGGGG
>CALGOB010000230.1 GCA_937958005.1 uncultured Cyclobacteriaceae bacterium
CGTAGACGAAAGCCTTCTTTGCGTACTTTTTAAAATCGAGCTTAGGTTATTAGAAAAGCTAAATAATTGACTATCAACGCAATAGGTTCAGTAAAGTAAAATTGACATTCCTCAAATTTGGGCTATGTCAATTCTTAAGTCTTTCATCATAAAACTAAGTAAATCAATTACTTATTACGCAAGGTCATGGTTTATCATGAATAATGCAGGCTAGTTGAATTTAAAAAAATAACCTATATAAAAATTGAATTTTTCTATAGGCTATAATTTAAAGCTTTATATTAGATTAAGCTAATCCAGCCCTTTCTAACAAAGCATCTACTTTTGGTTCTCTTCCCCTAAATTGCTTATATAAATCTGCCGGATGTACGGATCCACCTTTAGATAAAACAGTGTTTTTGAATAACTGAGCTGTTTCAGGATCAAAAATTCCATTTTCCTTAAAAAGTGAAAAAGCATCTGCATCTAAAACCTCTGCCCATTTATAGCTATAATATCCTGCTGCATAACCTCCAGCAAAAATATGACTAAACTGGGTACTCATCATGGTTCCAGGAACTTTGGGGAACAACTCTGTAGAAGCCATCACCTCTTCTTCAAATTGCGAAGCATCAGCTGTCTTATCTGTCATTTCTCCTAGTGGCACACTATACCATCCCATGTCTAAGTATCCAAAGCTAACCTGACGAATAGTTGCATAGGCTTCATGATAAGTACTACTTGCTTTCAATTTATCAATATATTCTTGTGGGATTAACTCACCAGTTTGATAATGGCTTGCAAATAAATCTAAGCACTCTTTCTCATAACACCAGTTTTCAAAAATCTGGCTAGGCAATTCCACAAAATCCCAATATACACCTGTCCCCGACAAACTTGAATAAGTGGTATTGGCCAACATCCCATGTAAGGCATGGCCAAACTCATGAAACAAAGTCAATACCTCATTAAAAGTCAGCAAGGAAGGTTGATCATCTGTAGAAGGAGTGAAATTACAAACAATAGACACATGTGGCCTAATATTTTCACCATTGACTATTTCCTGCGAGCGGTAAGAGGTCATCCACGCCCCTCCTCTTTTCCCTTCACGGGGATGAAAATCAGCATAAAAAATAGCTTCGTGTTCGCCTTTATCATTTAATACTTCATAAGCTGTTACATCTGAATGATAGACGGGAATATTTTCTTGTTCTTTAAAGGTCAGTCCGTATAATTTACTTACTGTTTCAAAAACACCATTTAGTACGTTTTCAAGCTTAAAGTAGGGTCTCAATAGCTCGTCATCAATTGCATATTTTTCTTTCTTCAGTTTTTCTGAATAAAACGACCAATCCCATCTTTGTAGGTCTTCTAGGCCATCTAATTTCTTCGCAAATTCCCTAATCTCTATTACTTCTTTTTCAGCCATCGGTTTAGCCTTATCTAGTAAATCTCCCAGAAAATCATTCACTTGTTTGCTACTTCCGGCCATTCGTTCTTCTAGAACATAAGCAGCATAACTTTCATACCCCAATAAGGAGGCAATCTCAGCTCGTAAAGCAACTATCTTTTTAACTACCTCTTTATTATCTCTTTCATCTCCTTTATTGGCTTTGCTCATATAAGCTTTATACAACTCTTCACGTAGTTCACGGTTCGTAGCATTCTCCATAAAAGGAATGTAACTAGGTGCCTGTAAAGTAAAGACCCATGCGTCTGCTTTGTCTTTCTTTTTAGCAGTTTCCTTAGCCATTGTCTTTGCGGAATCTGGTAATCCCGCCAATTGACTTTCATCCGTGATTACCTTTTCATAATCATTCGTTTCAGCCAATACGTTTTCACCAAATTTCAATGTGAGCTGTGATAGTTCCATGGACACTTCCTGAAATCTTTTCTTTTGTTCATCAGAAAGGTTAGCACCATTTCTCACAAAAGCTTTATAAGTCTTCTCTAATAAAATCTCTTCCTCACCACTAAGGTCAAGCTGCCCTTTTTGGTTGTAAACCTTTTTCACTCTATTGTACAAGCCTTCATTTTGCCAAATCTCATTGCTATGCTGGGAAAGTAAAGGGGACGCCTCTCTAGTTACTTCTTGTAGTGCATCAGAAGTTTCTGCAGAGTTTAGGTTAAATAAAATGCTACTTGCCTTACCTATCATTTCACCACCTCTTTCTAATGCTACTACACTGTTCTCAAAAGTAGGGGCTTCTGGGTTGGCAATAATGGCTGCTACCTCTTCTTTAGCTAAACGAATACCTTCAGTGATTGCCGGCATAAAATGTTCCACTTTTACTTGATCAAATGGTGGAACACCGAAAGGCGTATCAAACTTCTTTAACAAAGGGTTATTAATGGGCATATATCTTGAATTTCTAATTATTAACTTTCAATTACTAATCTCTTAAATAATCCCCAAAGTAATTGATAAGTTCATAGAAAATATAAATTGATCCAAAAAAATAAACTCCTTTGATTGTTATTCATTTCTTTTACTTGCAAAAAATGTATTTCATTCTCTAATTAGAGTTTGTCTATAAAGCAGGGCGAAAGAAAATGATTGATTCCATGAAATACCCCCAGCCCCCTTTAAAAGTGGAAATCCATAGCATTTATATTTTTCTTTTATACTCAAACAAATAAATTATAGACAGGCTCTATTTAGCATACTAAAGTAAAATTCTTTGGCTCCAAACAAAAAGTTTAAACGACTTCATCAAGTCTCTTAAATAATAGTTTTCATCATCCACTGAACCTATTACATTTGTCCTAAGATAATTTGGATACCGAAGATGAAAAAAATCACATTCCTATTTTTACTTTTTATTTCGTTTGGAGTTCTTGCTCAACAAGGGAGTCCCAACCAAGAGAATGACCAATCTGAAATACTAAACTTATCCTCACCCTACTATTCGCTTTATACATTTTTAGCAAACCTTCAAGACGATAGTTATCATCCAGAGATAAGCGCTAAGGTTTTTAAGGCTGCGGATGAAAAAGCTTCTATGCGTTTAGCTATCCAACTGAAACAAATATTAGATGGAGAAGGTATTTATGTGGAACTAGAAGATGTACCGAAAGAAAGTAACTTCTATGATTCAGCCATCAATAGAAGCAGATATATCATCACTGACAGATATCCTTCTATCTATTTGGAAAGAAAGGGCAGAAATTGGGTATTTGAAGGTAGAGCTTTGCAAGCGATAGAAAATGCACACAATGAGGTATTTGCTTTTGGCATGAGTTATCTACTGGACTTGCTTCCTGCAATTGGCACTAGGAAAATAGCAGGAATGGGACTTTGGCAAATAGTCGCTTTATTGGGCTTAGTCATTATCTGTTTCATATTACATAAAATACTGACTTTCATTTTTCAAAAAATCATTATTAGATATTTGAAGAAAAGTAAGTACAGTGAGCTGGCCAATAAGTTTATAGAGCCTATTGCCAAACCTTTCAGTTTATTCATCATTGCTAGTTTAGTAGTTTCTGTAGTTCCTGTATTGCAGTTACCAATATTCATTTCGAAGTACTTATTGATCCTTTTAAGAGTATCAGTCCCTTTACTGCTGACCATAGTTTGTTATAGATCTGTTGGTTTAGCCTCTTTTTATTTTGAAAAATTAGCTGAAAAAACAAAAAGTTCATTGGATGATCAGTTAGTACCACTGATAGGTAAAGCGCTGAAGGCTTTTATTGTAATCATAGGAATCCTCTTCATCCTGATCAATCTGAATGTTGACATTATTCCTCTACTTACTGGGCTGTCAATTGGGGGTTTGGCTTTTGCCTTAGCGGCACAGGATACTATTAAAAACTTCTTTGGTTCGTTAATGATATTTATTGACAAACCTTTTCAGATAGGAGACTGGATTACCTCTGGTGAAATAGATGGTACTGTAGAAGAAGTAGGTTTTAGATCTACTAGAGTCCGTACTTTTAGAAATTCTGTAGTGTATGTGCCCAATGGTAATTTGGCAGATAGTACAATAGATAATCATGGTCTTAGAAAGTATAGAAGGTTTTACACCCAACTTGCCTTAACCTATGATACACCTACCCCTATTATTGAGCTTTTCACTGAAGGGTTAAAGAAAATTGTAATTGATCATCCAAAAACTAGAAAAGATTATTTTGAGATCTATTTGAATGCCATGGCAGACTCTTCTCTGAATGTGATGTTCTATATCTTTTTTAAGGTTCCAAGTTGGAGTGAGGAGTTAAAGGCAAGACATGAAATCATCATTCAGATCATAGACCTAGCAAAAGAACTGGGTGTCAATTTTGCTTTTCCAACTCAAACTTTACACATGGAAAATTTTCCAGGTAAGGATTCATTATCACCTGCTTATGAAGCAAATATCAAAGCACTTGAAGATAAAATGAATCAGTTTTTAGATAAAGGAAGTCAAGCTTAACCTTTATTGGATTTATAGATTTAACCCGTTTTTAGTAATCGCTTTAAGTAAAATACTATCATCTCAGTAGTCAATCTACTATTGTTTGCTGATATGAACTGAGTCGATTTGCTCATAATTTTGTCCTATAGAAATGGCCTCTCACTTCTCCTTGGTTTATCATAACTGGAGATTTTATCCGAGAGAACATTATTCAATTATTCAAAATTTAAACAACAAAATTATGAAAAGATCGATTTTAGCAATCGCCATGATCGTTTTTACAATCTTCTCTTGTGAAGAAAAAGAAGATGTAATCTCAGTGTCCAATTTAGACGGTTATCCAGAAAATTTTACAGTGGATAACTGGCAAGAGTTTTTGACAGCGCCAAAGGAAGTGATGGACAGAGTTGAAAGTCAGTTTATTGATCATCAACTTGATATAAGAAAAACGGAAAATACGCTGTTAAATCATACCAATATTTCAAATAAAAAAGTAGATCCAGTTGCGATCAGGCAATTTGGAAATGTAAGAGTAGTCGATTTAGGTGGTGGTTTAATACCACTTGGGAATACTTTGGTAAAAAATGAAAGGGATAGTACCGTTACTTCTTTCATACCCTTACCAGGAGGTAGAAACTTCTCTATCACCCCTCCTATCAGAAGGTCTTGTTATTTCCACAAACAAAGGTCTAATGGGAATTTTACTATACAGGAATGGGCTGCTGGAGTCAATGTAGGTGATATAATACGACTCGTTAATCATTTAGGAGGAAATGATCCATTCGATCAATTGTGGCAGTTTTTAGCAGCAGATGTAGATGGAAATGGACAGGTAAACGCTAATGATGCTACCGTAATTGCTGATTTGATTTTAGGAAATATTTCCGAATTTCCTCAAGTTCAAATCTTACCGCAGATAGAAAGACCTATTTTACTAAATCAGCCGGTCTTCTATGTGGAAGAGAATGACTACAAAAAAGTTCAGGAAAAGTTGTTTACTTCTTTCGCCCCACCCATTCAAGCACTCTATGCAAACCTCACCTGCCAAACTACTGGCGGGATAGACAGGATAGCTGTTAAAAGAGGTGATTTAAACAGGAGTTGGAATTTGCGAGATTAAGTTTTTTCGAGTGCAAATCCATCTTTATGGATAGGTTCTTTGTAATCTTGTTTTGTCCTTTATTTGGGGGTATGGTGAATGTGGATCAAGCAACACTTCCTCAGACGCGCATTTAGGCTTTGGCTATAATGCGTGTCTATTGATTGTTAGGATTGTAATCCAGTTGCAGAAGGGTATTACAAATACCTAATAAATACAGACGCTTTGCAAAAGCGCACGAGTATATAAAAAGTTGAGTTATTAACAGTTAGTTTTTTGTTGAAATTATGTCTGTTCCATAATCAATCCAATATTTTAGTTTAAAACTTTTTCCAAAAATGATTCCTTCCGTTAAATTACCTTCCTAATGAATTGCTCCCACATAAAGGCATTCTGGCTATGAAATTAACAAGCAGTTAATTAACAGATCTTTAGGAGTCAAAACAAATAACCTAACAGATTAAAGATGAAATTTGGAACCAAAGCAATCCATGCAGGCGTAGAGCCGGATCCTTCAACAGGTGCCATCATGACACCTATCTTTCAAACTACTACTTATGCACAAGCTTCTCCTGGTAATAACAAAGGGTTTGAATATTCAAGGACTAAAAACCCGACTAGGGAGGCCTTACAAAAAAGCTTTGCTGCGCTTGAGAATGCCAAATATGGTTTAGCATTCGCTTCTGGCATGGCTGCCACAGATGCAGTAGCCAGATTACTAAAACCTGGTGATGAAGTAGTAAGTACCAATGATTTATATGGTGGTAGTTATAGATTATTCACTAAAATATTTGCTCACTACGGAATCAAATTCCATTTTGTGGACATGACTTCAATAGATGAAGTAAAAAAAGTCATCAATGATCAAACCAAATTGATCTGGGCGGAAACACCTACTAATCCGATGATGAAGGTAGTGGATATAGTTGCCCTAGCTAAAGTAGCAAAAAGCTCAAATGCTATTTTAGCAGTAGACAATACTTTTGCTACTCCTTATTTACAAAATCCATTGGACTTAGGTGCTGATTTGGTGATGCATTCGGTCACTAAATATTTAGCTGGACATTCTGATGTAGTGATGGGTGCCTTAATGACCAGTAATGATGAATTAAATGAGCAATTGGCTTTTATTCAAAATGCTGCTGGGGCAATTGCCGGCCCACAAGATTGCTTTTTAGTTTTACGAGGTATTAAGACGCTGCATTTAAGGATGCAGAGACATTGTGAGAATGGTGCTGCAGTGGCCAAGTATTTAGCAGATCACCCAAAAGTTTCTGATGTCTTTTGGCCGGGTTTTGAAGGTACTCCTCAGTATGATATTGCTTCTAAACAAATGAGGGGTTTTGGGGGGATGATTTCTTTTATATTAAAAGAGGACCATATTGAAGGGGCTTACCAAGTTTTAGAAAAGTTAAATATTTTCGCTTTGGCAGAATCATTAGGTGGTGTGGAGTCACTTTGTGGCCATCCTGCTACGATGACTCATGCCAGTATTCCTCGCGAAGAACGACTAAAAACAGGCTTAAAAGATTCATTGATCAGACTCAGTGTAGGCATTGAAGACATTGATGATTTGATTGCTGATCTGGAACAGGCTATTGGGTAGCTTTTACTTTGTATAGGCTCTTCTAGATGTTAGAAAGTGCTTTTCGAAGGTTAATAAAGGGGATTTAAAATCCCCTCCTATTCATCATTCAACATAACCATACGGAACATATCGAATAGCAAAATTTCAAATAGCTTCTGACTTCTTCCTCCTTCCTAGCTAGCCCCGGTAGTAGTGGTAGCCCGCAGTGAAACGAGGACTACAAGCGGATGACGGGAACTGTCTCTGGTGGAATAGGAAACCCTAGTTGCTCCTACTTTTTATAGAACTTTTAAAAACACTAAACTCAAATACAGCTCAAGCAATATTCTTGTGGGAAATTTCCTTCATCAAATTATCCATATCATATAAGTTTATATAACTGAGACAAGCTTGAAGGTTAAAGTATTGAGTTCCCCACTAAGCGTAGGATATTCCTACGTCTTTATTATATTAAAAGCTTTCCTAGCTTTTAAGTGATGGGAATAGTCAATAAGAAATTGACTTGATAAGCAAGACATAGTTGTAAACTACGCTTAGTGGGGGTGTGAGTTTCAGAATGAGTACAGGGTGGTTTCTTCACAGCTTTCTTGCTTGGTCCCCAAATACGTTTTCTGGAAGAGCAACTACAAATTGAGTAAATCCTGCATCCGTTCTTTGATAGGTCAAACTACCCCCATGTGCATTGATGATTTTTCTTGAAAGTGCAAGGCCTATTCCTGATCCCTCTGGTTTAGTACTGAAAAAAGGAATAAATAGGTCATTTACCTTATTGGCTGGAATCCCCAAGCCATTGTCTTCCACAGTCAAGTACAGCTGCTGATCCATTTCCTTAACAATTATATGGATTTGGGGGTCAATATTTTCCAGAATTGCTTCTTTGGCATTTTTAAGTAGGTTAATCAGCGTTTGTGAAATGAGGCCTACGTCTAAGAAGAAATCTTTATGCACTTCATTGGTCAAAGTAAATGAAGTTTCAGATTGGTCAATGATTAGAGTGATGATTGGGTCTAACAATGATTCGACATTGGTTTTCTCATAGGAAGGGCTTATCTCTTTATTAATTTTCCTGTAAGCCTCCACAAACCTCAAGATACCAGCTGTTTGGGTCTCTATGGCATTTAAACTAATTGCTATATTTCCTTGGTCTTTTTCTGATAACGTCACAATTTTCCCATCATCTATTAGCTTTTTGTTGATCACTTGGATCAACGAAAGAATGGGTGTTGCAGAATTCATGATTTCATGGGTCATCACTTTCATCAGTTTCTGATAACTCTCCAGTTCATTGGTGTCCAGTGCGGATTTGATATCATATAGTGAAGCCAATTTGTATTTTTTACCCTGTAGGGAAAAGGACTCTGTTTTTAATAAAAGTTTTTGGTTTTTATGGGCTTCTACCAAAACATTAGTCACTGGGTTTTCATTGATCAAATAATCATATAAAGACTTAGCAGTAGGTATCAATGATTCTAGTTTCGCTAAGGATTGCAACCTTAATAACTCTTTCAACATGCTATTGGCAAACATGATTTCACCGTTTGTCTTATAACACACCAGACCAATCTGTAAGTGCTCCGAAACTGTTTGTAACAGCCTATAATCGGCCTGTTTTTCAGTTTGTATCTTTTCAAAACTTTGGGTAATTAACTCATAAGCTTCATTCAGTTCCTTGAATTTAGTTTGGTTTTTATAATGCCTACTAAAATCATGGTGCTTGATAGAAAGTAAAAATTGAGTTACATTCCTCTGCAGGCCCCGCAAATGCCAAATCAGTTCAATGGTGGTAATAACACCCAAAAGTGCAAGCATGATAGGTGTAATAATTAAATCCGTTTCGTAATAACTTATGACCGTTGCTGATATAAATATGACTAAAGCTATTACCCTCAGTATGATTAAAAATTCACTTCTTTTATAAATCATACTTCTTGATTTTTCTATACAATGTATTTCTTCCTATCCCAAGTTCCTGTGCTGCTCGACTAATATTTCCTGAATGCTTCTCAATGATCTCCGCTATTTTTTCTTTTTCCAATTGGTATAAATTATCTCCTTGATCGGGTTGTGTATAGTCCTGAATATGTAAAATGTTGTTACCTTCTCCATGTAGAATTACCATCCGTTCTACAGTATTTTTTAACTCCCTAATATTACCCGGCCAATTATGGTTTCTCAATGTGGCAATTTCTGCTTGCGACAGTTTTAAACTTTTGCTGTACTTGCGGTTATATTTCTTAACAAAATGATAGGTCAAATCTTTCAGGTCATCTATTCTATGCCGCAATGCAGGAAGCTCTAAAACTACCGTATTGATTCTAAAAAAAAGATCCTGACGTAAGTTCTGCTCATCTGATAGTTGCTCTATTGGTAAATGAGTAGCACATATGAGCCTAAAATTGACTAGCCTGGGTACATGCTCCCCTACTCTCATTACCTCACGATTCTGAAGTACGGTCAAAAGTTTGGCTTGTTGCTTTTTAGGAAGTTCACCGATACCATCTAGGAATAAGGTTCCCAAATTTGCTGTTTCTATTAATCCAGCTTTTTCATTCCCTGCATCTGTAAACGCCCCAGCAGCATGACCAAACAATATAGATTCAAATAAAGACTCATGGGTAGACCCAAGATCCACATGAATAAATGGTTCTGCTATTCGTTCTGATTTTTCATGAATTAGCCGAGCAATGACCTCCTTACCACTGCCATGTTCACCGGTTATCAAAACTGGTGCATCCGTATGTGCTATTTTGGAAATGGTATGATAAACCTGTTTGATGTTCTCAGATTTCCCAAGCACCAAAGAAGAGTCCTGATTCAGTTGGTCAAGCATATCATCACTTGATTCACCAGTTTCATTTTGCTTTTGGGAATTTACCTTGACCATGGCGGCCTTCACCGTATTAATCAACTTGTCATTGGCAAAAGGTTTTTCTAAAAAATCTGTGGCGCCCTGCTTCAGCGATTTAACTGCTATGTCTACAAAACCATGGGCTGTTAAAACAATAATGGCCACGTGATTCCATTCTTCTTTAATCTTTGAAATCCAAGCAAGCCCTTCATTACCATCTGCATTTCCAATGGCAAAATTAAGGTCAAGTATCATCACTTGTAGCTGATTACCAACCAGTTGATTCTTCAAAAGGTTAGGGTGTGATAAGGTAAGAATTTCACCAAAGTCCTCTTCCAATACCATTTTGATAGTATGCAATAACAGAGGATCATCATCAATCGCTACAATTTCCATAAGTAAATATATAAAATGTGTGTTCCAAGGTGGAACATGCATTGTTCTTTATCGCTCAAAATTGATACATTTAAGGATCAGAATAATCCTTAACTACCTGATTATCTATTCATTAAAGGTTATGGCAAACTTTTAGCCTATAGTTAATCAAAAAGAATATTATGAATAAGACCCTATTTAAATCAATTTTCAGAAACCTATGGAGAAACCGTATCTCCTCTGCCATTAATATTTTAGGGTTGACCATGGGTCTCAGTAGCTGTTTATTTCTGTACATTAACTTGAAGTACGAAAATACCTTTGACACACATCAGCCAAAAGCAGATCGTATTTACAGAGTCAATATTACCAAGGAATATGCAAGTAGAACCTTCAAAATTGGCATTACAGAAACTATGCTTGCTAAAGCCATTAAAAATGAATTTCCATCACTTGAAGGCGTCACCCAGATCACTGGCCACAATGTACTGGTAGCCATAGAACCTGGTACACAAAATGAACGGGTCTTTGAAGAAGGTAGAGGTAGTTTATTCTTTGCAGACAGTCTTTTTCTTAAAAATTTCGAGTATGATTTTATTGCAGGGAACTCTCTAACAGCATTAGATGATCCTAATTCGATGGTACTATCTATGCAGCTGGTAGAGAAGTACTACCCAGCTTATGTTGATCGTCCCAATGAGCTGCTGGGTGAAGAGATAGAAATTTCTGAATCCAAAAGGGTAAAGATCACTGGAATCATAAAAGATCCTAAGAAAAACACCAATCTCCCTTTCAAGGGATTGGTCAATATTGCTGTTTATTACCACTTAAACCCATGGGATAAAGACAATTGGAACAACATTTCACAATTACTTACTTTCGTTATTTTACAGCCCAATCAAGATCCAGCTAGCATTGAAAGTGGATTTCCTGCCATGGTTAAAAAATATCGACCTCAAAATGATGGCGAATTAATAAAATATAGCCTTTTAAATCTTAAAGAATTACATAGCACTGCTGAATGGGGCTTTTATGTAGGAAACTATACTTCAGCTCCTGCTATCTTAATAGGACTAGTTGCCGTAGGACTTTTCATCTTACTGTCCGCCTGTATCAACTTTGTGAATCTCCAAACTGCGCAATCTGTTACTAGGGCCAAAGAAGTAGGGATCAAAAAAGTTTTGGGCGGTGGACGTTTGCAGTTGATCTTCCAGTTTCTCATGGAAACGGCTATTCTAACCTCTATTTCATTCTTGATTGCCCTCTGGATCACCGAGTTCATGCTCAATTCCTGGAATAGCCTTTTAGATCTTGTAGATATGAATTTACAGTTAGATTGGTCTGTCATATTGGTTGGGATCGTTTTAATAGCGATGATTACTCTCATTGCAGGTTTATACCCGGCAATCAAACTTTCCTCCTATGAACCTGCTCAGACACTCAAGAGCAAAACCTTATTAACTTCTAACAAAAGAGGAGGCGTTAGTATCAGACAAATCTTGGTAATTGTCCAGTTCGTAATTACACAAATATTATTAATTGGAACCATTGTGATCGCTTCTCAAATGGACTACTTCATTAATAAAGACTTAGGTTTTGACAAAGAGAATATGCTCCACATAGCTAGCTACGAACCTGACGAGAAACAAATTAAACAAATAGAACAGGGGCTAAATAGTCTATCAGAGATTACTTCTTTTTCTATCTCTTCTGGCACGCCAATTTCTGATGGTTACAACACTACTTTTACTATTGTAGGTGATGATAGCAAAGAAGTTATAGAGACTAATAACAAGTTTATAGATCATCGTTTTATAGAACATTTTAAACTTGAATTAGTAGCGGGTAGAAATTTTAGATCAGATGAAATAGATGAAAGAATCAATGGTTTCATTGTCAATGAAACTTTCGCAAAACATTTAGTTACTGGGAATCCAAAAGATGCCATTGGAAAGATGGTAAATTGTTATGGTATTAAAGCTCCTGTAATAGGTATTCTCAAAGATTATCATAATAGGCAATTAAATAAGAAGATAAATCCATTAATTATGTTTCCATTTCAATCCCATTTCAATAGTGTGGATGTAAAAATCAGTAATGAAAACATACAAGCAGCACTTCCTAAGCTTACAAAACTATGGAGAGAGGTTTTTCCAAAAAGAGTTTTTACTTATGAAACCCTTGAAGAGTATATTAAGGAGAAGTACATTATTGAAAGGATCATGTTCAAAAGCATTCGTTTGTTTACTTTAATAGCCATCATCATCGGTTGTTTAGGACTATATGCTTTGGTTTCTTTCATGGCCCTACAAAAAACAAAAGAAATAGGAATCAGAAAAGTGCTAGGAGCATCCTATATGCAGTTGCTCAATATCTTCACTAAAAGTTTCACTATATTAATGTTGATCGCTTTTGTCATTGCAGCACCTCTTGCTTATCAGGTAATGAATCTTTGGCTTTCTAATTATCCCTATAGAATTGACTTGGGATGGGAGGTATTTGCCTTAGGGTTCTTAGCTACTTTACTACTTACTGCTTTTACGGTTGGCTACATCTCTTTGAAATCCGCAAGGGCAAATCCAGCAGACACTTTACAATATGAGTAATACCAATATAGTTTTATAAAGGCGCATATCTATTAGTAAATTTAATATTTGCCATGCGTTAAAAATACTCACTATAGCTGTACTATGCTTCCGTTTTTTGCCTTTGTCAAAATCAAATTTACTAGAATATCTTACACGACTTTATAAATCTAAATTGGTATAATTCTTGATTAGGAGCAAGCAGGCTTTCCTATCTTACGAAAGCCTGCTCACGCTATCCTATATCTTTTTCTTTCCAAGAAAAAGGATGCCGTTCCTATCGTGGCTAGAAGGAAATGCATGGTATCTTTAGGTTAAACCCGAATAATGCAATAGAAAATAGAAATTTGATGCAAACCATAACTAACTAACGCTGGTGCGAGTTTGCAGCTCGTACCTTACCCGTTAATAGATTCATTTTTTTTTGCATGGCATGGATAAACATAACAGGACTGATATTTCCAGATAGGATTTCCAAATTCTTCTTTGAGTATAAGCCTAACGCTGGTGCGAGCTTGCAGCTCGTACCTTACCCGTTAATAGATTCATTTTTTTGCATGGCATGGATAAATAGGACAGGACTGATATTTCCAGATAGGATTTCCAAATTATTCTTTGAGTATAAGCCTAACGCTGGTGCGAGCTTGCAGCTCGTACCTTACCCGTTAATAGATTCATTTTTTTTTGCATGGCATGGATAAATAGGACAGGACTAATATTTCCAGATAGGATTTCCAAATTCTTCTTTGAGTATGAGCACGAACTACAAGCTCGCGCTAGCACTTTATCTAACAGCCATTTATGATTTTCTCTTAAAACTCTAATGCTAACGCTGGTGCGAGTTTGCAGCTCGTACCTATCATCCGTTAATAAAATCAATTGCTAAAACACCTTTCCCTCCACTATAATCAATGGCACTACTGTATTTCCAATGATGTGCTTCATTGACAAACCCTGCAACTACTGGATTCTCATGAATATAAGTTAGTTTTTGATCTATTACAGCATTACTCCATAATTCAATTGGTTGATTATGTTGCTGCCAAAATTGATTTCTTTTTACATTACTTTTCTTTTCTCCTGCTTTAGCCATCATCCATAACATCCATTCTTTTTTACTTTCATGGCCATTTTCTGCTATTTGATTAAATAATTTTTTAGATGTAAATGTTTTAAAATCACGTAATATATCACTTGGATTAGATTCTTTTGCTCTGAAAATTAAATGTATATGACTTGTCATTATGCAATAAGCATAAATTTCCATTCCTTTTTGTTTCCTACAGTGATCTAGACTTTCTTTAATGATATTGAAATACTCTTCTCGCATAAATACATCAATCCAATAGACAGTGGCAAAACTCACAAAATAGAGTCCTGATTTATTGTAGAATTTATATTTTCTACTCATTTAGTTTAATGTTAATGGTCAATTAATTAAATCAAATATAAGGCATTTATGCATTTTATAATCTATTATTAATTTATTTGGTTCTACCACTTTCTTAATGGATAAAGATCCAGTCCACCATTGAAAAATAAGATTGCGGATCGAAAGTTTTTGAAAGTTCTATATCCTCTAGCAGCAGTTTTTATTTCTTGTATTTTTCCATTAAGTCTCTCTGCCATAGCATTTGATAAAGAATAAATCAAAGCTTCGATAATTCCCGAAATGTGGTTTTTAAACATCTCGACCACTTTTGTTACTTCTTTAATATTCTTATTTATTGAATTAGTTACCCACCTACAAAATAACACAAAGGCAGCTTTTGGTTCACTTGCAAATAAACCCCTAAAGTTTTCTTTGACCTGCCAGGCTTTTGCCACTTCATAATTGGCTTCATGTATTGCATCAAACTTGATGCGTTGCAACTCGGTAAGATTGCCTTTGTTCTTTAACAAAGCATAACGGGATCCTTTGAGTTCCTCTTGTGTTTTTACTTCTCTGCGGCGCACCTTATCTATTGCTTCATTGAGATATTTCACTAAATGAAAACGATCATGAACGATTTTTGCATTGGGAAGCTTTTCTTTACATCCATTCATGTATGCCTTCCACATATCCATGCTTATTTTTTTGATATTTACTTGCTGGTCTTCTGTCAAGGACTTATCCAACAGTCTTTTACATGATTTCTTGTCCCTGCCTTCTTCTACATCCAGTACACAGCCAGACTTTGGATGACTCAATACACTTATATAATGATGCCCTTTTTTAAAAGATTTCTCATCAATACTGACATGTTCAAAGTCCAGCTCGTGATGGTTCCTGCGGGACAAACCTCTCTCTGTGCTAATGTGCATAATCCTATTAATTACATTGAAGCCACAGCGCATTAGTTCACTTACTTTACTCTGTTTCTTTGTTGCCAGTAATAAATCTATCGCCATACGTTCAAATAAGTAAGTATGACGCTCCATTGGGTCTGCCCAAGGTGGGCTTAATGTCTTTACTTTACCCACAGAGGTCTTAAATCTAGGTAAAGAGCAAACAATGAATGTTTTGAATTGCAGGGTATCTAAATGACGCCATTCCCTTGATGGTGCAAAATCATAATACTTGCATGTCTCTGCCCCTATCTCCGCTTCTTTTAATTTGCACTTTATATAGATTCTTACCTCTTCTCTTTTGATGTCTATATCTATCTTATCAACATTCCAGCCTTCTTCAAGACCTAATAACAAGGTGAAAAAACTCTCTGTAAACATCTCTCTAAGTTAACACTTTCCATTAAATTCATGGTAGAACC
>CALGOB010000231.1 GCA_937958005.1 uncultured Cyclobacteriaceae bacterium
AAACCGGTGAACTAATAAAAATACTGATCGAAACACCCTTTAAACAACTCAAACTTGAACCAAAAAAGAAGAAACCAAATAACTATCAGGAATTTATGACAAGTTAGGTTGACGGCTATGCCGTTCCACGGCGGCCCTCTAGAATTGGGTATTCCTAAAATTAGTGGCTTTCTGCGTCGGCAGTCCGATTCATTTTTTCCATGCCGCGGGGGCGGATCCCTGAAAAAACGGAACCAAAAAAATCTACAAGGCCGCTTGGCGGTCAAAAACAACATGGTACGCCATCGCGGCTCTGCCGGGGTTTTTGACAGGCCAACCCTCCTATATGAAGATCTTACAGTAGAAATTTTGGATAGTAAAACGTATTAAATTATTTACTTGGATACCAGTAATATTTAAATGGATTAATTTTTTAAGTAGTTGATTTTCAACATACAAAACCGTTATGTCTGAATTGTGTTCTGTTTTGGCAGAAATGTGTAGTGGTGGTTTTTCCTTATCAAGATGATAGGTGGTTATGTTTGCTCAGGTTTTTTACGACTGAAAATGCTGAATTTATTAATTACTTGATGTTCAATAAATCATGCAGATTTTAAAAGAGCTTCTATTTGGCACAACACGTAAAGATCCATTTTACATATTTTAAATGATTAAATTTTATAAAAATGACGTTTACTTACCAAGGTTTTTCTAAGTCAGACCCAACGGATTTACTTAATCCAATGCAAAATTACCTAAACCAATTAAGTTCTAAGGAAGGTAAATCTGTTAAAATAGCTATGTCAGATCAAGAATCTGGTGATTCACACGGGGTAATTATCTATTGTAATGATGATGCCCCTAATGAAAGTACGCTAGCTGATTCTTGGGAAAGTCAGTACTACGACTCTAGTACTGACTATGACAAAATATATGATGAATGTTGCGCATATATGAATGAGCTTACAAGTGCACAAGCTTACTATTCTCAAGTTGCAATGACCAATCGAAAGCATGGTAGTTCCTATATTGTTTTATGGTATAGAAATCTTAAATAAGCTTATTTATCAATTTGTGATTTTAAATTTTCCTTTTAGTCGGTTTTATATCATGAACCGACTAAAAGGAAAAAAATTCCTACAATTTTTCCTACCCACAATTATGAAAAGAAAGGAGCTAATACCCCTCACTAATACGAACACTAATGTTTCAATGGCTAAAAATTATTTTGATCCACTCACAGCACAAGTAAACCTAAGAACTGGCGAATTGTCTTTGACGCTTAACCCGCCTACATTGCCAGGGATTCAATCTATGGATATAAATCTGGGCATAACCTATAACCAAAGTGACTACTCTTCTGAAAACTTGCTGTTTGGTTTGCCTGCAGGATGGTCTTTTGGACTTAGTTATATTTTAGATAATATGATTTTTATCAATGGATCTCAATCATATGTTTTGAATCCAGGATCTGATTCTGGCATGCAATACTACAATCAAAAAAATTTAGTACTCAACTTCTATGCTCAAGGGAAATTTCCTACGTTGCCCTATGAGGATATAGAATATGCATACATGCTCTCCTTTTTGGATGGACATAATCAATACTTTGATCCAAATGGTAAACTAATTTGCTACGATGACCGCTATGGTAACCACATTTTGTATAACTATAATTTGACAGATGCTTCTATAGATAAAGCCCAACTTATCGAAGTAATAGGTACATATGGTGAATCTATAACATTAGACTTTAGCAAAACGAGTATTCACGTGGTTTTTCCAACCAATGGCACCAATAAAATTGACTTTCTTTATCAACTATCTAATGATCAGTTACAAATAACGTCCTATAAAGACCCTTTAGGTGATGTTGTGGAAATTACGTATAATGGAGGTGTAGTAAATACAGACCTTATTTCAAAAATCACTTATCCAACTCAACGGGTTACCACCTATGAATATGCAACTATAAAGTATATTGAAGCGGGCGATACATATAACCAAGATGTAATTTCGAGTGTTAAAGACACCTATCAACAATCAACTCAGGAGATATCTTACAATTACAATGGGCAGGGGGATTATCATAACTACATGGGGTATCCATCATATGATGTAGCCTCAGGAATTGATGCTCTTCTAGAAAGTAATGATGATGAATATATGTATTATACTATTGTAAATAATGGTATTGAACAAATTACTTATAAGTTTAACAACCTACACCTCCAGCTAGAAAAGTCTGTCTCGACCCAAAAGAATGAAAAGATCAAAGAATTAGTTACCAGTTATACTGGTGAAAAAGGGAATAATCAATTTCCACCCTATAATCAGCTTCCTCCAAACTATCAGTATCCAAAGGAACAGAATGAGAAATTTTACAACAATCAAAATCAAACACGAAAAAGCACCTCCAAAACCACCTATAATAACGCAGGCCAAACTGAAAAAATTAAGACTTATGAGGATGATGGTAAACAACTGACAAAGGAAATCTTATCAGTTTATGATTCTAATTATGGGATTTTAATTTCTCAAATGGTTAGTGATTATAAACCAGAAGGTGTCATTACAGATATTCCTTTTGTTACTCAGATAAATAATTCATTGACTAGTGATAATAAAGGAATTTCTTCTAGAGAAGTTGGTAATTATAGCAATAATGAATTTAACTCAGAGCAAACAACTTCTTATGAATATGATACAAACGGACGTGTTATTTCCTACACATTGGCCTGGACTAATCCATCTCAAAATGAAGGTATTGCACAAACAAGTTATACAATGCAATATACCACATCACTCTCTGACGGGTATTATTCACAAACCAAATTCGATTTTAATAATAACCCCACAACTGAACAATATGACATTAGTTCAGGCTTTTTGATTTCAAAGGAAAATGCCCTCAAAAATCAAGTGACCTACAGCTATGACGGCTTAGGCAGGAAACTAACAGAAACCTCTGCCTTAGGTACAATGACTAAATGGAGTTATGATAATCAAAACAATAAAGTGACTGTCACCTATGACAATGGCTATATCAAATGTTACTACTTTGATGGTTTTAATAATAATATCAAAACTACAGACATACCTAAAATCAATGGAAATGAACGAACGCTAGAATTAAAAGTATATAATGATTTAGGGCAATTAGCGAGTAGATCAACCATATTGGGTGAAAATTCTGAGACACTATTTACCTATGATGATCAAGGACAAATCGCTTCAAAAACAGATGCACTTGGTAATATTTCTTCATATGTTTATGATCAGGTAGCAAAAACTAAATCCATCTATTTCAATGGTGTTAAAACACAAGAACAAGTTTTAACTGAATTCAAAAAAATAGAGCAGGATACTTATTTTAGCTTAGACGATAACGCTACTACAATAGTTTCATCTAAAAGTTACAATGCTTTAAAACTAAACACCGGAATTGTTATTGGAGAAGAGGGTAATGGTAATTGGACCTCACAAAGTATCAGCTATGACACTTTTAAAAACCCAATACAATTAGAAACTTCAGGGTTTGACGGAATAAAACAAGTTAGTAAGACAACCAGAGACTTATTGAACAATATCCTGCAATCCTCAGAATCGTTAAGTACTTCATCTGGGAATGTAAGTTCCATGCGAAGCAGTTCTCTCTTAAATTATGACGAATTGGGACAATTGGTAGAGGAAACTACACTGCTTAAGCAAAGCAATACTTATCAGTATGATGCAGTAGGAAATAATATTAAAAGTACGGACTTTTCGGGTAATGTTACCTCAAGAACGTATGATGCTAACAATAGACTTACCTCATTTACTTATGCAGCAGATAACGATAAAACTGGATTAGTCCAATATACTTATGACAACTCACTTAATGTATTGATTTCAATTGAACAATCCATTGATGGAAAAAGTACCCAAGTAATTAATTATGATTACTCGGTTGATGGGCTTTTAAGTAAAGTAACTTACCCTGATGGTAAAACATTAGCATGGTCTTACGATGAAAACAATATGTTATCCAGTTTTGTAGATGCAACAGCTAATTCATTTACTTACACAATTGATATTTACGGGCGTATCACAAAAGTTGTACAGGTAAATACCAATACATCAATAGAAGTTACCTACTATTCAGTAGACTCTAAAGCTACCAGCGGTCAAATTGAATCTCTAACCTATTCTAATGGGTTAATCATAAGCTACGCATACAATGGATTTAATCAGATAGCTACTCTTGGCATATCTAATACCGATAAGAAGAATATTCTTACTGTAATCTATTCTTATGATGATACAACTAATAATGTAGTGGGCATATCCTCCAGTTCTGACGTGCAAAATACCCTTACCAGTACAATAAACTATACATATAATAGTCTCAACCAACTAATCTCTGAAACCAAAGAGGATTCTTCAGGAAATAATATTAGTACAACTACCTATGCCTATGATGCTTCAGGAAATATCATTACACAGAGTACTACTGAAACCTCAGAAAATACTACCAGTAATTACACTTATGATGATGACAATAAACTCATGAGTATAGAAACATTAGGGGATACAATTAACTTGTCCTATGACACCAACGGAAATCTTGTAGATGATGGTGATGGCAATACATATACTTACAATACATTAAATCAATTGACCTCATATACAAATAATAACGGAGATAGTACTTTATATACTTACTACCCTACAGGTCTTAGAGCTACCAAAACCATTAATAGCGGTGAGTCAATTACCTTTTACTACGATGACGCAAAGAACGCCAATATAGTCAATGAAATTCAAGGGAAAGAAAGTGCGAGTTATGTGATGTTAAATGGTAATCGGTATGTTCGCCTCTATAATGATGGGACAGATACTTCTGCTGATTATTTAATACAAAATACCAAGGATGTGCTACTGGTTGTAAATGAGCAACAACAGGTAATAGATAATTATAGTTATACTGCCTATGGGGAAAATGTTGATAGTTCCAAACAATACTCAATCAAAGACAATCCATTTCAATATACCAGAGAATATGTAGATATAGAATCAGGCTTGTATTACTTAAGGTCTCGCTATTATAACCCTAAATTAATGTGTTTCATTAGCCGAGATAACATTGTTATTTTTAATCACTATGCCTATGCCAATGGGAATCCCATTATGAATATTGACCCTTCTGGTCATCTCTCACTATTAGGCACATTATTTACTATTGCAGCAGTTGCTGTTGGTATAGCACTTGTTGTTGGTGGAATTGTATTAATCATTGTAACTGGTGGGACAGCCACTCCTGCTGTAGCCGCCGCCGAAACTGCCGCAATAGAAGCAGATGCGGATGCAGCCGTTGCTGCTACTGCTGCCTTAGATGCGGCTGTAACTGCTGCAGAAGCACAAACTGCCTCAACAGCAGCATTAACAGACGTAGCCTCAGGTATAACCGCTGAAGCAGCAGCAGAGGCTGCAAATGAGGCTACAGAGTTATCAGCTACAGCGGCAGATGAAGCCGCAGCAGCACAAAATGCCGCACAAGTCGCAAGAGCAATTGCTAACCCAACCATTCAAGCTGCAATTATAACTGCCAATGCCACAAAGGCGCTCACTGGCGCAGCTCTGATTGCTACTGGTTTTGGTATTTTAGCAGGCATTACTTTTTTTGATGAAAATAGTAGCAAAACTAGTAATTCAAAACAATGAATGTTAGATCCCATTCCAGACCTCGGGAAAAATCTAAAGGTCAGAATAGGAATAATGTTACTATTAATTTTCAGATCATGCAGACTAAGCTCTGTGAATTATTTATTTTAATCCCTAAGGGATATTAATTCCCCTGGCCGGGCATCCTGACTCTTGAGTCGATCATTAAATTATTGCCAAAGATACCCCGTACCCTTGGGTCGGGGTTGGTTCATTATAAATCATATATTTTATTTTTATAAACATTATGAAAAAGACAAAATTCTACACCTTTTTGATGCTCTTATCAGGGATCATCCAATTCAATTCCTTTATGTTATCTGGTCAACCATATAACATGAAAAAACCCCAAGGATATGCAGAAGGGACTACAGGAGGAGGAAAACCCACTGCCGAAAATACCTTAACAGTATCTAATGCTGATGATTTGAAATCAGCACTCGAAGGGACTAAATCCGTAATATTAGTGTCAGGTATCATTGAAACGGAAGAGTTAGAGGTTACAGTTGTAAATAAGACTATTCTGGGTTTATCAGGTGCGCGCTTAATAAACTTAAACCAAACAAAAAGTGGATCTGGTATTTTGTCTTTCAAAGAGGGGTCAAAAAACGTGATTATTCGTAACCTCATATTTGAAGGCCCAGGTGCTTATGATGTGGATGGAGCAGATTTGATTACCAATAAATATTGCGTTGGTCTTTGGGTAGATCATTGCGAGTTTTATGATGGAGTAGATGACGCTTTTGACAATACGGGAGATGCTGACAACATCACAGTTTCTTGGTGTAAGTTTTCCTATCTGAAGCCACCAAGACCTGATGGTCCAGGAGGAAGTGACGATCATCGTTTTGCTAACCTAATAGGAGGGAGCGATAAATCTTCTCCCGAAGATGATCTTTACAGTACCACATGGATGTATAACTGGTGGTCCAATGGGGTAAAAGATAGAATGGTCCGTGCACGAAACGCTGAAATACATATGCTCAATAATTATTGGAACAGTAATGCAGCATCGTCTTATATTACCATGACACCCGGTGTATATGGTGCTAGTTGCTATGTAGAGAACGGTGTTTTTGCTGGTTCAGGAATTCCATCCAAAGACAATAAAGACACTCCTATTAAATTTGACAATTGCATTTATGGTGGAAATGACATTGGAACAGTTGATAAGCCATCTTATGAGATAGATGAAATACCTGTTGGTCAAGTAGTAAACGCATTAACTAATTCATCTTGTGGTGCTGGGGCTACTTTATTGGTTTCTACCAAGGGTATAATCACTACATCCTGTCCAACCAGTTTAACAAAACAAGGTTCAGGTTCATCAAAACAGACTGTTAATGTAAACCAATCCATAAAAGATTTTCAATATACTTGGAAAAATGCTACTAGTGTTATTGTAACAGGCATGCCTCCGGGGGTTAATGTAAAGTTCGATGATGAAAAACAAAAAATATCAATCAGTGGATCGCCCTCAGTACCTGGTATTTATAAATTCAAGGTAAAAACTGTAGGCGGTAGTTCAACAGTTAAAAAAAAGGGTACTATGGTGGTTGCGCCAATTGGTGGGCGTACCCTTACTCTTCAAGAGAATTCCATAGGTTTTTGTGGAGTTGAAGGCCGGATAGAAAATGAAAATGAGGGCTTTACTGGATCAGGCTTTGCCAATACGGATAATGAGAATGGGAAAGGCATTGAATGGACTATTGATGTTCCTTCCGCTGGTAATTATGATTTACTGTGGCGATATGCCAACGGAGACAGTGGGCGAAGGGCAAGGCTCAAAATTAATGGTAAAATCATTATCACGGACATTAGTATGCCAAGTACTGGATCGTGGACTAATTGGAAATCTACACCGGGTCATACTGCTAAACTTTCCCCTGGAAAAAATATAATTCGGTTAGAAGCCAAGAACCCAAACGGACTGGCAAACATTGATTACCTCAGAATAAAAGGTGATGGTTTACAGCTAACTAATTGTGAAAAAAACAACTTTTCTACCATTAAAATTGAGGAAAATGCACCTGGTTTTTGCCGTGTTGATGGAACGATAGATATGAATAATTCAGGTTTTACCGGATCTGGGTTTGCTAATGCAGATAATGATAAGAATGAGGGTATCAAATGGTCAATTAATGTCCCGAAAGACGGAATTTATTACTTTGTATGGAGATATGCCAATAAAACTTCTAGCAATAGAAAAGCACGGCTTGAGGTGAATGGAACTACAACCAATGCAAGTATTAACTTTAAGTCTACCGGATCATGGAATAGCTGGACAATAACACCTTCACAAAGTGTTTATTTAAAAAGAGGTAACAATGAAATATACTTAAGAGCCAATAATTCTGCGGGATTAGCAAACATAGATTATATTAAAGTAACAGGTATCAGTCCGCAACTAGGATCATGTAATGGCAAGAAAGGGAGAGAGGAGAACCATGCCAGTTTCTTAGGACCAATTTCTACTGAAGACATTTTTAATGCATACCCTAATCCTGTAGAAACTTCAAAATCACTTAACATACAATTACTAAATCCTCAACCCAAAGGAGGCGTAAAGGTATTTCTCTTTGATTTACATGGCATAAAAGTAGCCAGTTACACATTCGAGGCATATAATGCGCTTAGTTTGCCATTAAATCTTCCACAAGGTGTTTATATCTTGCGAGTTGAGGCCATAAACTCAATACATGAACAGAAAATTATTGTGAAGTAAGGCTTTCTGCCAAATATACGATTGTCACTTAAAAGAATAAGTTTTGAATTAGTAGACATTATCACGGTTTATTTATTATTACTAGTATCTGAGAAAAAGGTTTTCATTTTTATACATTTTGGAGGGTTGACACGGTACGCCGTCGCGGTGATCATTTAGGGTGGGAGCTTTAAATTATTCGCCAGGCGACCCTGTTGATTTTTTTGGCGGCCGCCCGGTCCTTTTTTCAGGGGTCCGCCCCCGCGGCAAGGATAAAACGGACGAAAGCTAGAGTTGTCAGCCCTTCGATTGATTTATAGGGGGTGTTTTTGAACTTCAGAAATAATCTTTGATTAAACGATATCAAGAGCAGT
>CALGOB010000232.1 GCA_937958005.1 uncultured Cyclobacteriaceae bacterium
TCACACTCTTTTCCAAAATAGCACTCAACCTTTTGAAAACCTCTAAGGAAAATCTTTCAAAAAACAATAAGAGACTCAAAGCTTTGCTCAATAATGAATACAGAGAAAAATTACTTAACATTTAACACGCTTTTGCCCTGATGCGCCTCCAGATTAAAAGTAATTACTAATTTATTTTACAGGTATGTCCATTTTAATGTATACAATAAATATTAACCTTGTGACTGTGAAATTTAAATGAAATACTAAAGAGATTTTTATATCATGATATTTGAAGTAGTTGCTATTCTATCTGAAATGGAAAATTTTTATCAGCAGCCAATTTCTGGGGAGAGGTTTATGACTTATCTCTCGAAACTCCAAGGCGGTTCCAAAGGTGAATTAAAATTACCAATTAGTGGGTTTAACCCAATGGCAAAATCTCATATACTGGATAAAATCAAAGAACTCACTGCATTGGACGCTGAGAAAATCATGACAAGAGTGCTGGAGCCATTAAATGATCAAAATGATTTAGAAGTTGTAAAAGTAGTTTTAAATTTAGCTGATGATCAAAAAGGAGGCTGGACTAATCATTACACTACTGATTTTGATAGTAAGTTTAAATTCAACGCGCTAGTTTCCCGGAATTTTTGCACACCTCATTTTTGGACAAATGAACAATATACTGAGCAGCTTATAGGAGAAAGGGCAATGGCATATGCTTACCGAACTATTTACTGGTTGAAGAATCCTAAACCTAAAAACATGGCAGACTATTTGGATCAAGAAATATTTGTGTGTCAACAATTAGGTATGAAAGCTGATTCTTTTGAGAAAAATGAGTTAACCTTTATTCAAGAGTTTTTTCAAATCCATCAAGAATCTGATGATTATAACATTTTGTTCAATTTCTTTTATGGAGATAAAGCCTCTTCATCCTTGAACTACCCAAGCTATGGAATAGATAGATTGAATGGATTTGAGTATGCTAAAATAATAGCTGATAGTTAATTGAAAAGAGCCCGGTTTATTGATAACCGAGCTCATGAATATAAAAAATTAATACAGCATTACTTACCTAAACTGCCAATTCCTTCTAATACCTTTCCAGTAGCACTTGCTGCTTCAAGAAGAAAGCCAAGCCAGCATGTCGCAAGGCATTCTCTTCTTCCTCTACCCTTTGGAAGCTTTTTGCAACTTTGGATACAATTTTTCAATTCACCAATTGGCCCTTTGATTAACTCACTGTTGTTACTATCAATTAGAAAATTACTATTCAACTGTGCCTTTTCTAAAAAATCACCAGAAATTCCAGAATAAACCAATAAGTCATCTTCGCCTATCATTAAATGAATTTTACCACTAATCGCTGTGTCATCTTCTGCTTCTGCAAGGATCTCCACTATTTTATCTACTAGGATGATATCTGAGGTAGAACTTAACTCGTCAGGAATCTCTATACTAACAAAATCATTTCCAATATCAGTAGCGATGGGGTCATTTTCAGAGGGGGATATTTGTTCCAGTTCAGATGGCTCATCACAAGAACTAATCAAACCGATGATCAAAAAGGCAAGCATAAATAATTTTAAATCTTTCATTTTTTTCGTAGTTATAATTATGATTCAAAATTATTTATCCCCCTAAAAGATTTGTAGAGTATTTAGTGGATGGTAGGAATTAACAAGTGAACAGTTAATCTGTGTTAGGGAAGTAAATCGAATGTTATGCTCCCATAAGGGTTAAAACCAACTTTCTACTGCCTCCATAATTGCGATGTTCGCACAAATAGATTCCTTGCCAGGTGCCCAAGTTCAATTGACCACTAGTTACAGGTAAAATTACCGATGCTCCTAATAAAGAACCTTTAATATGAGCTGGCATATCATCAGCTCCTTCATAAGTATGTGTAAATTTGGGGTTATTTTCAGCAACAGCTTCATTAAACCATGACTCAAAATCTGATCTTACAGTAGGGTCAGCATTTTCATTAATAGTGAGTGAGGCAGAAGTATGTTTAATAAAAACATGTAAGGTGCCTATATCGATCGTATTAATTTCAGGAAGGAAATTTAGTATTTCATCAGTAATTAAATGAAAACCTCTAGGGTAAGGACTCAATGAAATTTCTCTTTGTATTGCCTTCATAATTGTAGCTTAAATGCTAAGGTCTAGGTGTAAAATATTCGAATTCTCAGTTAAGAAGAACTAAAGTTGACTTTATTTAGATACTCTCCCAAAATTAACCATTTAATAGAAGAGAGGGAACAACTTATAACATCGCTTTTGTTTAATCCCTAATGGATATTAATTCCCCTGGGGCACACCGACTCTTCCGCGAGCGCTAAAGCTTTGCGGAGGCGCTGAGTCGATCATTAAATTATTGTGCATAGATACCCCGTACCCTTGGGTCGGGGTTGGTTTATTATCAAAGGTTCTTATGTGATATCAAAGAGTAAACTTCAGAACGAGCATAGGTTGAGATAATGAGCCTATTTTGGAACAAATTCAAAAGCACCAATATCCGGTTGATTATCCCTGATGACATCTAACCGATCCATGAATACGCTAGAGGGAATGCCGGCATCTACGCCAACAGAAAGAGAATCCAACCTGAAATTTGCTTGGTTAATATTTTCAAAAAGAGGGAAATTTCTCATAGTACTGATCATATTATCTGTGTCAGCCCATACTTCTGCAGAACGGAGGATGTTATTATTGATGCTTTGACTCCCGGTTGTCTCGCCAGAAAGAGCTATAATTAATTCTTCGTCCAGCCCACCCCATACAATGCTATTGGTCATACTCACGTTTAATTCATTTACAAGCACCTCTGTCTCGGAAATGGGTAAGAAATCAGAGAATTGCACAGACTGGTCATCCCTTATGAAATCATTTGGGATGTTACTAAAAGTGCAATGTTGATAATTGTAATTACCCCCACCAAAATTTGCGACCATAAAAGAGCCACAGTTATTAATTACTGTATTAGTAGCAGAAACATTGGAGTTAACAGCAAAGAGTCCAGCAAAGCTCATGTTTTCAATAGTTGTACTATTTACCTCCAAATCAATAATAGTAGTGTTTTCGGGATTTCCTAAACTCAGACCAATCTGACCGTTTCTGATAATGGCCTGTGAAATTTGATTACCGGTGCTACCATCTAAGAAAAATATACCATTCCATTGCCCAGGAGCATCTTCAAATCGTCTATCCGAACGGGTACTGGTAATGATTACTGGGTTAGCAGTGTCTCCTTGGATTAGTAATTTGCCTCTTACAGCAAGTATTGCATCATTATCCATGAGTATTCTTGTACCTGATTCTACAGTGAGCGTGCACAAGGTATCTACCAATGCAAAATTCCTGATGACATAGGGTCTTCCCGCAGTGAGTACAGCGTCGCAAAGAAAGACACCTTGATCTACAAAAATGGCATCTTGGCCATAAGCTACCAATTTTACATCCGATTGATTACCATTGCTTTGTACTACAAGAGAATCCTTTACCAAAAAAGGCGTTGCTTCATTTTGAGGGTCTACCAATACTTCTACTAAAACCAACAGGCTATCATTCCCAAATATCACTTCGTCTTGAAAGGACTTCCCTTCCTCACCATTCACAACCAGGGTATATGGCGAAGAGTCGTTTCGGCCAAGGCTTAAATTAGAGATTTCAACTGCTTGGTCATTAGGGTTGAAAATACGAATCCTTCTAGTAATACTACCCACAGAAGACAATACGGTATCAAACAGGAGAGTGTCAGTAGAAAAGGTAAGTTGCGCCCCTTGGTCACTGGTGATTTCCTCTTCTAAAGGTTCACAAGAAATAACGGCAAGACCGATCAATATTAGTGCAACAAAGAATAGGTAGTTTTTCACTTAATTATTGTTTCATATGGAACGTACCAATTAGCCATAGATTACATTGCCTCACCATCTTTTAATCGCTCAGCATTTTCGGCAATCCTAAGCTGTTCAATGAAATCAGCAATTTCCCCATCCATTACGGTTGGCAAGTTGTGTACACTATATCCAATCCGGTGATCAGTTACTCTACCTTGTGGGTAATTATAAGTTCTAATTTTGTCAGAACGGTCACCACTGCCCACCATAGATTTACGCTGAGAAGAAATTTCTTCGTTGTGTCTTTTTAATTCTATTTCATAAAGTCTAGAACGTAGTACTTTAAGGGCCTTGTCATAGTTTGCATGTTGGGAGCGACCATCTTGACACTCTACTACAAGGCCTGAAGGTTTGTGAGTAAGCCTTACTGCAGATTCCGTTTTGTTAATATGTTGTCCACCAGCTCCTGAAGCACGAAAAGTATCTTTTCTTATATCCCCCATATTGAGTTCTACATCCACTTCCTCAGCTTCTGGCAATACGGCAACTGTAGCGGCAGAGGTGTGTACTCTTCCTTGAGATTCCGTCGCAGGGACTCTCTGTACGCGATGTACGCCACTTTCAAACTTCAGTTTACCAAATACATCCTCCCCAGTTACTGAGATGGTTATTTCTTTAAACCCGCCAGACGAACCATCCGTAGAATTGACCACGTCAAAAGTCCAGCCAGTTTTTTCAGAGAAGTTTTTATACATCCTAAACAAGTCTCCAGCAAAAATACCTGCTTCATCTCCTCCTGTACCAGCTCTTATTTCCAAAATAACATCTTTGCTATCATTTGGGTCTTTAGGAATCAACATCACTTTTAGCTCCTCCTCCAAAGCTTCCTGTTGAGGTTCCATCTCATCTAACTCCATTTTAGCCATTTCTCTGAATTCAGGATCTTTTTCGTTCTGAAGTATTTCCTTTGACCCTTTGATATTGGATAATACCAAACTGTAGGCCTCATACTTCTTAACAATCTTCTCTAAATCCTTATATTCTTTATTGAGTTTGGAGAATTGTTTCATGTCTGCCATCGCGTCAGGCTGCACGATCAACTGGCCCACTTCTTCAAACCTATCTTTTATGGCTTCTAGCTTATCTATCATTTGAAATAAATTAAGAACCACAAAATTAACAATTGGCTCATCATTTTATAACTTTGTGGCAATAAAGTCTTATGATTACATCTTTTATCAATTTTAGGAATGCTATCCTACCGGTTATTTTTCTTTTTTTCTGCTCTTGTGGAGGAAATCAACAGGTAGATAGAGCTGCTATCAAAAAAGAAATGAAAAGGCGTGAAATTAAACGGATGACTCCTAGTCAGATACAATTGGAAGGGGAAAGAATAGGTCAAACTTTGCTTTCATTGACTGGAGATAGCCTGCTTAGTTTTATGGAACTTTATCAGTTAAAGTCTGACACAATCATTTGGAATCAAATTACTAAGGATTCTACCCTGAGCTCTATATTAGAGGTTTATTCGTTTGCGAAAGAAGAAGGCTTACCCATGCCGTCAGGAATCCAAAGTGCAAATGAAAAGAATCTATTTTATTGTAGCCCGCTTAAACCTGACACTACAACTTTGGGTGTTTTAGTGACCACCATTCCCAGAAAAGAGTTGATTATTAATTTCGAAGAGTAGTCTTTTGCGGCAGCAGGAGTTTTCACTTTTTCTACAGCAGCGCCTGTCGCGGTGGCAAAAAAGTAGTCACAGTGGCGAAACTCCAAAAACCCTAGCAACTATGGAATGGAAAAATTTGAAACGGTCAGATAGCCCTGTCTCGTTGACTCCATCAACCGATCTGAGAGCGACCTCAAACAGCAAGGGCAAGGGCAGGCCCAGTTCCACTGCCGCAGAGTGACTGACCAAGTAAATCTTTCAAAACTACACAAAGACCTTCTATGTGTACTTTTTAAAAGCGAGATCAGATTAGCAGAAAACCTGAATGGATCACCCATTAATTTTTCTAAGCCTGGTGAACTATCACCAGGGTTTTACATCTCACCCAAAATGCAGGTAGGGATAACCTCACCACTATATTCATAGGCTTTGACATGACTGCTAGTAAAAGTTAGCTCCTTTTTGTTACTTTGCCCAAGTATGAAGTGCGAGTTAATTTGAAAACAATTTATTAGCATTTTCAAAGGATTTTGACCAATTTCTAAGATAAAAGAAGTTATATGTAATCCCTCTTTAGATTTATAAAGGTGTATGTCTATTAGCAAATTTAATCCCTAAGGGATATTAATTCCCCTGGCCGGGTGCCCCGACTCTTGAGTCGATCATTAAATTATTGCCCATAGATACCCCGTACCCTTGGGTCGGGGTTGGTTAATTATTTGACATGCCTTAAAAATACTACCATAGCGATGCTGTACTTGCATTTTTTACCCCAGGCTAGAAACCGTTTTGTCAAAATCAAATTTACTAAAATAGCTTATACGCACCCATAAATTGATATAAGAACTGTTGAAAGAAAATAAATACAAAAAAAGGTTTTTGGAAATGGCTCATAAGCGAAGCATTTTCCGTTCAGAAGAACTTAGTGGAAGTCTTGGATGCGCTTGCTTTTATTGTCAACTTTTGATTAGAACAGATAGAATTATTAATTGGACTGATCAGAGAAATGAAAAAGGTAAAACAGACCTGTGTCCTAATTGTAGAATAGATTTAATACTATCAAATAAATTTCCAATAGACGATAAAAAGTATTTCAAAGAAGACTTTAAAAAAACCTTCTAATAGTCTAATACCTGATAAAGCTACTAACAAATACTATCATCTATCAGTTAATTAGTATTTTTACAAAGGATAGTGCGGTTAGGTATTTTTATAGAAATTTGAAATGTCTACCTTACAAATAATATTTGGATGTTATGAGTAAGAGAACGAAAATATAATATGTTAAGAAAAGTAGTACTATTGACCTTAATCATTTTATATTCAGACAATAAGAGAGATCAATTGGGCCACACCAACCTAAAGCAAGAAAAAATCCAAATCGAAGCTGGAGAAAAATGGTGGGGTGGAGCAGTAAATGATGGGGTAAAAATGCCTTTTAAGGACGGATATAATTATGATATGTTCGGTAATTTACAAGGTAATCAAGCACAACCTCTCATGTTATCTAATCATGGAAGAGTTATATGGTCTGAACACCCATTCAATTTTACCATTTCTGATGACGAAATTCTAATTGTTGGTAATGAAGATTTGAAAATTTCAAAACAAGGAAAGAACCTTAAAGATGCCTTTTCATTTGCCTCAAGAAATTACTTTCCTCCTAATGGAAAAGCCCCAGATAGATTGTTATTTGAAAAACCTCAATACAATACTTGGATCGAATTAATTTACGACCAAAACCAAGCAGATATCCTAAAGTATGCAAATGCTATCATTGATAATGGTTTTCCACCTGGGGTTCTGATGATTGATGATAATTGGCAAGAAGCTTACGGTAAATGGAAGTTCCACCCCGAAAGATTTCCTTCACCAAAAAAAATGATAAAAGAATTGCATCAATTAGGGTTTAAGGTAATGCTTTGGGTATGTCCTTTTGTAAGTCCAGATACTGATATCTTTAGAAGTGGTGCAAAAGAAGAACTTTTTCTGAAATACCCTGCAAGTCAATCGGTAGCAGGATATCCTGTTCCTTATTTTAAAAATACCGCGATGATTGGTTGGTGGAACGGATATAGTGCTTTACTAGATTTTTCAAATCCTAAATCGACTAAATGGTTTAAAGGAGAGTTGCAATATTTAATAGATGAATATAAAGTGGATGGTTTCAAATTAGATGCTGGTGATGCGGTATTTTATCCGCCATGGCTGGTTAGCCATCAATCAAATATTTCGCCAAATCGTCACACAGAATTATTTGCACAAATAGGACTAGACTTTCCTCTAAATGAGTACCGGGCAACCTGGAAAATGGCTGGAAAACCACTCGCTCAGAGGTTGCGCGACAAGGGGCATAATTGGAATGACTTGCAAACCTTAATTCCTAATATAACCGCTCAAGGCTTGATGGGATATGCTTTTACTTGTCCAGATATGATTGGAGGTGGCGAATTCAACTCTTTCCTAGAAAACAATGAAATTGACCAAGAACTAATAGTTCGCTCAGCTCAAGTACATGCTTTGATGCCCATGATGCAATTCTCGGTAGCACCATGGAGAATACTAAATAAAGAACATTTGGAATCTGTGAAAAAAGCAATAGAAGTCCGTAAGAAGTTTACACCTACCATTTTAAAACTAGCTGAAGAGGCAGCTAAAAATGGACAACCAATAGTACGTACATTAGAATATGTCTTCCCGAATTCTGGATATGAAGGTATTAAAGACCAATTCTTATTAGGGGATGATATTCTAGTAGCTCCAGCTCTATCAAAAAAGCAAAAGAAACGGAAAGTAATCTTACCCAAAGGAAGGTGGAAAGGGTTCGATGGAAAAACTTACACGGGGGATAATAAAATAGAGGTCAGGTTAGAATTAAGTACTATTCCTTATTTTCAAAAAATACAATAAACTTAGTTTCATATAATATTTTATTACTAACCTGAGTGCTATTTCAAATTTTTCCATTCCATGGCCGCTAGCCTTTTGGTGGGTCGCCAAGACAAATGCTTGTAAGTGAGCCGAATACGTGAGTTAAGAAATGAAAAATGGAAGAAATTATTAATCGAACTCAGGTTTGTAGTTAACTTAGATCATAGATTTTATCATTGGATGTCGAATAGTTCTTTATCAAAGGCTATCAAGGTTTAGCTACAGGAATTTTAGCATCCGATGTTTTTAACTTTAAATAATATTCATTTAAAAAAGCAATAATTGAATAGCCTATTTCCTGCCCCAAATTACACGGAACGGCATTCCCAATTTGTTTATACTGTTGAGAAATTGACCCAATAAACTTCCAATCATCAGGAAAAGTTTGGATTCTGGCATATTCCCTTATTGTAAAAGGACGAGTCTCCTCTGGGTGACACCTATCTGTTTGTTTTTGTGCTGGGCTACAGGTAAGTGTTAAGCTGGGTTCATCCCAGCCAATTCTACGGGCTATACCTGTTTTCCCTCCCCCTAAATAGAAACTCTTCCCCATATATTCTTTTTGGATATCTTCTGGAAGGTTTCTCCAATAACCTTTCTGAGGAACTAAGTCTAATACTTCCTTTTTATATGCTTGATACTTAGAACCTGCTGATTTGGGAACATTGCTGTCGTATAATTCTCCCTTTTTTAATGCATCTATTAAGTTGTATATTTTATTGTGAGGTTTGGGGTATTGATATTTTATATCAATATCTTTCCTGATGCCTACTAAAATTACGCGCTCTCTTTTTTGAGGTACTCTGTAGTTGATTGCTTTTAAAACTTTAACAGGGACTACATTATACCCAATTTCGTCTAAAATAGAGATCATTCCTTCTATAGTTTTTCCCTTATCATGAGATAGCAGGCCTTTCACATTTTCACCTATACAGATCAGTGGGTTGACCTCTTTGACTACCCTGGCAAATTCATAAAAAAGTGTTCCTCTTGCGTCTTTAAAACCTAATTTCCTTCCTGCATAACTAAATGCCTGACAAGGAAACCCACCAGTGACTATCTCTACTTGATTATGATATTCGGTAAAATCAAACAATTTAACATCTCCTTCTAAAACATTCCAACTGGGTCTATTTTCTCTCAGGGTTTGACATGCCCATTTATCTATTTCATTGAGTGCTGCACATTTAATTCCTGCTTTTTCTAAACCAACAGCTAAACCTCCAGCTCCTGCAAAGAGCTCCAATACTTGATAATTTTGGTTGGGGATCACCGTATTATCAGTGGTATCTTCATAATCAATAGACAGTTTTTTCAGAAGAAGGTTGATTTGCTCCTTTTTGTAAATTCTATACTGACTGATAGGTTCTCGCTCCGCAATAAATTTACCATCCCTATCCCAACGCCTCAGTGTTTCTTTACTCTTTCTCAAGATTTCAGAAACTTCATTTAGCGTATAATAATCTTTTGTAACCATATTATACAACCTTATACAATGGTTACAAAATTAGAAGAATAATTGTAAGAATAAAGTTTACTTAACCCGAATGATGGATTAGACTTTTAAGAGAAAATCATAAATGGCTGTTAGATAGTTGCTTAAATTCTGATTTGCAACGTAGACATAGTCTCCATTATGGTGAGTAGGAAATTAGGGTTTAAGTGGCTAGGTGACTGTTAGTTATGGTTTGCATCATTCGGGTTTAACCATTGTGAGAAAACACTCTAGAGTTTATCTAGAGAGGATTTAGGTAAGAATTACCTATGTCAGGTGGGAAAACCTTACAAACCAAACCAATAATATCAATTTAGGATAAAAGAGCGTATTAGGTTTTGTAGGTAATTTTTATTGAAGAAGGTGGGCCCCCGCCAAGGCAAAGAATGAACCTCCAGCAGAGCTAGAGGAAGGCTTTTTAATGCACCGCAATGAAAAATTAACAGGAAGATAAAGATAAACGGTGTTTTATATCTAAATCGGTATTAGTTAGGATCTCATACGAACCAATACTTTAAAAAAACATTCAAAACTTACTTCTTTTAGCCTTACAAATTTCAAGTGATTTCTGCAGCAACTCACTTAAATCCTCCATTGGCAGGTCTTTTGAGGGATCTATTCTTAAGATTTTCATTCGAGACCTATTTCCCTGTTCCAGTAATGGGTGGTCCAATTTATACCCATCTACAAAACCCAAATAAGGCCCCTTAGATCTCTTATCTACCCATAAATAACAAAGCATTTTGCCATGAAAGCAGAAGAATGGCATTTTGTATTTCCATTCATGTGTTATATCAGCATCAAAGGAGCATATGATCTCCCTCAATGCCAATAAAGTACTTTTTGCAGGTTCGTCCTGTTTGAAATAGTAATTTTCTATTTCTTTCATCTAATTTTAATTAGTAGCTATATGAATCTCAACAGTAGCGCTTGAGGGATTCTGAGCTTGCTTACCATAAATTTCAAAATCTGCTGAATAAGTTCTATCAAGATCCATTTCCCAAATATCTAGCCATTTTTGATAAACAATTCCCTGCCTCAAATCTCCAGTAGCTTCAAACTTAACAAAATTACCACCTCCCAATTTTTTTGATACAAAACCTTCTGGAACTTCCGATAGGTTATGTACTTTACAACCTAAAATAGCCGTATATGGTTTCGTATGATCGCTTTCATAATCAGTATAGATTCCGTAAATGTCATTATCTATCTTATTTGGAATTTTTTCTTGAACTTTTTCAGCCATAAACCTCTCCCAAAGAGCTTCTATGTCTTTACCTGCTTGACCATTTTCATTGGTAGTTCTTACCGCTATTCCAATAATGTCAAATAATGCTAATTGATTCTTTTCCATTGTTCCTATTTTGTTATAGAAGCAAAGCTAAAGGGAGCTCATGACAAAGGTATGTCAGGGGTGATCAGATTAATTTGAAGATAAATTTTTTTGTCTACAAATCTCAAAATATTCCTCCAAGGTCAGTGGGTGTGGTTCAAAATTATCAATAGTTACAGATAGTGCCTGAATCCTATCCAACCGGAATACTCTAAATTCATCTCTCAATTGACAAAAGGCTATTAGTAGCCAGTTTGCTTTTGTACTATACAGAGCGAAAGGTTCAACCGTTCTATTAGTCAGTTTTCCTTCCAAAGAACGGTATTCAATCACAGTAATTTGGTAAGTAGTAATAGCCGATTGAATGGTCATCAGATAATTACTAGTACCGTCTACAGTCTCATTTGTTCTAAAAACAATTCGTTTTTCAAGTAAATCAGCCTTTTCTTTTTGGTTATACTTAAGAACGGATTTTATTTTAAGTATGGCATTTTGGTAATTCACTACCAGTGACTTATCATTATTTTTATTGATCAGCTTTTCGGCGGTAATGAGGGCATTAGCCTCCCCTTCAGTAAACATAACTGGTGGAACTTGATAACCCTCCATAAGAGAATAACCCCTACCTTCTTCAGTTTGAATTGGTACACCAGAGTTTATCAATGTTTTAATATCCCTGTAAACCGTCCTTATGCTGACCCCATGCTTTTCTGCTATTGTAGTTGCTGTAAGCATTCTCTTAGACTGTAACTGAGTTAAAATAGCAGTTAAGCGGGCAAGTCTTGGTTTTTCTATGTCATCCATTTTATGTCTCCTACTTTAAACAAGTACCAAGGTATAAGCTAAATTAAGGATGTAAAAAGAACAAAAATAAAAGGAAGTAAAAATTATCTCACATTTTATTATGCATTAGAAACTTGATATCACCCTAACTAACAGTTATCTAGCTACTTAACTAACTTCCTACTTACCGTAATGGAGACTATATCTCAGGGCAATTGTGTGTTAAATAATCAATATTTACCTCAAATCACTGCAAAAATCCTTTTTTTGTAGTTTTAACAGCTTTGTCTGGAGACCCCGTCAATAATTCTAAGAGCCATCTCAAACAGCAAAGGCTGCCCAGTTCCACGGCGGTAGCGTGGCTGACCAAGAAAATCTTTCAAAACCATTACGGATAGTCTTTTAAAATGACTAGCAACTAGAAGACCAAGTCTATTGAAACGTATAATCAATAGCATGAAATACAGATTCCATCGAATATTACCTTTATTTTAACTAGAACAAACGTATATTACATTTCATATTAATAATTGGAAGAATGAGGTTTTTTCTTGAACCGACTAAAAATACGCCATACGTAAACTTAGACATAAAAAATGGATTGATAGAATTCAAAGGAGTATCTAGTCCGTCTAATTCTTTGGCTTTCTATACGAAGATATTTAAGGTGATAAACCTTTATAAAAAAAGTAAAAGAAAAACAGTTGAGGTTAACCTGGCATTTACACATTTTAACACGAGCTCTTCTAAGTGCTTGTTTGACATATTAAAACAAATAAAAGGCTTAGAAAAGATGGGTAAGGATGTAACAATTAATTGGTTTTATGAGGAGTTTGATGATGATATGAGAGAAGTTGGTGAAGATTACAGTGATGTTATCAATATGCCATTTTTATATTTTACATTAGATAACTAATGATTAAGTAAATTTATTAATTTTATGTGCATTCAACCAGCTATATTTTTTAGTAAAGATTGATAGAAGATTAATGCAAGATACGTTATTGAAAAAAGGAGATACAAAAGAAACTCCTAGAAAGAAATATAACATTCTATATGTTGATGACGAAGAAATAAACCTTAGGTTATTTAGGGTAGCCTTTAAGAGACATTTCAATGTGATCATCGCAAATAGTGGGGCTGAAGCACTGGAGTTGTTAGAGCAGCATGATATTAAATTGCTTCTTACCGATCAGCAAATGCCTAAAATGTTAGGAACAGAGCTACTTGAAAAAACCATTGAAAAGCACCCCAATATTATTCGGATAATAGTAACGGGCTTTGCAGACATTAGTGTCATTGCAAAAGCTGTTAATAAATGTGGTATTTACAAATATATTACAAAACCATGGGAAAACGGCGAACTTAAAATTACCATGGATAAGGCATTGGAGTCTTATGAGTTAAAAAATGACAAAAATAACTTAGTCAATGAACTTGAAAAAGTAAACGCATCACTTGAACAGAAAGTAGAAGAAAGGACTAAAGAACTTACTGAAGCTAATGATAGATTGATCAGTGGTTTAGCATACGCAGAGACAATCCAAAAAGCTAGTCTTCCTGTTAAAGAAGAAATGGCAAAAAGTTTCACTGATGCCTTCGTATTATACAAACCAAAAGAACATGTTAGTGGGGACTTTTATTGGCACTCAAGAGTTTTTAGAGATGGTAGAGATCTGGACATAGTTGCTGCAATAGATTGTGTAGGACATGGGGTAGCAGGGGCACTTTTAGCCATGATTGGTGAATCGCTTTTAGACAAGACTGTAAATCAAAATGGTATTGTTAGAGCTGATGAAATCCTTAATAGGATGAACGAAAACCTCATCAAAGGTATGGCAAATACTTCCAATAAAGGGTATGAAACCATGGATGCCTCTATTTTAGTAGTTGATAAAGCTAATAATAAAGCGGAATTTGCCGGGGCAAGCCAAAACTTGATTCTATTCAAAGGTGATGAACTAGAAATAGTAAAAGGAACTAGGCTTTCCATAGGGGGAAATGTAGTAGAGCAAAATCAATTTGAAAAAACAGAAATTGACCTAACAGGAGTAGATGTAGCTTATATGCAATCTGATGGCTACAGAGATCAACTAAGTGATAAGGGTAAAATAGGCATAAAGAGAGTGAAAGAATTATTGCTCAAGATCCAATCTAGAAGCATGCAAGAACAAAAAGCTATTTTAGATAAGTTCCTTAGTCAATGGATGGGGACTGAAGAACAAACTGATGATATTACCTTAATCGGAATTAAATTTTAAGAAATAAGCTGAATTATCTCAACAAAAGGCTATCCAAAATATTTTGGATAGCCTTTATTCTTTATTGAAGTAAGTTAATACAAAGCTTAAGCTTCCAATACTTCTTCCTCCATATATTCTTCTAAAGGGATGCAACTACACATCAGGTTCCTATCCCCAAAAGCACTATCAATTCTACTAACACTTGGCCAAAACTTTGATTCCATTACATAAGGTAACGGGTAAACAGCTTTCTGTCTACTATAGGGCAGTTCCCACTGATCTGCTAACACAATTGCTGCTGTATGTGGGGCATTTTTCAAGACATTATTGTCTTTATCCACTTTACCTTGCTCTATTTCTTCGATTTCCTTACGGATGCTTATTAGTGCGTCACAAAACCTGTCTAACTCTTCTTTAGCTTCACTTTCGGTCGGTTCTATCATCATAGTCCCTGCTACTGGGAAACTTACCGTAGGTGCATGGTAACCATAGTCCATTAGACGTTTAGCAATATCTTCTACCTCTACTCCAAAATTCTTAAAGCTTCTACAATCAATAATCAGCTCATGAGCGTTTCTACCTTTCTCATTGGTATATAAAACACCATAACTTCCTTCTAGCCTATATTTAATATAATTAGCGTTTAAAATTGCCAGCTTTGTTGCGTTAGTCAATCCAACTGAGCCCATCATAGCAATATATGCATAAGATATGGTCAATATACTGGCGCTGCCCATAGGAGCTGCTGAAATAGCAGTAATTGCTTGATCACCTCCACATTTAACTATTTCATTTCCAGGTAAAAATGGTGCTAAGTGTTCTTTCACACCTATTGGTCCCATACCAGGTCCACCACCACCATGTGGAATACAAAAAGTTTTATGCAGGTTTAAATGACAAACATCTGCACCTATATTAGCAGGGCTTGTTAAACCAACTTGTGCATTCATGTTAGCACCGTCCATATATACTTGGCCTCCATTATCATGAATCACTTGACACATTTCTACAATGCTCTCTTCAAATACGCCATGCGTAGATGGATATGTGACTAAAAGTGCTGCTAAATTCTCTTTATTTTCTGCAACTTTAAGCTTTAGATCTTCTACATCTATGTTACCTTTTCCATCACATTTCACAATTACAACCTTCATACCAGCCATCACAGCACTGGCAGGGTTAGTACCATGAGCAGAAGAAGGAATAATTGCGATATTCCTATGCGAATCACCGTTGCTGATATGAAATGCCCTAATCACCATCAAACCGGCAAATTCACCCTGCGCGCCGGAGTTAGGCTGTAAAGAAACCGCATCAAAGCCTGTAATTTCACAAAGCCAATTTTCTAAATTTTCAAATAACTCTTGATACCCCAAAGTTTGATTAATAGGAGCAAAAGGATGCATTTCACCAAATTCAGGCCAAGTAACCGGAATCATTTCAGTAGTAGCATTGAGCTTCATTGTACATGAACCTAATGAAATCATAGAATGTACGAGTGAGAGATCTTTATTTTCTAACCTCTTCATGTACCTAAGCATTTCATGTTCTGAATGGTACTTATTAAAAACAGGATGTTCCAAGTATGTGCTTGTTCTTATTAATTCGCTAGCAATGGCCGGTTCTACACTTTTAGCTTCTACAGCTAGGTTGCAATTCATCTCTTTTTTAGCAGTTTTTGCAAAAAGACTGATTAATTGAGTTAGTTCAGCAATAGTCGTTGTCTCGTCAAAAGATACCCCTACATGATCATCATCAAAATATCTCAAGTTAATGTCATTGAATTCCGTTTCCGCCTTCAATTGATCTTTAAGGTCAGGCACACTGATTTTTAGGGTATCAAAGAAAGTTCCGCCTTTTACATGGAAGCCTAATTTAATCAGGCTGTTTTTAAACAGTGCAGTCATACCATGTACTCTTTCAGCAATTTCCTTTAACCCCGCTGGGCCGTGATATACTGCATACATTCCTGCCATTACAGCTAAAAGAACTTGGGCTGTACATATATTAGATGTCGCTTTTTCTCTTCTTATGTGTTGCTCACGCGTTTGCAGAGCCATTCGGTAGGCATTGTTTCCGTACTTATCTTTACTTACTCCAATAATTCTTCCTGGAATGTTCCTTTTGTAGGACTCTTTAGTAGCAAAGTAAGCTGCATGTGGCCCCCCATACCCCATAGGTACACCCAGTCTTTGTGAAGAGCCTACCACCACATCAGCACCCATCTCACCTGGTGCTTTCAATACAGTTAAGCTGAGTAAGTCTGTGGCAACAGAAACAAAAACTTGTTGCTCTTTTGCCGTGGCCATAAAGTCCGTATGGTTAATTGCAGTTCCCTCACTATTTGGATATTGCAAAAGGACTCCATATAAGTCAGGGTCAGTTAAGTCCAAACTTGCTATATCTCCTATTACTAAATCAATTCCTGTAGGTAATGATCTTGTTTTTAATATATCGATTGTCTGAGGGTATACGTACTGATCTATAAAGAATTTATTTGCCTTCTTCTTTTTCCCTTTTCTAAGACCAGCTAACATCACCATTGCTTCTGCGGCTGCAGTCCCTTCATCCAACAAGGATGCATTAGCTATTTCCATGCCCGTAAGGTCTGTTACTACGGTCTGAAAATTGATCAAAGCTTCTAATCTTCCTTGAGCAATTTCAGCTTGATAGGGTGTATAAGCTGTGTACCAAGCAGGATTCTCAAGAATGTTTCTTAAAATAACCCCTGGAACCACACAGTTATGATAACCCAGGCCAATATAAGACTTAAAAATCTTATTTTTGTTTGCCAACTTTTTGAACTGTTTCAAAAACTGGAATTCATTAACAGGGTCAGGTAAATTTAGGTTCTTCTTTAATCGAATATTGGCAGGTACCGTCTCATCAATTAAATCATCTAGAGAGCTTACTCCTACTGCATCTAACATTTGTGAGACCTCATCACTGGTAGGTGAGTTATGTCTATCTTCAAACGCTATTCTTTTACTTAAATCAATCGCCATCGCTATCAGAATTAATTATCACTTTTGAAAGCACAAATCTATAAGGTTTTGATGATAATAAGTGTTTTGAAAAAAACAAATTAATTGAATAATAGTAAGTTTATTACCCTTATTTCTTACCATTAGTGTATATGGTTTTTCAAATGATTCGGTGGTTGACTATCATTGTAGGTAAACAAAAATAGTATTTGAATATGGTAAAAAGAATCATACCTATAATATTTCTCTCATTTTTGGTTTTTGTTTCGGGAATAACACAAGTGATAGCTCAAACAAAAAAGGCGAAAAAATTCGCAAAATCCATCAATAAGAATGACCTCTATAATCGTTTAGCAGTATTGGCAAGTGATAGTCTAGAAGGTAGGGAAACAGGTGAAGTTGGACAGAAAAAAGCAGCTGCTTTTATAAGAGACCAATTTAAAAGTTTTGGATTACAACCAATAGTGGAAGTAAATGGAGAAAAAAGCTACTTTCAATCTTTTGACCTCTATAAAATGGTCAATAAAGAGATTTACCTCAAAGTTGGAAATCAGCGATTTAATTTCATAGAAGATCTTGTGTTTTTTGGTTCCGGAAAAAGCAGTGGTGAACAGACTAAAGAAGTAGTTTTCATCGGAGATGGGACAGTCTTTCCTGAGGGTATCGATCTTACTGGAAAAGTTGCCCTAATCTATAATAATGGTGGCAATTGGAGAGGTACAGTAGGGAAATCATTACAAAAGGGAGCGGCAGCTAATATTGTAGTAATTGCAGATGAGGAAAAGAAGTACCAAGAAACTCTCAAAGCAATGTCTGGCTTTATGAGAAGCAGTAGGTTATCAGTTACTAAGCCACAGGATGATCAAAATAGTTTTAACTTTTTAGTTGGACCTGAAATTGTAGAAAAGATTTTTTCCATGCCTTCTAGTAAAATTCAAAAATTGTCATCCTCTATTGAGGACATCAAGAGCGTAGGCAGTGTCAAAGTAAGCTATATGGTAGACAGAGTAGTAGATGAAGTAAGTACAGAAAATGTCTTAGGATATTTACCTGGTACTGACTTAAAAGATGAAGTATTAGTCATCACTAGTCATTATGACCACATTGGTAAAAGTGGAAATGTTATTAACAACGGCGCTGACGATGATGGATCAGGTACCACTTCGGTACTAGAAATAGCGCAAGCATTTGGGTTAGCAAAAGCCAAAAACAAAGGCCCTAGAAGAAGTATCTTATTTATGACTGTAACAGGTGAGGAAAAAGGATTGCTAGGATCTGATTATTATACTAAAAACCCTATCCTTCCTTTAGAAAATACGGTGACAAACCTAAATATAGATATGGTTGGAAGGGTAGACTCTGCACACATAGATAATCCAGAATACATTTATGTGATAGGCTCTGATAAACTATCAAAAGAACTACATGAATTATCTGTTAACACTAACAAGTCTACCTTAAACTTAAATTTAGATTATAAATACAATGATGAAAATGATCCAAATAGGTTCTACTATAGATCAGATCATTACAACTTTGCAAAAAATAATATTCCAATTATCTTCTATTTTAATGGTGTACACCCTGATTATCATAGGCCAACGGATACAATTGAAAAAATTAACTTTCCAATCATGAAAAAAAGAGCAACTTTAGTTTTTTATACTGCTTGGGAAATTGCCAATAGAGATTCTAAGGTGAAATTAGATTAGAGAGGAAATTGATACTTGTGGGGTTAGTAAACTAAAGCCCCACAAGATCTTTTCAACCAGCTATGGAAAGAAAGACTTTTACATCTTCCTTTTACAAATGTAAGCAAAAAAATTCTTTTAAAACAAATTTATTATCATCAGCTAACCGAAATTTAACGAAAAAATCGAACTTTTTTATCGTTTCTTCGTTTTTGGCTTTCTAAAACCACTTTTTTTGAATTTTTTAAACTTCTTTTCATGGAAAGCCCCCTTAAAATCAGGGTTTTCCCGTCTCTTTTGATCATCAATCTCCCTAGCAATTAGCTGCTTTTCATCCCTTCCCGTTTCTTCTACGTCGATATTTTTTGGTAAAGACTCTACCCTTATTGGCTCTCCTATCAGCTTTTCTATTTTCTCCTTATGATAATTTTCTGCGGGGTTTACAAAAGTGATTGCCGTACCAGATTGCTCGGCTCTACCCGTTCTACCTATTCGATGAATATAATCCTCATAAATAATAGGTACATCAAAATTAAAAACATGGGTAACCCCAGTAATATCTATTCCCCTGGCTACTACATCTGTTGCTACTAACATATTGAAATCACCAGATGAAAATCCTTTGATAGCATTAATCCTAGTATTTTGGTCTTTGTTTCCATGAATGACCTTTACATCTTTGCTTACTTTTCTAATCAAATATTTATAAACATTATCTGCGTTAGCCTTAGTTCTGGTAAAAATAATGACCTTTCCAAGCACTTCGTCACCTTTATAAACAGCAAGTAAATGAGTAAGTAAGTTAATTTTAGTCTTCAAGTTAGGAACATCATACAAGAAATGATCTACTGTAACCGCTACGCTTTGATCTGGTGTTGCTTCAATTTTTTCAGCATATTCTAAAAACTCTTCGGAAAGTTGCAAAACTTTTTCAGGCATAGTGGCAGAAAAAAGCAAATTCTGTCTTTTAGAAGGAATGATTTCAAGAATTTTTCTCAATTGAGGCATAAACCCCATATCCATCATTTTATCAGCCTCATCCAAAACTAAAGTCTTTAGGTTCTTTGTAGTAAATAACCTTTCTCTATAAAAGTCCATAAACCTCCCAGGAGTAGCTACTAGCAAATCAACCCCATCAATCAGAGATTCTTTCTGTACTTTGGTACCACTACCACCATAAATAGCAGCATATTTAATATCTAAGTATTTGCAAAACTTTTCAATATGATCCCTGATTTGAATAGCAAGTTCCCTGGTAGGTGTAATAATTAATGCCCTTGGTCCATTAGGCTGGTGATATTTTACCTTCATTAATATAGGCAATATAAATGCTGCTGTTTTACCAGTCCCTGTTTGGGCTACTCCCATTACATCATGTCCTGCAGAGATTAGAGGAATAGTCTTCTGCTGAATTTCTGTAGGGGACTGATATCCTTCTTCTGCTATCGCATTAAGGATTTGCTTATTTAATTTAAAATCTTCAAAAGACTCAATAGCTTTAGACATGAAAGGAATGTATTTTTACGTCAAAAAAAAGAAATGGGGCAATACTTACTTAAAAACGCAAATATAGTAAATGAAGGCAAGGTATTCTCAGGAGATTTGTTAATCAAAGGAAGTAGGATAGAAAAGATAGCGGATTCTATAGAAATATCTGGGCAACAAAAGGTAGAAGTTATTGATTTAAAGGGCAAATACTTGATTCCAGGGCTCATAGATGATCAAGTTCATTTTAGAGAACCTGGCCTTACGCATAAAGGAAATATTTTTTCAGAATCAAGATCTGCTGTAGCAGGAGGTATTACATCTTTTATGGAAATGCCCAATACAGTCCCCAACGCACTCGATCAAGACCTGTTAGCAGATAAGTACCACATAGGCGCTAAAGATTCATTGGCCAATTATTCATTTTATATGGGAGCATCCAATGACAACATAGAAGAGGTACTTAAAACTGACAAATCGCAAGTATGTGGTGTTAAGGTATTTATGGGAAGTAGTACAGGTAATATGTTAGTTGATAACGAAAAAACACTCCGAGGCATATTTTCAAGAATAGATAGTTTAATTGCTACGCATTGTGAAGATGAAGCGACCATTAGGTTAAACATTGAAAAAGCTAAAGCGCAATACGGTGACCAAGTTCCCTTTGATCAGCATCCAATCATAAGATCCGAAGAAGCTTGCTATCTATCCTCTTCCAAAGCAGTTTCTTTAGCAAAAGAATACGAGACAAGATTACATATACTACACATATCTACAGCAAAAGAATGCGAATTATTTGACAACAGCATTCCTTTACAAAAAAAGAAAATAACTGCTGAGGCATGTACTCATCATTTGTGGTTCAGCGATCAAGATTATAAAAACAAAGGTGCTTTTATAAAATGGAACCCAGCTATAAAAACTGCAGACGACAGAGATGGAATATGGAATGCACTGCTTACTGACAAAATAGACGTATTAGCAACAGATCACGCTCCACACACTCTCACAGAAAAAAATAACCCTTACTTTAAAGCTCCCTCTGGTGGTCCATTAGCTCAACATGCTCTAGTTTCCCTTTTAGAATTTTACAAAAAAGGAAAAATCAGCATTGAAAAAATAGTAGAAAAAGCATGTCATAATCCAGCTATACTATTCCAAGTAAAAGAAAGAGGATTTATACGTGAAGGTTATATGGCAGATTTAGTAATTATAGATCCTAATAAAAGCTGGACTGTAAAGAAAGAAAACATACTCGCTAAATGTGGATGGTCACCTTTCGAAGGAGTAACCTACTCACACAGTGTAGATAAAACATTTGTCAATGGAAATCTAGTATATAGTAACAACCAAATCATTGACAAAAGTAGAGGGCAACGATTATTGTTCGATAGACAATATTGAAATATAACACTTAATGAACCAACCCCGACCCAAGGGTACGGGGTATCTATGGACAAAATTTAATGAACGACTCAAGAGTTGGGGTGCCCGGGCAGGGGAATTAATATCCCTTAGGAATTAAAGATTATCAAAGTTAAAATTAGAAACAATCTCAAAAAAATGAGATCGTTAACTTGTATTCTCGTTGGTCACTTGGTAATGATTTCTAGATAAATAAATGCTTTTTAGACATGTCAATTAAACAGTGATAACCTTACTACACATTGACTAAAAGATAAAAGCTATAAACTTATATAATGAACATAATTTTAGGATATGATCCTTTGGAAATAAAAAACAATACTGCTAGATTTGCAGACCTTTGATACACGAGCTGTATTTGAGGTTTAGATGGTGGTTGTAGCTCAGTTGGTTAGAGCATCGGTTTGTGGTACCGAGGGTCGTCGGTTCGAGCCCGATCTTCCACCCAAAAAACCCTGACAACTTTGTCAGGGTTTTTTTGTTCTCTAATCTCACTATTTTATGCGTAATTATAATTTCAGGTACTCAAAAAAGTAAAAATGAGTGAAAATTATCAATTTTACAGTTTCCACCCAGAAAGGTCAGTCTGACAAAACTTCGGCAAAATCACAATGACAATTTAAGAAATCTGCCGTAGGGCATAGAAAATAGGAATATCTTAGTTTCAAAAGATGTATTTAAGGATTGCAGGAAACAAAGATTCAAATTAAATTAGGGGTGTTTCCCATCAAATTTTAGATATAATTGGATAATAGTAATATTGAATTTGAAATGAACCACTATGAACTGAAAGTCCAGTCTTTCATTTACTTACCTCAAGTTCAGTGTCTATTAACCTTATCACTAATAACAATTCCTCTTCAAATTTAGCATAGTTATTCCTATCTAAAGTTTCAGAAAGTGCTAGATAATTAAGTAAAATATTTTCAAATCTTTGTGACCTCAATAAGTTTTTATTACTAGTTCGAGTATGATGATTGTCAATCCCTAAATCATCAGAAAAGCCTGTTTCATCAAACAGAGTTCTAAAGCTTCCATGAGACTTTACAAAATTTACACTTTCTTCCAGTACTCCATGTAAAGCGTTTTCTTGTGACTTTACTGTTTGAAGTTTAGCTGCCCAAGAAGCCAATAAACTTCTTACACTATCACTTTTGATCTCTTTTAAACCTCCAGATGAAATAAGTTCCGTCAAAGCACCATTTTGATATTCAATTCGGATCTGCCTAGCTAAAGGCGAAAATAATAATGAAGACAAACTGTCTTCTTCTATGCTAAGAATCTCCGCCTCTGAACCCATCAGGTTAAGGATTTTACGGTTATCAGACATCAAGGTTAAAAGAACCTCATTCTCATCCCTTAACGACTGTAAGTTGTTGATCATCTCACCTCTTATAAGCTTTAAGTGATTCTGTTGCTTTTTATGTAAGATGTTATTTTGGTTCATGTTATTGAGGTAAAGAGCAATTAAAATTCCTAATACCACGAGAAAGATTTCTCCAATTGCATATAACAAATACCGACTAACCTTATCGAACCGACTCGTTTGATCATTCTTAGAAAATATCCCAAGTCTGATTTTTCTGAAAAATTTTATCATAGAATAAGTGAAATGAATTAATTTCATTCATACAACCTACAATTTTATCAATTTTATCTAAAAGTTAAAATTTGAAGAAACATAATGAACCAACCCCGACCCAAGGATACGGGGTATCTATGGGCAATAATTTAAAGATCGACTCAAGAGTCGGTGTGCCTGGCCAGCGGAATTAATATCCCTTAGGGATTAAATATAGTTCTTAAACCAATAACATGAACTCTACAACCAAAGAATCCGAAATTTTAATGAACCAACCCTGACCCAAGGGTACGGGGTATCTATGGGCAATAATTTAATGATCGACTCAAGAGTCGGGGAATTAATATCCCTTAGGGATTAAATAAACAGATTAATAATAGACATTATCACGGTTTATTTATTAGAGCTTTTTATTTACAAATATCGCCTTGACCCGTTTCCCCACAGGTCACTTAAACTAGAGAAATTGATCAGATATGTTAGGTATTCAAAATCAACCGTGATGATCTTTAATCAACTATTTTATGTTAACAAAATGCTAACTACAAGAATAACCAACCTTATGATCCTAGTGGGGTTTGAGGCTCCACTAGATACAATTGCAAAAAAAGAAAGTTAACGAAAAACAAAAATCTTAATAGTATCCATAGAAAATCATCAATCAAGAATGGTAGAAGTAAGTGATGAAATATGGGCACACGTAGAAACTGCTTTCAATGAATACAAATCAGAAAAAACACTAGTCTGTCATGCAGAAGCAAATGGTTTCAAATAAGATAAAAGAAGAGTAGAAATACAAACTGCCCTAGTGGCTACCTTTGGTTACGAAAAGCCTGTCATGTGTAAATTAGCCCGAATAATTCGCGACGTCCGACCAGGAAAATAATTATTAGAAAAGCCAAATCGTTGACCATTTACGTAATCGATTCAGTAGAGTAAAATTGACATTCCTCAAATTTGGGGTATGTTAATTATTAAGTCTTTCGTCATAAAACTAAGTAAATCAATTAGTTACTACGTAAGGTCATGGTTTGTTATGAATAATGCAGGTAAAGATACGGGCATCTACTGCATCAGTTTATGTTTTGATATTTAAAAATGAAAAGTTGTACTTGGAGGTATTCGGTAAAACTACATGTACCTGCTTCTTTAAATTGGTCAAATGATGTGCCGAGTTTTCATAGTAAATCCCGGTCACTTCCAATGAACCTCCCAGCAGCAAGCTGACGAGGTATCAAGTAGCGTTTACTTCAAAAAAAGTTGTTACCGATCAAAGCGTCGGGGAATTAAACTATTTTAGATCAAGCAAATTAAGTACTGTTCAATCTCCAGAGAAACATTGTGTATGGACAAGCTCTTTTTAGGATATAGCTGCCTTGATAGGTCTGGTACACCAGCTCAATATATTATGTATTACAATATAAAATAAAAGCCATCATACACAAAGGCATGATGGCTTATTATTCTCAAAGGATAGAAACTTAGAAAGTTGATCTTGAATCCTTATTCATTAAATACCTAATACTAAGATTTCCAGTAGTTGGGTTATTCACCGTTTGCTCTACTTGCAATCTTGTAAATGATAAAAGTTCTATCTCAAAGTCAAAAACGGTACCGTCTTCAGCAGTTAACGTTAAACGATCTGCTGTAGCAGTCCATGTACCTACGAAAAGTACATCATTATCATCTTCTAAAAGAAATGTATTATCTCTTTCTAAGAAAAACCTGTCAAGAGTTCCTCCGTCATTTTGTTGTCCGTTAACAAACAAATCAACAACGGTCCACCTACCAAACAATTGATTAGCTGGGGTTGGTTCTTCCGGCTCTGCACATGAGATGGCAAAAGCTGCCATCCCAAATATCATTGTGTATATAAATATTAATTTTTTCATTTTTATTATTGTTTAATGATCCTGAAACTTACAAGTTCATTGCCTTTAATAACTTGGACATTATAAATTCCTCTATCAAGGTTCTCTATACCAATAGATCTACTGAAATCTTCAGATTGCTTATCTAAATCTTCAGAGATCAAAACCTGACCAGTCATAGTCATGATAAGTACTCTATAATTACCAAAGTTATTACCAGCTAAATCAACGTTGATAAAGCTACTAGCAGGGTTAGGAGAAAGATTAGCACTAACACCATCAAGTCTTCCAGCTCTACCAGCATCTGGTGCACCACCTAAGTCAACAGAATTAGAAGTGGCAGTACAAAGACCTGCACCTTCATAATCAACCTCTACTCTATAAGTAGCACCATCAGTAACTGTGATAGAAAGTTGATCATTTCTTCTTACCAACTGAACGTCATTTCTATACCATCTGATTTCTCTTCTTGTCGTATTGAATGAAGAAAGAACAGCAGTCAAATTAGCACCTAAAACTTCCAGTCTAACACTATTTGGTTGACCAGTAACTTCATTTGTAGGAATAGAGAAAGGACAACCAGAACCATCAGCATAAGATGCTTCAAGATAGAAATCAGTCGCTTCAGAAACACTAGCAGATGTAATTAATGTCAATTCAGAATCTCTACCTATTACTGGATCTCCAGAAGGCTCACCAGTTTCAGCATTGATCAATTGATATACAAACCTGTTAAGGTCAGCCCCAAAGAAAGAGAACGTGATAGAGCCTTCATCACAAACAGCTTCAAACTGATTAAAATTAGGGATAGTTGGTAATGCTCTTACAGTGACCTCAACTATATTAGAGAGAGGACTAAAGCATCCAGCAGCGTTTCCTACTTGTACAGAGTAATTACCACTTTGAGTAACTGTCAATGTATTAGAAGTAGCCTCAAAACCATCAGTAGCAGAAGAAATATTCTCAGTACCTCTAAACCACTGATACTGGCTAAACCCTTCAGGAGCAGTCAAAGTAACCTCACCATCTCTATCACAGAATTCTAGTAGACCTGTGCTAGTTAAAGCTGGGACGTCTGTAGGTTGCTCTGAAATCTCAACATTGAAAGACACCGAAGTAACTTCACAGTCAAAGTTCAGGTTATTATTAACCCACTGTACTGTATATGTACCAGACTCTCTTATTACAATTTGAGATTGCTCACTAGAAGCAACCACATCTGTTCCTCTTAACACTCTTAATGTTGCATCACCA
>CALGOB010000233.1 GCA_937958005.1 uncultured Cyclobacteriaceae bacterium
AATACCTGAACTTCTTAGAGAAGACAGGGAGTTAATACCTGCTAAGACTTTTACTTGGGTCTCAAATAATGAACATCAACTATTAGCCGGTAAGCCGCTACGTATATTTTCCTTTTTAGAAGGTATTTACAGCGATCAACAAGATTTGATTGCTAAAGATGGGCATTATAAAAATCAAGACGAGTTTTTGTCTGTGTTATCAAATGCCTCTGATGAAATCTCATTTTCTGAAATTGAAACTGAAAATGGAAGGCCGAGTTTATGGAGATTTCTTGATCTTCCAACTAATATCTATGATCAAAGAAGGCATGGAGTATTTGTCATCTCCACCAAAATTATAGGTACGAATGGACAAAGTCTTGGAACGGTTTTTATGAAGATAGATGATAGTGATAACTACTATTTGATTTATGCGGATAGGGGAGAAGAGCATTTAAAAAATCATAAAAGATATTATTGGATTGTTAATTTGTTATGCTTTTTATTGATTTGGTATTTACTACCAATCTGGGTCTATAGAGATGCCTTGAAAAATAAGGTAAAAAGGCCATTAGTTTGGGCGATTGTAGTGCTAATATCTAATGTGTTTGGGCTAATTAATTATTTGATGATAAGATCAAAGAAGACAAAAAATAATCAATTATTGCATAGTGATGAGAAATTAGCTCAGGAAAATGCCTTATGCTATTCTTGTAATCAACCAATCAACAAAAAATGGACATACTGCAGTTCTTGCGGTGTCTATTTAAAAAATGGAAGTACTCAAATACCTTAAGTTTATAAATTCATAAGGACGGACAATACCCTCATTGGAACAGCTTTTATGAAAGAGCTGAATGGAATTGCTTTGTTATTTAAAACCCAAAATATATGTTAGAAAATTACCTTAAAATTTCCCTGAGAAATCTCTATAAGAACAGAATCTTTGTACTGATTAATGTGCTAGGAATGGGCATGGCAATTGCTTGTTGCATAGTTGCTTATCTTAATTTTAGATTCTATCATGATCATGATGGACACAATACGAGAATAGATGAAATATATCGGTTGAATGTTGTAGAAAAAGAATCAGACCGTTTAATTCATTATGGCATGACTCCTTTTGCTATTGAAACTGAATTAAAGAAAATCAATGGATTAGATGAGATTTCACGGTATCAGGTTTCCAAAGGTACTATTCAAATGGGAACTGATCTTTTCGGGACTAAAATTGGATTTGTAGATGCTGCATACCCTTCTATTTTTACTATTCCAATGATATATGGAGCCATAGAAAATTTAGATGAAAAGAATTATATCTTAATAAATGATCGCCTTTCTCTTAAACTGTTTAATGAATTGAATAGTGTAGGAAAAACCTTAAGCTTTTTAGATAATGGTAAAGAGAAGGAGTGGGTTATTGGAGGAGTTTTTGAAGAACAACCACTTAATTCAAGTACAAATTTTGAAGCGCTTACAAGCATAAAAAATTACCTTGATATTTATGATGCTCAATTAACAGATTGGAACAATTCAACGACTTTTTTCTTTACATTTATGAATGGGATTATTCCTTCAGATTTGGATAATCAAATGGCTGAACTTACAAAGTTTCACCAGCAAAGAATACCCAATAAAGAAATATTGAATTACTATGCAGATCCATTAAAAGGCATGGCTGCTAGAGCTTATGATCAAGAGGTAGTTGGTCCTTTTGGAGATATCCTTCCCTGGCCAATCGTAGCAGTTGTCGCTTTTATTTCACTTTTGATCTTGTTGATTTCAAGTTTTACTTTTATCAATACTGCCATTGCTTCATCTGCTAATAGGATTAAAGAAGTAGGTATAAGAAAAGTAATCGGGGGGAGCAGAGCAACGATTATTTGGCAGTTTATAACTGAGAATTTGTTGGTCTGCATCTTGTCTTTAATTATAGCAATTCCATTATCAACTTACTTGTCATCAGAATTTAATCAGTTATTTCCTAAGGCCATTGTAGATCTTCACATTTCAGATGATATCAATTTTGTGTTTTTTCTATTGGTATTGGTAGGGTCATTGGGCATTTTGGCTGGAGGATACCCTGCTGTTTACCTGAGTAGGTTTCAACCTTCAAAAATCTTAAAAGGAAACTTTGTATTTGGTCAAGTAGGTAGGCTCTCAAAATTCTTATTATATATTCAATTATGCTTTACAATGCTAACAATCATATCAAGTGTGCTTTTTATTCAGAACGCGTTTTTTCAGGATGGAATAGACTTAGGATTTGATACGGATGAAACTGTTGTAATTAGATTGACTAATGGCTCTTCTGACATTCATGTTTTCAGGGAGCGATTAGCTCAAAACCCTAAAGTGCTTTCTATCACTGGTAGTGCGGATCATGTGGGACGGCGTAACTATTTTGAAGAAGTAACAGTAGAAGACAGACAAATTTTAATTGCAGGGATGGATGTGGGGGCTGATTATTTAAAGGTAATGGAGCTGAACTTAATAGCAGGGAGAGATTTTGATTACCGCCTACAAAGTGATTTTAATGAAGGGGTAATCGTTAATGAGGAATTTGTGAAAACTATGAAGTGGAAAGATCCAATTGGGAAGAGAATAACCTATAGTGACACTCTTTCTTGCAGGGTAATCGGAGTTGTTAAAGACTTTTACTATGATACTTTTAATAGTGAGGTGCTGCCTTTATCCTTACGTTTTATAAAACCGATTGATTATAGATATTTAGTTGCTAAAACTAAAACTCAATATGTACCTCAATTGGAAGAAGAATCTAAAGTACTCTGGAATGAGTTGTTTCAAGGAGAAAATCATGACATAAAGACAGGTATGCATGCAAGATTTGAATCTACCTATACCAATGCTATGATTTTGAAGATTTTTGTTTTTATGGGAAGTATTGCCACTATTCTTTCTCTGATTGGGTTATTTTCCCTGATATCTATGCATTTATCTAACCGGACGAAGGAAATTGGGATTAGGAAGATTCTTGGTGCGCATTTGGTTTCTATTCTTGTGAATGTTAATAAGACTTATGTAATCATTATTTTGCTTGGCTTATCCACTGGTGCATTGATAAGTTTTTTTGTTACCCCTACCTTGATGGATAGTATTTGGGCTTATCATGTAAAAATAAACTTGTGGATCATAGCAATTTCTATAGTTACCATGACCCTTTTTACCTTCCTTACCATTCTATGGAAAGTGAAAATTAATATGTCACTTAACCCTATAGAGTTGCTTAGACAGGAGTAAGAGATTGAGTTAAATTAAATGAGGTAGTATTTGACCTCCAATTTGGTTATTTAACTAATTATGTATGCTTACATACTGATGAAAGGGAAAATCAATATATTAATTCTGTAATTCAGAAAGCAGCCCTAATATAGAAGCTCTAATTTTCATATGAACAAATCAGGTTAATTCAAATATAATTGATAAAGGCTGTTAGTTATGGTTTGCATCAAATTTCTATTGCATCATTCGTATTGAATATACAGGTTCTAATTTTAGCAGATTCTGTTTCCAACACTTTAATTATCTGAGGTATATAAGTTGTTGTATGGCTATTTATGCAAGAAAATATTCTTTATTTATCATTACTCACTGAATACTGTGAGGTACACATTTAGCAAAATAACGTGATTTACTTTTTTCTGCTCAACCTAGAAATTTGCGAATTATACCAATTGATGTTTGTAAGGGCGTTTAAGATTTGATAGTAAATTTGATTTTGATAAATGAAAAAAGCGGAGTAATGGCAGCGCTATGACGTACGGTCCGCCCGGTATTTTTGACTGGGTCTCATTGACGCATAGCAAATAATGAACCAACCCCGACCCAAGGGTACGGGGTATCTATGGGCAATAATTTAATGATCGACTCAAGAGTCGGGGTGCCCGGCCAGGGGAATTAATATCCC
>CALGOB010000234.1 GCA_937958005.1 uncultured Cyclobacteriaceae bacterium
AAAACCCAGTTTGATCATACTTGCAGGTATTGGATTGACAATCGTATTGTTTATCCTTGACTTGAGTTTGGGCAGTGTTAAAATTTCTGTAGAAGAATTGTTTCAAATCATTTCTGGGAATGCCTCTAAAAAATCATGGGATTACATTTTTTTCAATTTCAGACTTCCAAAGGCAATCACGGCCATACTAGCCGGGGCAGGGATCTCTACTGCTGGGCTACAAATGCAAACCTTGTTTAAAAATCCATTGGCAGGCCCTTCAGTTTTAGGAATTAGTCATGGAGCTAGTCTAGGAGTAGCTGTTTTTGTACTTTCTTCCACTGCATTTTTAGAGGTGTCAGAGAATTTTCAGGAAACCTTAGGCAGCTGGGGTCTTGTCATTTTTGCCATAACAGGTTCATTTCTAGTACTCTTAAGTGTATTACTCGCTTCGGCGAGGCTGTCAGACAGTGTTACCATCTTAATCGTAGGTTTGATGTTTGGTTTTATCACTGGAGCAATCGTAAATATTTTGCAATATTTCAGTGACCCAGAGCTGATCCAAAACTTTCTGGTATGGACATTTGGCAGTCTTTCTGGAGTAGCTTGGTCTCAATTGCAGGTAATGGGGCCTATCCTACTACTCACCCTTCTCTTATCCCTATTGTACGCCAAACAAATGAATGCATTACTCCTAGGAGAGAATTATGCAGAAGGTGTAGGAGTCAATGTTTCTGGAACGAGAATTAAACTAATTCTAATCACCAGTGTCATGGCAGGTACCATCACAGCATTTGCTGGTCCCATTGCCTTTATAGGAGTAGCAGTACCTCATCTGGCACGGTTGTTATTCCGTACATCTAACCATAAAGTATTGATTCCAGCGACAATGATCTGCGGAATGTTGATGATGTTGGTCTGCGATATTGTTTCCCAGGTTCCTGGAAAACAAACCACCTTACCGCTCAACTCAGTAACTGCCCTTTTTGGTGCTCCAGTCATCCTGGCAATAATTATCAAAACCAAAAAAATGAAAGGAGCTTTTTAATTGAAAGAAACAAAGACCATAAAGAAAAGCGCCGATCATTCTATGACACCTATTTTATACACCCATGGTTTGACAATTGGCTATCGAACTAAAGGTAATTTACTCGAACTGGCAAAAGACATTAATGTAAAAGTTCACAAGGGCGAGCTAATATGTTTGATAGGACCAAATGGCTGTGGCAAATCAACTCTGATGCGCACCATTGCAGGATTGCAAAAGCCACTGGATGGAGATGCGTTTATTTCAGGAGTAGATGTAAAAAAAATTAAATCACATCAATATGCGCGGCTCTTAAGTTTAGTCTTAACAGACAAAATAAATGTAGGGGCTATGACCGTGATGGACATTGTTTCTATCGGTCGGTATCCTTACACAAATTATTTTGCTAAACTGCAGGCAAAAGATCATGAAATAATTCAGCACTCGCTAGATAGTGTTCATCTAAATGAATACAAACATCGGTTTTTCAATGAATTAAGTGATGGAGAAAAACAACGCGTACTCATTGCCAAAGCATTGGCTCAGGATACACCATTAATCATGCTGGATGAACCAACCGCTCATCTTGATTTACCAAATCGTGTTGAAATCATCAACTTATTAAAAAGATTGGCGAAGGAAACCAACAAAGCAATATTTCTTTCTACACATGAGCTAGACCTCGCTCTCCAGACTGCAGATACCATCTGGCTGATGAACAGAGAAGAAAAACTTGCAACTGGTACTCCTGAAGACCTGGTCTTATCAGGTATGTTTGAACGCGTTTTCAAAAGCAATGCATTCCGATTTGACAAGCATTCAGGGTCTTTCAAAGTCATACATCCCCCAAAAGGAAAAGTCTCTGTCTCAGGAAATGACATTTATAGCACATGGACGCGTCGCGCTTTAGAAAGAGATGGTTACCAGATAGTAGATGATCAAAACTTTCCTATTGAAGTAAACTACAGCCATAAAAAATGGCAGTTAAAAATTTTAGATCATAAGATCACTTGTCAAAACATATCAGAGCTTCTTCAAGTCTTGAGAAATGAGAGGCTGAAGAATGAGCACACATTTTCTTCAGCCTCGCAACATCCTATTTAGGTTATTGCTTTCTAATTAAGCTTTTTTCTTTCTCTTGTATAGAAATAAATTCCATTTTTCTTCTGCCACCCCATGCTTATCCATTTCAGCTCTTGCTAGAGTAAAGAACAGATCCGACAAACGATTAATATAAGCAATTACATATTCTTCTACACACAACGGGTCTTCTTCCGCCAAGCTAATCAAAGTACGTTCTCCCCGTCGAATTTGAGTTCGGCAGACATGACATAAGGCCGATACCTCGTTCCCACCGGGAAGTAAAAAGTAATCTGACGGACTACTCAATGCATTTTCCAGCTCATCAATCCATTGTTCACAGAATTCTGCTCCATCTGTAGGTCTTGGATTTTGATTTTCCTTATTAGAATCAGATGGACGTGCCAAGTGTGACATCATATCCATTAAATCTTTCTGGATCTTATGAAGATTATTTTGCCATTCATGACCGGCCTCAAGCTTGACTCGCAGTAAACCGATGGTACTATTTACTTCATCTAAAGTACCGATACACTCTATTCTTACTCCATTTTTAGACTCTCTTTTACCTCCAAATACTCCAGTCTTGCCTTTATCTCCTTTTCTTGTATAGATCTTCATATTAATAAGATTGCCTATTTTTAGTGCGTTAAATTGATTTTCATTTAAAAACAGTAGAAATAACAGAAATTATCTCGGTTTATTTATCAGCCTAAAATCGCATTGATCTGTGTCCTCACAGATCATTTAATCAATAGGAACTGTTGTTTTGGCTCATAAAATCAACCATGATAATTACTCGTTTTCAGTTAACCTGTTAAAGTTTTAAATGATTACTGATAAAACTAACTCGATTTGCAACACTTTGTTTAGGAAGTTTGATAATTTCAAACCTTCTTTTGATATAGTTTTTCTCCAAGGCTTTTTCAAGTTCTTGACAATAGGCGAACTCTTGTAATCGCTGCATATCCTGATGGAATATGCTTTCCCACATAGGGGCAAAAAAAACTTTTTTCTCATATTTATGATGATATGGAAAATCATTGAGCGATGATGGCACCGATTTACCTTCTACCAAAAGGTAAGCTATCAGGTCAAGCAGAGATCGATCTGTTAATATAGCATGAGGATTTAAAGCTAGTTCAGCAATAGATGCCTTGTACACTAAATCAGTGAATTTAGACACATCTTTCCAAGGCATTCCATTTCCATTTTTTTCTTGCTCATCTGCGATCACCTTTCTGGAGACTTCATGCATGCAGGAATATTGTTCCTCTAGTGCATTTATCAAAGTAGTTTTTCCTGTGCCAGGAGCCCCAGTAATAATATATTTCTTAATGTATGAACTCATGAATTAAGTAAATAGTCAAGCAATATAGTGTAATCATCAGAATGCTGCTGGCCCAGTTAATATAAGAGGCTTTTTTCAAATCTTCATCGGTAAGCGTACGTGCATTTTTACCAATGTAAGGTTTTGCCACTAATTTTCCTTTGTAGTAATTGGGTCCCCCAAATTGGCAATTCAGAATACAGGCTAATGCTGCTTCGGGATATCCAGCATTCGGACTTGAATGTTTTTTGCCCTCCTGAAAAACGAAAACTAACCTCTTGAGTTTCCCTGCAACTAGTAACATCAGAAAGGCTGTAATCCTTGCAGGAATAAAGTTTGCCACGTCATCAAGTTTAGCAGCAAATTTCCCGAACTCCCAATAACGGTCGGATTTGTACCCAATCATTGAATCAAAGGTATTGATCATCTTATACATTACCGCTCCAGGAACACCTAAAATGAAATAATAAAAGAGTGGGGCAATCATTCCATCACTTAAATTTTCTGATAATGTTTCCATCGTTGCAGTGCGTATCTGTTGTTCGTTGAGCGTCGTAGTATCTCTCCCAACAATCCATGACAACCGCTCTCTACCAGCTTCTAACCCTTTCAATTTAAGAGCATCGAATACTGCCTTTCCTTCTTTGATGAGCGTTCGGTTTGCCATGCAATAAAACAAAATTAAAACAGCCACTGCATCAGCCAGAATTATATGAAGAGACTGTAACCATAGCAGTAAATAATAAGCTAGAAAATATGAAGCTAAAACAAGTGCAATTACCAAAAACATTCCTTTCAAAAACTTATTCTTTCCATAGTTTAGTACTTTTTCACCCTTGGCTATGCAGTTTCCAAATAGCACAATCAGGTGTGGTAGCCATCGAGGATCACCCAGTAAAGAGTCAAGTACAAAGGCAATTAATAAGATATATATATTTGAGCTAATCACTAAAAATTCATTGTTATCGTTCTGAATTGATCTAACTAATTAATTAGAGTTTGTCCATAAAGTAGGAAGAAAGAAAATGATTGATTCCAAGAAATCCCCCAACCCCCCTTTAAAAGGGGGAATCCAAAGCGTTTTTATTTCTCTTTTATACTCAAACCAATACATTATCGACAAATTGTAGTTTCTAATTATGCATTTCGCATTTCTAATTATGCTACATGAAAGCTAACAGGTAATTCCTATTCGTTACTCCCAACCTTTCAGTGCATTTATAAGGCAATTATTAGCAACAAAACCCTGTGTCGATAATCGGATATATTCACCTTCCAAATGCTTAAAATTTGTCGCATCTCTTATCAAAATACCATGCTTCTTTACTAAGTAGTTTTTTAGTTCAGCAGCAGTTCTTTTTTTCATTTCCACAAGGAAATAGCTAGTATGTGATGGCACTAATTTCAACCAGTCTATTGCTGATAGTTCTTCTCTAAAAATATTAGTTTCGGCCAGTAGTTCAGCTACATTGAATAACCATCTGTCATAATCACTAAACAATCTTAATCCAACATGGACAGCTAGTGCATTCACGCTCCAAGGCATTTTCTTACTTTGAAGTTTCTTTATATGATGTGAGGAAGCTACCACATAACCAAGCCGTATCCCAGGGATAGTGAATGTCTTAGTTAAAGAGCGAACTACAATTAAATTTGGTAAGCGATCAACTAGAGGAATCAATGACTCCAGTTTATTGGTAAATTCTATATAAGCCTCATCAATTATAAATGTTGTGGAAGGTGCTGATTCGATCCAACTGATCAATTCTTCGCTTGGAATGATACTTCCATCTGGATTATTGGGATTACAAATGAAAATAAGTTGATATTCACTAGGCTTCAGGACGCTTCTATCAACTAAATGATAAGCTAAACCATAAATTTCGCATGCACTTTCATACTCCGAGAAGGTTGGTGCTACTATAGCCACAGATGAGTTTAAAAACGCATGAGCTATTAAATAGAATGCCTCTGTTGCTCCATTGGTAAACAAAAACTGATTTTGATTTAACTGATATCTTTTTGCAGCTGCTTCATTTAGTTCTGCTGCTGCAGGAGAAGGGTAATTCTCGATTGAATAAACGGCACCTTTAATTTCATTCAAGAGTTCTGGCGGGCAGCCCTTATAATATACATTGGAGCTAAAATTATACTTAATCTCACGCTTGTAAAGATGACGGTCATCACCATGTCCATTGATCATCCTTCTTTGCTATTATTTATGATATAATTCATATCTAGATGCTGGTCAATCCATTCAGATAATTTATCGAATTGTTCTTCTTTAAATTGTCGGTAGTTTTGTGCTTTAGCATCCTTATTTTTTAAATGAAGTAACTCATTTATTACTACCGGATTATCTAAAATTCCGTGGAGATAGCTTCCCCAGCTTTTATTACCATCATAGTAACCTTCTGGCGTTCCATCTATTAAGTTAAGGTGTTTACCGACAGGGAATTTCGATTCTCCCATATGGATTTCATACCCTACACAAGTATCTGAATAATTTTTATAAGAAAATTTTCGTTGTACAACAGTTTTTTCTTTAGTGAGGGTTGTGGTCACATCAAATAATGCCAACCCCATTTCTTTCCCCCGTTTACTTTCAACTTCAAATGGATCACTAATCCACTTACCCATCATTTGGTATCCTCCACAAATTCCGATTACAGGTATTTTTTGATACAACTTTTGAATTGTTTTACTGATTCCTTCCTCTTTTATAGCCACAAGGTCTTCAATTGTATTTTTAGTCCCAGGGATAATCAGCACATCTGCTTTGACTAACTCTTCTTGATTCCTGGTGAAGTAGAGGTTGATCAATGGCTCCTGTTCCAATGCCAGAAAGTCTGTGTAGTTTGACATGTAATGAAGATGCACAACAGCCACATTTAGTTTCCCACTTTGAGCGGTTGTTTTTCTTTTTTCAAGTGCTACAGAGTCCTCCTCTTCCAATATAATGTCTGAAGCATAAGGCAAAACCCCAACTACAGGTATTGAAGTTAAATCTTCGAGCATCTGCCTTCCTTCTTCAAAAAGTGTATAGTCTCCTCGGAATTTATTGATAATGATTCCTTTTATTAATTTTCGTTCCCAATCTTCAAGGAGCTCGATTGTGCCGTAGACACTTCCAAAAACGCCCCCTCTGTCAATGTCAGCGATTAGATAAACACAGGCATCAGCTGCATATGCCATTCTCATATTTACTATATCCCGGTGTTTCAAATTGATTTCACTAATACTTCCCGCACCTTCCATCACTACAGGATCATAAGTTTTATTTAATGAACGAAAGGCATTTTTTGCAGCATCAAATAAATCATTTTTGTCATTAGAAAAGTACTCTTTGGCAGTTTGATCTCCTATGGGTTTACCATGCAATACCACTTGAGATTTATTTTTTGATGATGGTTTTAATAAAACAGGGTTCATTTCTACCATAGGGGCTAATTTACAAGCCTCCGCCTGAACTGCCTGTGCTCGGCCTATTTCTAAACCTTCTGGTGTTGAAAAACTATTGAGGGACATGTTTTGTGCTTTAAATGGCGCAGGATCATAACCGTTGTTTTTCAACCATCTACAAATCCCTGCAGTAACCCAACTCTTACCGACATCTGATCCTGTACCCACAAGCATAATTGGCTTCATCTTTCCCATCAACTAATTAATCAAGATTTGGATCAAAATTAGGTTAAAAATGAAATAAATACCTCATAAACGGTCAATTGAAAGAAGTATTCTTTTTACACTCTTGGCTGTATCTTCACAGCCAATCTATCGCCATCATTGCCTCAAAGAAAACACTGACAAACTGGTCACCAGGCATCTTTGTTATGTGATACAAACATCTTGCACATACTATCCTCAGAGTCCCTAAAAAGGAGACTTTGAGTGGGTAAGAGCCACGCAACTAAGTTGCGCGCTAGGTATGATAACCTCTAATGAATCAACCTTAGAGTCGGGTCTCTCTTCTACCTGATTAAGCCACTGTTCAAAATTGTACTTTTTTATCTAGTACAAACATATGAGAGTCGGGGTGCCCTAGGGAAATTAATATCCCTTAGGGATTAAAAATTATTTGTTTTAAGTGCTCCCATTAGCATGATAAAAGTACATCCTATGTAAAGTCATGAATAAATACTAGTTTCGCATCGGATTGGTGGTCTTTCTTCTATTTGAAGAAAGCCTTAAAATGGGAATCCGATGATTCATATGAAAAATTCGGAGCTGTACCCGCAACTGTAAATCCTTTATGATATTTCTGAAATTCACTTGCCACTGTTGAGACTGTAAAGGGCTTGACGGGAAGGCTTCAGAAATTTGGATAAGCCAGGAGACCTGCCAAAAAATACTGACATCACTACTTTCGGGTTAAAAGATGGTGATATGTTGATTTAATTACATACTTCCCTTTTGTGTAAATAAGGTTTGTTTTACTTGTTGCAACAGAAATCATGTATAGTAATCATTAAACAAAAGTGATATCTAAAATATGACAATTGACTTTGTATTAGTATGTCTGCAGACACTGATTCTAGGACTGTATGGAATGAATGGTGCAGTACCTACCACAGGAAGTAAAAAAGTGCGCTGGATTGCTGCCTATGCAAGTTTTACCGGACTTTTAATTTGTTTTCTATTTCTAGAAACCTACATAAAAAACAATATTCAAATATTACTGCTTTTGTTACTACTATTGAATTACCTACTACATTTAGGAAGATCAAGCTTAGGGGAAATAGTCAAGATAACAGTTTTTACCTCTATAACATTTATAGCTTATGCCTCTTTATATTTTCAGCTTAGTCTGTCAGTACCTTGGCTAACAATTCCTTTCGTATTGCTGACCTTAGTAATGTGCTTAAATAAGTGGCCTGACTTCCTTCACTCTTTTCAAGAGTATTTTTTAAAAGTTGGCACGCTGCTTACTTTGCTCATTATAGCAGAACCAGTTGCTTTGAGCATTCAAAAGAACCTGAAACCTATTGCCACCATTCCTTTGTCTTCAGTAATTAATCAACACAATATTTTGCTTCTTAGTATCCTACTTGGGTTAATGCTAGGTGGCTTTTTTTGGAAAGAAAGAATAAGATCTTAATCATATGAATATTTTAGAATCTGCTTTACATGCTATTGCAAACCTGTTTTATTATCCTGTTATTATTGGGGTACTGCTAGTATTAGCCCACCAAGCTGTGACTTTAGGCAAATTTATGAGTGAACTGAAACAACGGCGGAATAGTAATTTCAAGAAAATTCAAGCGTTTGAATCTGATTGCAATAATTACTTTAAAGCTCCTGCTTCAACCTATAAAACCATAGAAGTAGACCTGGTTTACAAGCTTCGTAAGTGGCTACAAAGCTATAGTAAGTCACTCAGCGCAAATCGTTTGATGATAAAAATTGGCCCTTCTTTGGGGCTAATGGGCACCTTGATCCCGATGGGTACAGCGCTTGCCTCTCTGTCACAGGGCGACCTCTTAATTATGTCAGCCAATATGGTTACTGCATTCACTACTACAGTAGTTGGGATGGCTTGCGGGCTATCTGCTTTTATCATGCATTCTATACAAAATGAATGGATGAAAAGAGACTTACTGGAATGCGAGACTTTATGTGAAAGGAATTTAGTGGACTGGGAAACTGCTGAATCACAGACTGAAAAATTAATAAAGAGTTAATAGATCAAAAGAGATGAGTATACTAAAAAGACATTCATTGATTGATGAGGATTATTCTTCGGATTCAGATCCTATCAGTAGCATGGCCAATTTATTCGATGTTAGTATCGTATTCATTGTCGCTTTATTTTTTGCCCTATTTATGGCTTATAGCACACTTGATCTTTTTAATCCTGATTCAGAATTGGTCATTACAAAAACATTGCCGAATGGTGAAATCCAGATCATTACAAAAAAAGGAAAAGATATCAAAATTGAAAAAATAACTGAAACCAAAGAGTCTGGAAAAGGGGTGAAATTGGGAACTGCTTATAAGCTTGATGATGGACGAGTTATTTATATACCCGAAAAGTAAATTGATTAAATGACTATGAAAAGATTTCTTTGTGTTCTTATTTTTTTACTGGGAAGTAACGAATTGATCAAGGCTCAAGATGATAAGATGAGTATTGCTTTATTGCTTCCTGATAATTATCATCAGCTTGGGGAAAGTGTTGTGATTAGTACTAAGAAGGCATTAATGGATTATCAAGTTGATACAAATATAAAATGTTACTACTATTCTCAACTTGATCAGGTAAGCTATCAAACTTTGAGCAGTAACCAACTCATATTCATAGACATAGTCAATCCTGCAAAAGTGGGCAATGTATTACCAATATTAAACCAATTGGCAAAAACAAAAATTAATGTTTTCGCTGTTGGATCATCAGAAGTTGCTGAATTAGGAACAAATACCAATATCCAGTGGGATCAACAAACACTCGCTTTTTATCAGCAGTCTGGCCGCGATAATCTAGTTGCGATGATTTTAGATCAGTGCAAACGCGCACTGGACATAAATCTCCCAAAACAATCCCCAATACCTATTCCTGATTTTGCCTTATGCAATCTTCAAAACAAAAAGGTATTTACAGATTTTGAAGCTTACCGAAATCACTATGACGCCTACATGGAAGGAAATCCCTGGATTGCGATCAATCTATGGCGAAGCGATTTTTTATCCGAACAATTACTACATTTTCAGGAATATGTCCGCCAATTTGAGGATCACGGATTCAACGTACTTTGCTATTATGGATTTCCAACTACAAAGGATACGGATTCACTCTTTTATGATAGAAATGGGGATTTAATTCCAGAAGTGATATTAGCGCAATCCGCTTGGCTTGGAGCTAATCCAAACATAAATCGAGAAACATTCGAAAAATTGGGTATTCCTGTGATCAATATGATTCAGGTCAATCAAAGTGTAGAGGAATGGATGCAAAATGAAAAAGGCATAAAAGTTTACAAGCGTGCCAATGAACTCACTGTTCCCGAACAAATGGGTAGTATACAGCCTATCGTTACCAGTAGTAAAGAAACAAAGGATTCACTTGCACAAGTAAAAATCAAGTTGCCGATTGTCTTCCAAGTTAAGAGATTAGTCAAAAAAGTGCAAAAAATGCATGTATTGCAAAATAAACCCAATCAGGAAAAACAAGTAGCCGTGATTTACTATAGTCACCCACCCGGAAAAGAATTGCTAGGTGCAAGTTATCTGAATGTGGTTCCAAACAGTATTCATTCGATACTGGACCGATTTAAAAAAGAGGATTATGAGTTGGGGGATCAGCAACTTACGGAAGACAAAATTTTTAAAGATGTTTCTACTTACGGTATCAATGTAGGGAATTGGGCACCAAAAGAAATTAACAATTTGGTAGAAAAAGGAAATGCAACGCTGATTCCTATAGACCTCTACCTTGAATGGTATGCGAGATTATCAAGCACCTTAAGAAATGAGATTGAAGAACAATGGGGTAAGCCAGAAGATAATAAAGTAATGACTTGGTCAGATAAATATGGAAAGAAATATTTAGTGATTCCTTCCGTAAGATATGGAAACATCTTATTGACCCCTCAACCTGTCCGTGGATGGTCCCACGACCTAGATGTGATGCACCACGATATATCAGTACCGCCCCATCACCAATACGTCGCTTTTTATCTTTATTTACAGTATGGATTTCACGCAGATGCCATCGTACACTTAGGCACTCATGGTACGCTGGAATGGCTCCCTGGAAAGGAAACTGGATTAAACCAACATGATGCCTCTGAAGCGCTTATTGGCGATATGGTCAACATATATCCATACATAGTGGATGATGTAGGTGAAGGCCTTCAAGCAAAGCGTCGCTCAGGTGCCATCATTATTGATCATATGACACCTCCTTTTGATCGGATCAATATCAATCCGGAGCTTAAAAAACTTGAGAGACTTATCTCAGAGCACGAAATTGCAGAGGCCAAAAGTCCTGGGTTGGCTCGGGCGAAATTCAAAGAGATACACAAATATGCGAAGCAATACGGGGTTATGGCAGATCTGGAAATTGATACCATTATAAATGATGAACAGCTGCATTACATTGAACACTATATTGAAGAAATACAAGAGCAGCATTCTCCACTTGGATTACATACCTTCGGAAGACTCCCAAAAGCTGAGTACGTGGAAAAAAATGTTCAGGCCATTGTTTCTAAAAAAACGGATATGAGTGAGCGGGAGAGGAAGGCCTATACAAATGATATCAGGGAACGAATTGTGGCAAGTGCTGAGTCAGAACTCAGTGCACTGATTGATGCGCTTGATGGTAAATACATTCAAGCAGCTACTGGAAACGACCCACTTCGCAACCCCAATTCACTTCCAACAGGTAAAAACTTCTATGCATTTGATGCAGATTATGTACCATCTCCTGAAGTTTACAAAGAAGGGAACCGATTGGCGAATGATTTGATTAAGACCTACCAAGAAGAGCATAATGGCGAAATGCCTGATAAACTAACGTACAACCTTTGGGCAACTGAATGTATCCGAAATGAAGGTATTATGGAATCTCAAATATTGAGTTTGTTGGGGGTTAAACCAATATATGACGGTTTTGGAAAAGTCACCGACTTAAAAGTAATTCCGCGGAATAAGATGAACCATCCCAGAATTGATATCATATTAATTCCTTCAGGGCTATATCGCGATATATTCCCTCAGCTGGTTCTATTGCTAGACAAGGCGGTGAATTTAGCCAATCAGCAAAAGGAAGTAGATAATTATGTACGAAGAAATACCCAGCGTAATTACCAGCTACTGATAGACAGAGGTATCAATAAAAAAAAGGCTACTGCACTTTCAAAAGTGAGGACATTCTCTACCCCAGACGGTGTTTATGGAACAGGTACCAACACAGTTGTAGATGCATCTGGTAGCTGGGAAGATGAAAAAGAAGTTGCTGACGTCTTTATGAATCGCATGCATTTTCCATATAGTGCAGATTTTTGGGGAAACGAACCCATTGCCGATTCATTATTACTTTCTATTTACAAGCAAAACCTTTCAGGAACTAAAGTGGTATTGCACAGCATTACCACACATCTTTACGCAACCCTGGATAATGATGATTTTTTCCAGTACCTAGGCGGTACAGCACTTGCCATCCGGTCAATAGACGGTGCTTCACCTGAAGTAGTTGTTTCTAACCTGACCGATGAAGGAAGTATGAAGCATGAAAAGCTTAAGTATTTTCTCAGTAAGGAAATGAATACTCGTTACCTTAACCCAACCTGGATCAACGCCATGCTGGATGAGGGGTATTCTGGCAGTCGTTTTATACGTCAGGTAAGTGCGAATCTATGGGGATGGCAGGTTACAGTCCCCGAGGCCGTTGATCAGAATAAATGGGATAATTTTTATGAGGTTTATGTAAAGGATAAATATGAATTGGACATAGCCGAGCGATTTGAGGAATCAGGTAATTTATACGCTTATCAAGTAATGATCTCTCGGATGTATGAAGCCATCAGGAAATCATACTGGACACCAGACGAGGAGGTGAAACAAAAATTATTGTCTGAGTTCCTAGAAACTGTTGAGACTGTTGGACTATCCTGTAATCTGAATGTTTGTAATAATGCCAAATTAGAGGATTTCCTGAATAAGGAAATGGAAGAAATAAATGGTATTTCGTCTAAAAGCATCAAAAACTATCAGAATCAATTGAAAGAAATACGCAAACAATTGAATGAAGCTGAGTTACCCAATAAAGATCAAATAGCAAAAAGTGCGGAAAACACCAATGATTACTTCCCTAAAAAAAGTGTCAAAGGTTACAAAATCGAAGAACTGAATGCAAAAAATGAATCTCAACCAGTAATCAATTATGCTATTTGGAAATGGTTTGTATTGATATTAGTTGCATCATATTCTATTTTTTACTTTGTGCGGAAGCATAGAAAAAATTTAAAAGAATAGCCTTCGTAGATACAAGCTGTACAATTAGTTGAAATAGGAAATCCTTCAAATGAAAAAGCAATCAATACTAGTCTTACCTTTTCTATTGTTCTGTAGCTACTATGTAACTGCACAAAATATCAAAAATAATTTCCAAGCTACAAGTGAAGAGATTTTCATAACTATCGGGAAAGACTCTATTGCCGCTTTTGGCATGTTCGCTGATGGGGAAGAAGAAAAAGAAACCGTTATTCTACTTCACGGACTACCAGGAAACGAAAGAAACCTTGATTTAGCACAAGTATTAAGAAGAAACGGGAGAAACGTTATTTATTTTAATTATAGAGGTTCATGGGGCAGTCAAGGGGAATTCTTATATTCAAACTGCCTACAGGATGTGAAAGAATTAATGGATTTTTTTGATCTCCCTGAAAATTCAAAAAAGTATAGGATTAAACCTAATTCATATATCTTATTCGGGCATAGTACGGGTGGTGGGTTGGCTCTTTTAAGTGGAGCAAAAGATAAAAGGGTGAGACGGATTGGTATGTATTCCCCTTGGAACGTGAGCATCACCTCTCAAGAAGATTTTAATTGGCTACAAGGCTATCTCAAAAGTTTATTTATGTTAAATATAAACCCCAAGCAGTTTGTAACAGAATTAACAGAAAATATTGACCAGTATAATCCGCTACTTTACAAGGAGGAATTGAAAACTAAAAAGGTTTTGGTTTTAGACGAAAACGATAGAAACAAAGACTGGGTTGAGCAGATTAAAAACGTCAGGTACGTTTTAGTAAACACCGACCATTCCTTTTCAGACAAAAGACTTGAGCTCATTGAAATAGTTACAGATTGGTTAAATAAGTAAAATGTATTTTTCCTGTTAAGGCAGTAAAAACATATACCCAATCAACTGAATAACGTCAGTTTCAAATATGGCCTCACTTCTTAGGCAGAAATGAGTTTATATTTATTGAGAGCTAAAAACAAGTTATATGTTTCACATCATTTGGGTCTTCTCTGGAGAAATTTCAAATAAATAAGCTTGACTTATAGGCTCATAAAATAGAATTTTAGGCTAGATCATAGGAATCCAAAAACCTTTGAATGATGCAATAGAAATTTGATGCAAACCATAACTAACAGTCATTTAGCCACTTAAATCCTAATTTCCTACTCACCATAATGGAGACTATGTCTGCGTTGCAAATCAGAATTTAAGCAGCTATCTAACAGCCATTTATGATTTTCTCTTAAAAGTCTAATGCATCATT
>CALGOB010000235.1 GCA_937958005.1 uncultured Cyclobacteriaceae bacterium
TTCGTCATTGTAAATCTCTCTTTGGCATTAAGGAGTTTCTACATAAATTTGCGTTGTTTTAGCAAAAGAGAAAATGAAGAAGCTACTTCTTGCCTCGTTATTAGTGTTTATTACTGTTTCAGTGGGATTGAGTCAATCAATTAGCTATATACATTCAGATCTTACTTATGAAGAAGTTACGGCTGAGACTATTGATTGGGTTACTTACACTGAACCGATCTATGAAGGTTTTCATAATGGTGTTTATTGGTTCAAGGTAGCCATTTTACCTAGCGATACACCTCAAATATTGTCTATACCTGAATCTCACATTACTCGAACCCAGTTTTATCATCAGGGGAATAGATTGGAAGGCTTGAGTTATTCACGATATCCAGCTTTCAAGATATCGCCGTCAGACACTAAGAAGACCTACTATCTTAAGGTTAATTGTTTATTGGAAGGAAGAATTCCTATTGAAATATCCTCAGATGATCAGTATCATGATAGTGAGTATTCAATGTATTTAATTATTGGATTATATATTGGAATTATTCTGCCAATACTGCTGTTCAATTTGTTATCATATTATTCATTAAGGAACCCAACTTACATTCATTATGTCTTTATGGTCATCGGTTTGGCTATGAATGCTTTGTATAAAGATGGTGTATTTGCATTAATATTCGGTCTTGAAGGGGTAAATGAGCGGCTGGAACCTGTTGTTAATCTCATTGTAGTAATAAGCTCTATTTTTTTTACAACCAGCTACTTGCAACTTGATCAACAATTTCTCAAAACCAGAAAGTACGGAGTTGCAATGGTGGTTGCTGCTGTAATTTCGATGGGTATTTATCAGTTGATTGGGAATTTTTTTGTTTTTGCGGTTATTCACATCTTCAATCTTCTGGCACTTGATATTTTTTGGTCTTGTAGTGTTTTGCTTTGGAATAAATCGCACTATTCGAAGTTCTTCGCCATTGCGTATGGACTTCCTTTATTTTTTGCACATGACTACTACATTAGTCCTCATTTTGGGATAATGGCATTGAATCTACCTCTGAATTACTATAAGTTAGGCTCTGTGTTTGAAATGGTGATCTTCACTTATGCCATCATGTACCAGACTAAGCAACTAAATAAAGAAAACGAGCTTAATCGCAAGAAACTTTTGGAATATGCTAAGCGATTGGAAAAAGGCAACAAAGGTTTAAATCAGCGTGAAGCTACTACAATGGAACTGATAGAAGCATATGGTTTTACCCTTAAGGAGATACAGGTACTAAAGGTGGTGGCTCAAGATAAGACCAATCAGGAAATTGCCGATGAGTTATTCATAAGTCAAAACACAGTCAAGTTTCATATTCGAAACATCCTCAGCAAACTGCAAGTATCCAACAGAAGAGACGCAGGTCGTAAATACTTAAATTTCCACGAAGAATTAGAAGAATAACAGGGTAAAGATTATTTTACCCATTATTAGCATTGATAATATTGAACTATTAACATTCCCAGAAACAGAAAATTTGACCACTGACATCTTTCAACTCATCCTGAAGATAATGGTAGGTAAGAATGACTTTCAGCCTTCGGGGAACTAACGTGTTTTCTCATTAACCTCAGTCGATTAATAAATAGGGGCGTCATATCGGAAAATAAAGAACATTTCCAGAATGACGTCCAAGGAAGCGAATTTGAACAATTATTAATCGAAACTGAGGTCATTATAGCATTCAGCTGATAATTTTTTGGACAATCAGTGTATTTTTCAGGGGAGGATAGGAAAAACTACCCTATCTAAGCTTCAGATTCTGAGGTGAAATGCTGTTCTTGCCTTGCTTATTTCACTATAAGTGAAGTTTTAAACAAAATAGTTAGCCTTTTTTTATGAAATCAATTTTAACTAAGGGATGGGCATTATGGCCCAATCCTGTTTTAGAGATGCAACTTTTACTTCGCATGATCACGCGATATGGTTCAATCAATTCTGTAGAAATGATGATGATTAGACCTTCTGATCAAATTAAATCCCAAGCCCTAGTTAGTTGTTGACTCTTAGGTTTTCGCTTAATACGGATATAAATGAATCAATTACTTTAATTAAAAAAATCAAACTAATGAAAGGAGAAAAACTTATGCAACTTCACGAGTCAGATCATAAACTTAAACTCATCCCTTTAACTTTTATAGTAATTTTATTTTACTTAAATGCTCATAGTTCTTACGGGAAATCTTCGGCAGAATACACTTTTAACCCACCTCTTTACCCATCTTTTGAAAATAATACTCCCACAGTATATAAGGCAGCAACAGCTAATCTTCGAGCGAGTCCTGCAAAAGTAAATGTTACCACACTAGATGATACAACAGCACCTGTTTTCAGTGCTGTAAGTCCAGCCTCTAGCAGTATAGTGGCTAATACTAATGTGGGCTATACTTTATCAGAGACAATCGCTTCAGGTACGGTGACATTCACGCGTAGTGGAGGTGCTGAAGATGCAAGCTCTCCACATGTAGTCAATCTGGCAGGAACAGAACTTAATGCGGGAGTAAGAACCATGGCATCACTTACCAATGCTCCTACCCTGGTGAGTGGCACTATTTATATGATATCTTTTGATGGTACTGATGAGTCTGGAAATACCGCAACGACCTTTAACTCTATAAATATTACTTTTGATAACACGGCACCTTCAGGGTTTTCTGCAACGCCTTCACACACAGTAGTTGGTCAAGCAGATCAATCAAATTTTAAAATCACTTACTCAGGATTGGAAGTTGGTGCAGATTTATTGGTGCTTGCAACCAGGATAGGACCAAGGCAAGCTGCGAGATTTACCTTTGATGATCTTACGAGTACAGGTCAAGAGCTTTTTATTCCTGAAGAACTTCGTGACGCAGGTCTCTTTCGTGATGAATCATGGCAATTCACAGCAACATTGACGGATCAAGCAGGTAATATAAGTGATCCTTTAACCACGATCATTATTTTTGATGAAACTCCACCCAATATCAACTCCACTCAAACCATAGATTTCGCAGAAAATTGTATAGGGACAGTATATACGGTTGCAGCTACTGATGCAAACACACTTACATATAGTTTGGGTTCAGGCAATGATGAAGCATTGTTTGATATTGTTGAGGCTTCTGGTGTGGTGACCTTCAGAACTGCTCCAGATTTTGAAAATCCAGCGGATAGTGATGGTAATAATACTTACGTCATCAATGTGGTCGCCAGCGATGGTGCAAATAGTGTCAATCAGGATGTAACCATTACGGTAACCGATGTTGACGATATCAATTCAGCACCAGTTTTCACATCTACGGCAGTGACCAATGTAAAAGCCAACGCTACTTATACTTATGAAATCACAGCTAATGATACTGATGGCGATTTTTCAGAAATTACTGCTACGACCTTACCAGACTGGTTGTCGTTAACCAATTCCTCTACCGTAAGTACCTTAGCAGGTAGTGGGACGGCTGGATCTACCGATGGTACCGGTACTGCTGCACAATTCTACAGGCCAACAAGTGTGGTTGTGGATGCTTCAGGTAATCTTTTTGTAGCTGATAGTGAAGTTCACCTTATCCGGAAAATAACTCCCACAGGAGTCGTAACCACATTTGCTGGAGGTACAGCAGGTTCAGCAGATGGGACAGGCGCATCAGCACAATTCAATAACCCAAGAGGATTGGCTATAGATGTGTCAGGAAATCTATATGTTTCTGAAACAGGCAATAGCCGTATAAGAAAAATAACTCCAGCCGGCGTTGTAACTACATTTGCAGGTAGCTCAAGAGGGTTTGCAGATGGTACAGGCACTGCGGCTCAGTTTAGCGGACCTGGAGGAATGGCGTTTGATAAATTCGGGAATTTATATGTAGCAGATCAATCAAATAATCGTGTGCGAAAGATAACCCCAGCGGGGGTAGTGACAACTTACGCTGGTACGGGTGATGCTGGATTTAGAGATGGTGGTGCATCTATTGCACAATTCAACGATCCTGTCGGTGTCGCTTTGGATAAGTCTGGAAATGTTTTCGTGTCTGACAGACTAAACTACCGAATTAGAAAAATAAGCATTTCAGGAGATGTTACAACATTTGCGGGAAGTGGGATTCCTGGATCTACTGATGGTACTGGAACTACTGCACAATTTAATTCTCCTTTTATGTTGGCATTGGATGCCTTGGATAATATTTATGTAGCTGGATTTAGCAGCAGGAAAATCCGAAAAATAACTAAAACAGGAATCGTTTCTACTCTAGCAGGGACCGGAGCAAATCAATCGGTTGATGGAGCAGGTACCACTGCAGCATTTATGTTTCCAATAGGACTTGATGTAGATGCATCAGGCAATGTGTATGTAACAGAATTTGATGGTCATACTGTACGTAAAATCACTCAAGAATTTATACTTACTGGTACTCCTTCTGAGAATGAGATCGGATCGCACAATGTTGTATTGCAAGCTTCTGATGGTAAAGGAGGTACAGCAGAACAGAGTTTTAGTATTGAAGTACTAGAGATCACTCCTCCGTCATTTACTTCAGGCACTACCACGTCATTTGCTGAAAATGCTACTGGTTCTGCTTATACGGTAATAGCTACAGATGACAACACCATTACTTACAGTTTGGGAACAGGGAATGACGAAGCATTCTTTGATATCAATTCTAGTAGTGGTATAGTGACGTTTAAAGCTGCTCCTGATTTTGAAAACCCTTCAGATAACGATAACAACAATGCCTATGAGATCAATGTGATCGCTACTGACGAAGCTGCAAATTCAGCTAATCAGGAGGTGACCATCACAGTGACCGATGTAGATGAAATTAACCCATTATTTACATCAGGTACTGCAGTTGATTTTGCGGAAAATGGTACTGGGACGGCTTATACTGCTACTGCGACAGATACGAACAACATTACCTACAGTTTGGGATCAAGTAATGATGAGGCTTTGTTTGATATTGATGGCAGCACAGGCGTGGTGACCTTTAAAACAGCACCAGATTTTGAAAACCCAATGGATGGTGATGCCAGTAATACTTATGTGATCAATGTCATTGCTAATGATGGAATCAATGCTGTAAATCAGAATGTAATCATCACAGTGACCGATGTGGATGATACCAATCCAGTATTTACGTCAGGTACTGCGGTTGATTTTGCGGAAAATGGTACTGGGACGGCTTATACTACTACTGCGACAGATGAGAACAGCATTGTCTACAGTTTGGGATCAGGTAATGATGAGGCTTTGTTTGATATTGATAGCAGCACAGGTGTAGTGACCTTTAAAACAGCACCAGATTTTGAAAACCCAACGGATGGTGATGCCAGTAATACTTATGTGATCAATGTCATTGCTAATGATGGAATCAATGCTGTAAATCAGAATGTAATCATC
>CALGOB010000236.1 GCA_937958005.1 uncultured Cyclobacteriaceae bacterium
CACCCTGTTGGATCTTTGTCCTTTTTTCATAAGAAATATTGTTTGTTTACTCCTTTAAGTTAATCAAAATCCACATCATATACAATCTAATTTAAGATCCTTTTTTGCTTAAGTTAAGTGCATTGCGGGCGCCCCGACTCTTGAGTCGATAAAAAAGCTTTTGGCCGATAGAGATACCCCGTACCCTTGGGTCGGGGTTGGTTCATTAAAAGTTGATTTAGCCCGCATGATGCATTAGAAACTTGGCACAAACTTATAGCTAACAATCACCTAGTCACTTATGCCCTGGTTTCCTTCTCGCCATAATGGGGACTACGGCTGCGTTATAAATAAGAATTTAAGGGGCTTTCTAACAACTATTTATGTTTTTCTCATCAAAGTCCAATTCCATCTAACTTCCATTTCAAGTTGCAGTTATTTCAGTAAATGATATACCTAATTGTTGCATTTGTTTACAGTTTTGATTTTGATGGTTTCTTGATAAATGGCTGATTCAGTGGATCATCAATTAATGTTTATAAGATCTGGTGAACTATCATCAGGGTTTTGCATCTCATTCAAAATGCGGGTAGGGATCACCTCACCATTATATTTATAGGCTTTGGCATGACTGCTAGTAACAAGCTAGTCCCTTTTTATTACTTTGCCCAAGTAGTTGAAACGCGGGTTGAATTGATCTCGGGGATAGGTATTGATACGGACAGATGGAAAAGTAATAAACACTTTGCAGTATGGCGCAACCTAGTGCCAAGGACTAAGGTTACAGAGAGTGAAATTATGAGGAGTAGTATACAGAGAAAAAAACTACGCCAACGAAGCTCTGTGAATGTTGGCCAGCACCCTGCCCAGAACTAAATCACCCATTGGTGGGTATGTCAGAAATATATGGACACAGCTAGGTGAAAATGGAAGGAGTTGATGCTGCTGAATACAAGCTTACTAAGGTAATTTATGCCATGATCAAACAAAAATGACCTTTTGAACCTGATATACTTGATGGTGAACAAGAAAAGTGGAAACAAAGAAAATAAGATGCATGGAAAACCAAATTAGAAAACTTAAAGAAGCGGCCTGAAAAAGGTTAGTTATATGGACATCTAAAAACTCGATTTGAAATCTTGACGAAGAGATTTTTCTCAGAGACAAGGTATAAAAAAAACTGAATTTTTAGAGACTCTCTTATATAATAGGCTCTATTTAGATGTATGCTATATTACAGGAAAGAGAAATGAAAATGTGGCAAGGGATATGTATAATGAAGTTTTTATTATCAATAATAGAGTCAAATAGTATCAAGATGCAAAATTAGGAGATAAAACAAAAGTTGCCCAAAAGCCAGCGCAATCATAAAAGCTGTTCCAAGCTGATATTAAAGATCCAAACTTTAGGCTTTCGAGACAACTTGCCTTCAAAATCGATAGAGATTACTTTTTTAAGCTCGCAAAGCTAAAATTATTTTTCCTTTTCTCCCAGCCTTTTCAGAATGAGCTATCGCCTCAACGACATTATCTATTGAATAACGTTTCTCTATATTTGTTTTTAATTGGTTTTTAGATAACAAACCAAAAACTTCTTTGGTAATTGAAGCTAATTCTTCTTTTTTGAGATTTGTTATCCAAGTTGATAACCAAAAACCTCTGATTTTTAAGTCTTTAAATAAGATTAATCCATTATTGACTGGCGTGTCTTGGAGGCTGAGCAAACCATAGACCATCATTGACCCACTCATTTTAAGGGATTCCAGGGCTTGCGTGCCTGTTTCTCCTCCTACCGCTTCAAAGACATAATCAACACCTTTTCCATCTGTGATTTGTTTGACTCTTTTATATAAACTCTCAGTTTCGCTATTGATAACTTCATGGGCACCTATTTGAATTAGTTCATCCCTTAAATCATCCCTGCGTACTACACTGATTACTTTGATGCCACGCATAACTGCTAATTGAATCACAAATTTACTAAAAGCAGAACCTCCGGCCGTAAGCATTAAAAATTGTCCTTCTTTCAGGGAGGCGATGCTCAACATCCCATAGGCGGTAAAAGGATTTACAAAAGCTTGACAAGCAACTTCTGGAGCCATATTTTCAGGGGCTGGCAATACGGTTTTTGCAGGAACTACTACATACTCTTGCCAAACGCCAATGGAAGAAAAAACCACATTCATTCCTAGCGGTAAGGCAACCTCTTTTCCGCATTTGTCTATTGATCCAGCGGCTTCAAAACCTCCCACGGCAGGTAACTGGGGCCTGATCCCGTATAGCCCTTGCACAAACATTACGTCTGACGGGTTGATATTACAAGCGCTTACTTTGATTCTTACTTCTCCTGCTCCAGGCTCTGGGATTGGAATGTCTTTTACTTCTAAGACATCCTCTGCTTTACCAGTTTGCTCAAAAATTGCTGCTTTCATGTTATTTATCTTCTAATAAGTTGTATGCGGTTGTGAAAATACTTTCTTTCCATTCAGCTAGGTTTAGGTAATTGATGGAGCTTTTACCAACTCCCCCAAATACGCTTAATTTTACAAATCCAGCAATCATTGCCCAGCTTGTTAAGTAAATCAATAAAGAGGGTTTTTTACTAGTAATACTGCCGTCTTCTTTGCCTGCATCTATTTCAGCTACTACTATCTTAATAGGGAGGTTCTGAATGCCTTGTATTTTTTTATAATAAATGCTATTCTGCAAACCTCTATCTTCTATTTCACCATTCCGTAACATAGCCATGTAATAGAACAATGCTTCATGATAATGATAGTGTTCTTCACTAAAAGTAGCGTAACCGTCAAATATTTTTTTGACTCGTTCTAATCCGTTTGACTCTCTATTTTGTTCAATTATCTGATAATATATATCAATTAATACTTGAAAAGCCCTATAAGTAATGGCCATGTAAATATCCTCTTTACTCTTAAAATAAAAATAAAGGGAAGCTTTACTCATTCCACAAGCATCTGCTACTTCATCCATTTTTGCGCGTTCATACCCACCTGGAAAAAAGACTTTCTCAGCAGCATCTAGAATGGCTTTCTCTTTTAATTGTCGTTTTACTGTTTGTTTCATTATTGAATCTTAGTCAAATTTAATATATTATTTTTCAAATGAGTAGCTGTTATTAGTAGATTTTTTTAATTAAATTCGACTGTTAGTCAAATAAATTACAATACAAATGCAACAATTCTCCCTAAAGGACAAAACGGCAATTGTGACGGGTGCTTCTAAAGGTATCGGTAAAGCAATAGCAGAAGTGTTTGCTCAACAAGGTGCAAACGTAGTAGTTTCCAGTAGGAAACAAGAAGCAGTAAATGAAGTTGTGGAAGGTCTCAATTCAAAAGGTTTCTCCGCTTATGGAGTTGCTTGTCATATGGGTAATCCCGATCAAATCAAATCATTGATCGACCAGACGATTAAGGAATTTGAAGGGATTGACATTATCGTAAACAACGCTGCAACCAATCCAGTTTTTGGAAATATTGAAAGCCATGATGATGAGGCCTTTGACAAGATAATGGGGGTGAATGTAAAAGGGCCTTTACAGTTAGCACGTGGTGCTTATCAATACATGGAAGAAAAGGGCGGTTCAGTGATTAATATCAGTAGCATTGAAGGAATTACACCTGGTATGGGGTTGGGTTTATACAGTGTTAGCAAGGCTGCACTTATCCAATTGTCCAAAGTGTTGGCCAGGGAATGGGGAAGTAATAATATTAGGGTAAATACAATTTGTCCTGGTTTGGTTAAAACAAAATTTAGTGAAGCCTTAACAAGCAATGAGCATATTTTAAAAAGTGTCATGAAAAAGCAAGCGCTCCCCAAGGTAGCTGAGCCTATGGATATTGCAGGATTGGCCTTGTTTTTAGCTTCAGATGCCTCAGCATTCTGTACGGGAGCTTCTTATGTTGCAGATGGAGGATACACGATTTAAAAATTATGGTAGAAATTTTTGCGACTGAAAAAGTAAAGAAATACTATGCTCAGTTTAAGTCTTTTGTAGAAGAAGAGTTAATACCTGTAGAATTGGAATTACTAAGTTCCTCTTGGGAAAAAACAGAAAGTGTTTTAAACACTAAAAGACAGAAGGCAAAAGATCTCGGGTTATGGGCACCACATTTGCCGGAAGAAAAAGGAGGAATGGGTCTTGCGATGATGGAGTTTGCTCAAGTAAGTGAACTATTGGCCAGATCTCCTTTTGGACATTATAGCGTGAATGCACAAGCTCCAGATATTGGAAACATGGAGTTAATGGAAAAGCATGCTTCTTCGGCAATACATCAGCAGTTTTTGAATCCATTGGAAAGAGGTGAGATCAGGAGTTGTTTTTCAATGACTGAACCTGATTTTGCAGGCAGTAACCCGGTAAACATGGGTACAACTGCGGTATTAGATGGAGATGACTATGTGATTAATGGGCATAAGTGGTTTACTACTGCTGCAGATGGAGCTGAATTTGCAGTAGTAATGGCGGTTACTAACCCAGATGCTTCTGCTTATGCAAGGGCTAGTATGATCATAGTACCAACTAGCACTTCTGGATTTGAACTAGTTAGAAATATTCCCATCATGGGAGATGAAGGAGGAGGTTATAACAGTCATGCAGAAATCAGGTATAACAACTGCAGAGTGCCCAAATCAAATATGATTGGTCATGAAGGACATGGGTTTGCCTTGGCGCAAGAAAGACTGGGGCCGGGTAGGATTCACCATTGTATGCGCTGGATTGGAATTTGTGAAAGAGCATTTGATTTAATGTGTCAACGTGCTTCAACTCGTGTTTTATCCCAAGGAAAGACCTTAGCCTATCAGCAAACAATACAAAATTGGATAGCTGAATCAAGGGTGCAGATAGATGCCGCAAGATATATGGTATTGCATACCGCTGATAAAATGGATAAACTAGGAGCAAAAGCAGTGAAAGCTGAGATATCAGGAATTAAATTTTACGTGGCTAACATCATGATGGAAGTGTTAGATAGATCCATCCAAGTGCATGGAGCATTAGGAATAACAGATGATACTATTTTGTCTTTCTGGTATAGGCATGAACGTGGGGCACGTATTTATGATGGGCCAGATGAAGTGCATAAAAAGTCAATGGCAAAACAGATTTTAAGTAATTACACAGCGTAGTAAACATTTTTCAAAATGAGTAATGATGCATTAGATAAGGCGATAACGGTTAGGGAAGGTGAGCAAATTGACCAAGTGGTTATTCAGGATTACCTAAGAGACCAACTTGGAAACAATGAAGAAATTCTAGCAATTGATCAGTTTCCAAGCGGATTTTCTAATTTGACCTATTTATTGAAAACAAATAAAAATGAATATGTACTTAGAAAGCCCCCAATAGGTACCAATATTAAGTCTGCACATGATATGGGTAGGGAATATAAAGTGCTTTCATTGTTAAAGCCTGTTTACCCTTATGTTCCTGAACCTATTGCTTATGAGGAAACTGGTAATGTTATCGGGTCTCCATTTTATATAATGGAGCGGATAAAGGGTGTAATTTTAAGAAATAGGTCACCTAAAGGGGTTGATTTGACGACTTCATTGATGAACTTGATTTCTAAAGAAGCAATTAATCATTTAGCAGACTTGCATCAACTGGATTTGGAAAAATCTGGGTTAAACGATTTTGGAAAACCGAGCGGGTATGTAGCCAGGCAAGTAAATGGATGGGCAGACCGATATGAGAAATCAAAAACAGATGAGATCCTGGATATGGAAAATGCATTTGCTTGGCTTAAGGAAAATATGCCAAATGAAGATCAAATGAATCCTTCTTTTATACATAATGATTTTAAGTATGATAACTTGGTACTGTCGCCAGAGAATTTAGGTGAGATCAAGGCTGTTTTAGATTGGGAAATGGCAACAGTTGGTGATCCATTGATGGATTTGGGGACTACATTGGCTTACTGGGGAGAACCGAAAGATAGTGATGTGCTTAAACCATTTAATTTGACCTGGCTTCCTGGAAATCTAAATAGAGAAGAGGTAGTGTCTCAGTATTTTTCGAAAAGAGGGATCTCTGAACAAAGCATGATATTTTATTATGTTTTTGGCGCAGCTAAAGTAGGTGTGATCTGTCAACAGATTTATGCAAGGTTTAAAAAAGGGATCACTAAGGATCCTCGCTTTAAAATGTTGTTGTATGTTACTCAGGCATGTGGCTATAATACGAAGATGGCCATTAAGCTAAACAGGATCAGTAATTTGTATTAAACTAATAACAAAATGAAAATCAATAAGATTTTAATATTAGGTAGTGGTACACTCGGTTTAAGAATAGGGTTGCAGGCTGCTATCAGTAAATATCAAGTGATTATTTATGATATTCATAAAGATGCTTTTACTAAGGCGAAGGATATTCACACAAATATTTTAAGGGGTTTAGTAAAAAGGGGGATTGTTCAATCTGATGAATTACAACCTATTGCGAGCAGAATTTCTTGGACAACAGATTTGCCTGGCGCATGTAAAGATGTAGATTTTGTAAGTGAATCCGTGACAGAAGATTTGGAAATTAAAAAAGAACTGTGGGCTAAAGTTGGTAGCCTTTGCCCAGAGCATACCATTTTCACAACGAATACTTCTTACATGCTTGCCTCTATGATGGCTGACGATACAGGAAGGCCAAGCAAATTTTGTGCTTTTCATTTCCATGATGTTTTCTGGGCTAATGTGGTTGACATTATGCCACACCCTACTACAGATCAAGCAATTGTTGATTTACTTTTTGACATGGGAAGAAGGCTTAATCAGACGCCTGTTCTGGTCAAAAAGGAAAATTCAGGCTACATTTTCAATGCTATGTTGATGGCAGTCTTAGGGGCGGCTGGTTTCTTGAGAATGCAAGATGTAGCCAGTATCTATGACATAGACCGGTCTTGGATGGGGAATTTTAAAATGGAGATTGGCCCGTTTGGAATCATGGATACGGTAGGACTAGACACTGCCTGGCACATCATAAAAGCAAGGAAAGATCCAAAAAGTGTAGCCTTTGCAGCATTACTGGAAACCTATGTGAAATCAGGAAAACTAGGTGTAAAAACCGGGGAAGGTTTTTATTCGTATCCTAAACCTAAGTTTAAAGAAGAAGGGTTTGTACAGGGGTTATGATTGAGTTCCTTCAGCAGGAGAATCTAATACGGAACTAAGAGGCTGTGTAAAACACAATAAAACCTGAAAAGTATTTGGGTAGTTATAAAAGAAGTTTTCCTTACACTAAAATCTCAGAGTACGATAAATACTATTTACACAGCCTTTAACTTCCGGCCTGGCCTAATCAATATTTAGTACAACGATTTTACTCAATTAAATAATTAATAAGAAGTAGAAAGAATAGACAAGTGTAGAAATATTCTACACTTAGATCTTGAGATTTATACGCTACTAGCTATTCAAAAAGAGGCAGAGCTAAAGTCTACATCAAATTCAAAGCACCAAACACTAAAGCTGTTGATTTCATCAAAACTTCTGCCTTCTGGTAAGAAAAGATTTAATGTTTCATTTTGCCAGGCACGACCATTTAATACCTCACTCATATTAACACCCGCTTCAAAATCCCCGTCAACGCCACCATAAAAACTGACATTTGGCCCCAATCCATTGTAAAAGAAATTCGAAATTTCAATTTCACAATCAGAAACAATAGTAACATTTCCTCTAATTCCATAAAGACCACTTACTCGGAGTGCCCTAGTTTGACCTACCAACGAATTTGTCGATGGACAACTTCTTGCCTCAGGAACAGGGTTTGCAAATGTCACAGATTCATCCTCTTCTGCACAACCCATTAATAAAGCGAGATTCAAAAAAATAAAACATTTAAAAATATTTCTCATATGTCTAAAATTTGTATTCAAATAGAAAAACTATGTATTTGTTATGATATTCATATGGTCAAAATACAGGTTAATCAAACTTCAATTTTTCAATAGCAATTTTACTTACATTCTAAGAGGAAACTGACCCCTTTTTTATCTTTTGCCCCCTTTGGTATTCTTATTGACAATCCAAATGATCAATGAATGTAGTTTTAAGCATTGTGATATGGAATTGCAATAAAAAACTACTGGTATCCAAGTAAATAATTTAATGCGTTTTACTATCCAAAATTTCTACTTTAAGATCTTCATATAGGAGGGTTGGCCTGTCAAAAACCCCGGCAGAGGGTTGTTTTTGACTAGATTTTTTTGGTTCCGTTTTTTCATCATGGAAAAAATGAACAAAGCCACTAATTTTAGGAATACCCAATTCTAGAGGGCCGCCGTGGAACGGTGTTTTTCAGGATCAGAAAAAAATCTTCTTTATTTGATCTATAAGTGTCTTTTTGTTTATTTTCAGATTTAATTGGATACCAGTAATAAA
>CALGOB010000237.1 GCA_937958005.1 uncultured Cyclobacteriaceae bacterium
ACTTAAATCCTAATTTCCTACTCACCATAATGGAGACTATGTCTGCGTTGCAAATCAGAATTTAAGCAGCTATCTAACAATCATTTATGATTTTCTCTTAAAAGCCTAATGCATCATTCGGGTTAAATAGATACCTGCCAATTTCAATTTGGCTTTTGAATCCTTTGTTTGAGCCGTCAATGAAAAAGAGCTCGTTAACATGATAAGTAGTAGTTTGTAATTCATCTGGTTTATTCTTTAGATAGACAATTGCGCGATAAACATTCATTTAAGCTGTTGAAAAACAATAAATGATATTTAATTATTTATTTTATAAATACTAATTTAATTAGTTAAAACAATATCAAAATTAGTAGCTTTACCGAATGCAAAGTAAATTATTTGAAAAACTTAAAATACTTGCTGATGCAGCCAAATATGATGTTTCTTGTGCCAGCAGTGGCAGTAATAGAAAAAATCATAATGGCGGCCTAGGTAATGCCTCCCAAATGGGTATATGTCACAGTTATACCGAAGACGGTAGGTGTGTTTCATTACTGAAAGTTCTACTTACTAACTATTGTATTTATGATTGCGCATACTGCATCAGTAGAAAAAGCAATGATGTTAAAAGAACTGCTTTTACAGTTAATGAATTAGTTGAATTAACAGTTAATTTCTACAGAAGGAACTACATTGAAGGTTTATTCTTAAGTTCAGGGATTTTTAAAAATGCAGATTATACCACGGAAAGATTGGTAAGGGTAGCCAAATTACTTAGAACTGAACATAAATTTAATGGTTACATTCATCTAAAAATAATTCCAGATTGTAGTCCTGAACTAATCAAGGAAGCTGGTTTGTATGCTGACAGACTAAGTGTAAATTTAGAATTACCTACTGACAAAAGCCTCAAAAAAATAGCTCCTGAAAAAAGTCATCAACAAGTTTATCTGCCAATGAATCATTTGAAAGAAGAAATCATTCAAAACAGAGAAGAAAAAAAGTTATTTAAAAAGGCCCCCTTATTTGCTCCTGGTGGACAGAGTACTCAAATAGTAGTAGGTGCATCTCCAGAAAGTGACCAGACTATTTTACAACTATCAGCCAGTCTTTACCAAAAGCAGCAACTGAGAAGGGTATATTATTCTGGCTATATTCCAATTACCACAGACCATAGGATTCCTACCCTCAAAGCCCCACCGCTTATTCGTGAAAACAGGCTCTATCAAGCTGATTGGCTAATGCGTTTTTATGGATTTAGCGCAAATGAAATATTAGATAACCAACATCCAAATTTAGATTTACAGATTGACCCAAAATTAGCTTTTGCTCTTAGAAACCTTCAGCATTTTCCAGTAAACATCAATAAAGCTTCATATGAAATGATCTTGAGAGTACCGGGCATTGGGGTAAAATCTGCTCAAATGATTGTGAAAGCTAGGAGGCATGGCAATGTGAAAGTAGATCATATCAAAAAAATGGGAATTGCTTTTAACAGAGCTAAGTATTTCATCGATCTACCTGGAGCCATTATCCAGCAAGATTATACCGCTAATCAAATCAAAGGAAACATTCTGGCTAGCACTCCTAAATTTGCTAAACAGTCACAGTTAGCCCTTTTCCCTTGATGGAGGTAGATTATCAATATGATGGCTCGTTTACAGGATTACTTTCAGTCATCTTTGAAATATACACTTCTAGACAAACTCCAAAAAGTATACAAAAAAACTACCTGTCCTCTCCTAATTTATTCGCAAATAACAAGTATGTAAAAACTAACAAAACCCATAGTGACCGACTACTAATAGGTTTATCAAAAAAAGTTTCGAGAAATACAATCAGAGATTTATACAAAGCAATCCTATTTGAATCACCATCTTCTGAAATGCATATTTATGGTATGATCAAATACATCTTTGACCAACCAAAGAGCGTTGAGAATGATTTTCGGAACAATCATGTTTTAGCCATACAACAGATGGCCAAGAAAGTAAATAGAGAAGTTCATCGAATGCACGCTTTTGTTAGGTTTCAAAAAACAAAAGATGACATATATACAGCGACCATTCATCCAGATTATGATGTAATTCCGCTAATAGGAGATCATTTTGAAAAAAGATACAGTGATCAGTCTTGGCTAATTTATGATGTTAAAAGAGACTATGGTTTATTCTATGATCTTCAAAAGGTAGAAACTATCCAATTAAATAGTGCTCTTATGACTTCACAAAATAAAGTTTCAAGATCTATTTTAGCCGAAAAAGAATTGGATTTTGAGAAGCTATGGAAACACTATTTTAATTCTACTAATATACCTGAAAGAAAAAACATGAAATTGCATTTGCAACACGTCCCGAAAAGGTATTGGAAATACCTCCCCGAAAAATCATAGGATCGATACTATGAAGAAAAATGTAAAATTTAGCCTTTGCGAGCATTTGATTTTCTTTTTCCTTCTTCAGTCATCGCGAAACTCCGAGTCATTTTTTTAATGTATTTCACATTTCTAAAGCGTAACGCGCTCCAATCGTGATCAATAGATACCATTCTTACCCCTTCAAATCCATATTCTCCTAAAATTGACCAACCATTATCTCTGTTAAAATCACAAGTGTAATTTTTTGAAGTCCCTTTAGGATAACAAAACCATAGGAGTGAATCATCTTTTAGTTTTGGAGCAAAAAGAGGTACCTGTTCATCTATTTCTACTTTTTTTGTAACAAAGGAAATCAGAAAGTTAATCTTATCAAGTTCTTCAATCTGTCTACAAAATTGAGTAAGTCCATGCATCCCTTCTATATTTTCCTCAAAACTTTTAGGTGCATTTAAGACTAATACTTTGGGGTGTTCTTTAAAATTGAGTTTTTTAAATACTGGATCCATATTAAATCAATTCTAGCTGTAAAAAAATCTTCATGTTTTTAAGGTGGAATCAATGACAAGTACAATCAAATACTTGTCATTGATTCCTGAGAATAACTTTAGGGAATCTCTAAAAACTCGATCTGAAATTTTGACCCAGGGATTTTTTTCTGAGACAAGGGATCAAAAATGGTGTTTAGTGGATCTAAACGAGTATTTTGATAACGCTGTATCAGGGAAAAATATCGAGTCAAAAAGCAATAGGGAATTTTTAGAGGTTCCCTTTAGAAAGAATACCTCAAACCAAACTGTAATTGCCATCTTGAAAGCAAATCAGCATTTGGAGTAAATGTTTCTCTCAAATTAGGATCAAAACTGAATAATGGGGATCCGTCTCCCGCTGTACCTACTATTCCTATAGGTTGAGTATTAGTAGGAAATTCTCGTACTCCCCAATTAGAATTCAATAAATTTCCGGCATTCAGGATGTCAATGCTGAACTGAAGCGAATGTCCGTTATCAAAATTGTAATCTTGTAGTACTCTGACATCCCATCTTGAGAACCAAGGGTTTAAACTCTGATTTCTTTCTGCTATTTGTCCCCTATTTTCACTCAGGTAATCATCTTGCGCTATAAACGCTCTAAGCGCCTCCCTTTGCGCTGCTGATGTATTATCAATAGTTCCATCATTGTTGCTATCAACTTCTGCAAAATTCATTTGATCTATTTCTACATCGGTCGGAATATAAATCAAATCATTGTTAAACGATCCATCTCCATTCAAGTCGCCAGCATAAGTATAGGTAAATCGACCTCCTTCTGCATACTCATAAAAAAGTGATACAGTAGTTGCCCATTTTCCACCGCCATATTTAAAGGTCTTGTTAGCGGTACCAACAAACCTATGTCTGTTCCCATAAATTGAATTAGATAGCACAGCCTGGTTTACATTTCCTGTTGAAGGCGTTAGGTCAAAGACATCGCTAGTAATCTCTGCCCTTAGAGAAGAAACATCCTGTGCTGTAAGGAAATTATAGGAAAGGGTCGCATAAATTCCATTGTTAAAAGATTTTTTAGCTTGTAATGTCAGTGTAAAACTTCTTCCTTGATCAGAGTTTGTAATTGTATAAATATTTGTTACTCCCCCAAACTCGTCAATAGAACGATCAGTAGCGGGATTATACACTGGGCGGTTATCTACTCCTACTAAATTTGATGATGGTTGTCTTAACCCATTATTTTGTACAAACTGAGCATTAATATCGCTGGTATAGGCCACATCAATAGTACCCAAAAAGCCGTTTCCAAAATCTTTGTCGAGCCCTAAACTGGTTCTCCAAACTCTTGGAAACCTAAAGTCAGAATCTGTGGTGGTCCTAAAAAAGAAATTCGGGTTTGCTACCTGATTACCTATCCACACAAAGGGTAACCTCCCGGTAAAAAGACCAGAACCTCCACGCAGTTGCATACTTTGATCACCATTCACATCCCAATTAAAACCTACACGTGGAGAGATAAGCGGTCTCCTTGTTGGTAATTCTGTTTGATCAAAAGTTAAGGGATTTCCATTTTCATCAAAGAATTCAACATTGGGTTGGTATCCTCCACCAGGGTTATTTACAGCATCAAACTCCCCGCCATTTCTTTCAATATTTTCCAGTATTTTATCTTCTGTATCAAAATAAAGTGGCACGTCTAGCCTCGCTCCAAAAGTCAAAGTAAAATCTTTGTTTACCTGCCATTTGTCCTGAACATAAAAACCAAATTGGCCCAATGTTGTTTCAGCCAAAGCAAACGTTCCGTTGGCAGTATTGGAATCAAAAACTCCTCGTGAAAAATTAGCTATATTCTGAAGTTGTCCTGAATTAACAAAATCCAAAAACTGTTGGATATTACTGAAGCCCGGCCCAAATGTACCTCCTAGATAAGGATCCGTATTTCCTTGCAATGGGCCAAATGCCTCAAAAGGCTCATAGATCCCTAGATTGAAAGAGTTATCAAAATCAAAGCGCTCTAAGTTTGCCCCTAGGGTAATAGAATGATCGCCAGCAAAAATCTCAAAGTTATTCGTAATTTGAAATACATTTTGATCTAATCGATTATTGATTGAAAACGGCTCATGACCTGCTACTATATAACGTACTCCATCTTGATTAATGTTTAATACAGGGAAAGGTAAACTGAATGGATCTCTGCTATCATTGAATTGTGAAAGGCCTATTTGGAATTTGTTAGAAAATTTGTTGCCAAATATACTTCTTAGCTCCAGTAACCCAGATCTTATGCGATTGTTAATTCTATACCCTGAGTTTTCAAATTGCAAAGTAACGGCATCTGGTCCTCTTCTACCTAATGCAGTGGGGTTAGCAGGTAAATCCCTTGAGGCATTCAAGAAATTATAGGTAGCCGTAAGTGTATGGTTTTTATTGATATTCCAATCTAATTTTATGATTCCTTTCTCATTGTTGGTTTCATGGATGTACCCTTCAAAAGCTCCAGGTTCATAACCAATAGACCTCAATGCATCCCCTACTGTCTGCAAATCTGTTGCTGAAACTCTTGATACGTTATTCCCAGTAAGTCCAGGACGAGATGCTATAAAATTAGATCCAAGATTTTCTCTTCTTTCCAATTCTCCATTAACAAAAAAGAACAATTTATTCTTTATAATGGGGCCTCCTAGACTAAAGCCTGTTTGCAATTGAGTTAAATCAGGAACAAATATCTCTTCCCCTCTTACTTTAGAACCGGTTAAGTCATCAGTTCGATAAAATGAGAATGCTGTTCCATGGAATTTATTTGTCCCACTTTTAGTTACTGCATTCACAGAAGCTCCAGTAAAACCAGACTGAGTCACATCAAAAGGTGCTACTGAAACCTGAATCTGATCAATCGCATCTAATGATATTGGTTGAGCATCTGTCTGACCACCAGGAGTAGCGGCGTCTAACCCAAAAGGGTTATTAAAAATAGAACCATCCAATGAGAAATTATTGAATTGATCGTTTCTTCCTGCAAAAGAATTACCATCTGCCGATGGGGTTAATCTATAGATATCGCTTGAAGAACGTGTTATAGTAGGTAGTTTTCTTATATCATTATTATTAAAACTAATTGCCTGTCCTGTTCTGTCCTTATTAATTGTTTCATTTCCTGCCGAAATAACAACTTCTCCTAAAACTTCAACATCATCTTTTAAGACAACGTCTAAATTTAAATTTTGACCTAGTTTAAGTGATATGCCTTCTTGAATACTTTTTTGAAATCCCACATAGGTAACGCTTAGTGTATAAGGACCGCCTACTCTTAAATTTGGCAAATTAAATTTTCCGTTAGGCCTGGTGGTTGTTCCATATTCAGTTCCTGTAGGAGTATGCAAAGCTATAACCGTTGCACCGGGGAGCCCTTCTCCATTGGTATCACTAACTGTTCCACTAAGGGAAGAGGTAGTTACCTGCGCCTGTGAAAAATTTACAAGCAATAGTGCAAATCCAAGCATCACTAGTTTATGCTTAAGTAGAATTGTATTCATATGAATTTATTAGTAAGTGGATTAATTAAATTTTAATTCTAAAATAACAATTAATCTAGTTGACATGAAATTAATTAATGCTATAAATAAAAAACTTAACATTGGAAGCCTCATTTTGGTAATCAAGAAAAAGTCATAAGAGTATTCTCTCTTTTAAATTTCTTTCTTTAAAGAAAATCAAACCTTATGAAACTTGTCTTCTCTTTATTGTTCAGTTACTTTTTAAAACTTCTACCCTAAACCCGGCAGCGGCCGACCATCTCGCGTACCCAGCTAAATTCTCACCGCGACGGCGCACCGTGTCAACCCACCTAAACGCATAAAAATGAATATCTTTTTTCTCGGATACTAGTAGAAAAAAATAGAGAAATAGCATATCGGGGATCATTCCGTCACTTTATAAAATCAGCTTTAGAAAATAAACTAGAATCGAATGGTTTTAAAGCAACAACCCAAATCAACGACAAAAAAATAAACTTGAATAAAATCTAACAACTGCTAATAATACTTAAACATGGACTAATTTATTTGATATCAAAACCAAAGAGTATATCTTAACTTCAGAGGGAAAATCAGGGTTGAATATGCAAATGATATTGTAGAAACATCATGGGTAAAGAAAAGATTTTTATCAGAAGTCAGAAAAAATGGCTCGCTTAATGCTGGTTCTGCTGTTCGGCTTTTTGGTCAAATGACGACTAAAAAATCAGCTTACGACTTGCCACTAGAATATTTTTACAGTGATAAAACACTTTCTTTTAAAGAATAGAATGTCATTAATTCCAATAAAAAGCCCTAACATTTAAATGAGTGTTAGGGCTTTTTCTATGCTTTAAATGCCAATTTTCATCAAAGAACTATACATAGTTATTTAACATTACTGGCATTACAAGCATCAGAATATCTTCATTTTCGTCTTTATCAACTGGAATTAATAATCCAGCTTTATTAGGGGCACTTAATCTAACATCTACTTTCTCTGAATCTAGGTTATTAAGCATTTCTATTAAAAATTTGGCATTAAACCCAATCTCTATATCTTCTCCATCATGTTCACATGAAAGTCTTTCATTTGCTTCATTAGAGAAATCAAGGTCTTCAGCTGAAATCTGTAATTCACTACCTGAAATCTTTAGTCTGACTTGATGAGTTGTTTTGTTTGCATATATGGCAATTCTCTTCAATGAGCTCAAAAATTCTCCCCTATTGATGGTCATTACATTATCGTTATCCAATGGGATTACATTTTCGTAATCAGGAAAACGTTCATCAATAAGCCTACAGATCATCTTAACATTGTTAAAACTAAAATAAGCGTTGGAAATATTGAATTCAATATTCACATTGGTTACATCTGAAGGTATGGTTGACTTAAGTAAATTTAGAGCCTTGCGAGGAATGATCATTGAATTATCATTGTCTCCAGCTATATCCACTCTTCTGTACCTGACCAATCTATGTCCATCAGTAGCTACAAAAGTAGTGTTCGTTTCATCTAATTTTGTGTAAACCCCTGTCATAGCTGGTCTCAACTCATCATTGCTAGTAGCAAAAATTGAATAATTAACAGCCGTAGCCAATACATCAGAAGCTATATTAATACTAAACCCATCACTTACAGTTGGTACTTTTGGGAAATCTGTTGCATTTTCACCCGCCAATTTATAGCGCCCATTATCAGAACTTATCTCTATTGTATAGGTTTCACTATCAATAGAAAAAGTAACAGGCTGTTCAGGAAGGTTTTTCAAGGTTTCTATTAGGATTTTAGCAGGAATTGCAATATTTCCATCCTCCTTGGCTTCCACTTCTAGTTCTGTTATCATAGAAGTTTGTAAATCAGATGCAGTAATGGTCAAAGAGCCATCACTTATTTCAAAAAGGAAATTCTCCAAAATAGGAACTACAGGATTTGTAGTGATCACTCCATTAATAGAGGACAACTGTTTCAATAAATAGGATGAAGAAACAATGAATTTCATTTACTCAGAATTTTATTTGAAGCTGTAATTGTTAATCAGCTTTTTTGATTAACACTGAAATTAATAAGTCGGTAAATTTATCCTTTATTAATCAATAGAAAAAATCTATTGAACAATTGATAAAAAAATCCGATAAAATGATTTGAAAAACTGGTCTAATATCCACTAATTAACCCATCACTTATTAATTTAATTATAAATACTAAAATATTAGACTTTCATCTGTAACAAACTTTTTTGAAATTTGAACATCACTTGAGCTAAAGTCTAGCTAAACCAATAATCAGGATAGTAAATGAACCAACCCCGACCCAAGGGTACGGGGTATCTATGGGCAATAATTTAAGGGTCGGGGAATTAATATCCTTTAGGGATTAAATGAATTCTAAATAAAATAATAGAGTACTTTCATTCTCATTTCTTGATAATTACCTAATTTCGATGATCTAAAATGATGTATTGATATGAACAAACTTAAATCAGGGTTATTGGGCATGGCAGTAATTGCTTTATCTGCAATGACTTCATGTACACAACAAGGAAACGTTGATCTGAAAAATATGGATTACGAAGTAAAATTGGACGATGAAAACGAGAAACTAAGCTATGCAATTGGAGTAAATCTAGCTACCAACTTTAAACAACAAGGCTTAGACAAATTATCCATGGAAGCTTTTATTAAAGCATTCAATGATGTAAATGCTGACACAACTCTACTGACTCTTCAAGAATGCGGTACGGTTATTCAAACAGGATTGAAAAAAATAGCTGATGCAAAAGCAGAAGTTGCCAAAGCTGAAGGTCTTGCTTATTTAGAAGAAAATGCAAGGAAACCGGGTGTAACAGTTACAGAAAGTGGTCTTCAATATGAAGTATTGGTAGAAGGTGATGGCCCTATTCCTACAGCAAGTGATAAAGTAGAAGTTCACTACCATGGTACATTAACAGACGGAACTGTTTTTGATAGTTCTGTAGATAAAGGACAAACGGCTACTTTTGGTGTCACTCAGGTAATCAGAGGATGGGTAGAAGCTTTGCAATTAATGCCTAGAGGCTCTAAGTGGAAATTAACGATCCCACAAGACCTTGCTTATGGAGCTCGTGGATCAGGTGCTTCAATACCTCCATATGCAACTTTAGTTTTTGAAGTCGAATTGATCAGTATTGAAGGCAAATAGCATCTTGCTTTACTTTCAGGAATATAAAAAGTCCAACATTAACAAAATGTTGGACTTTTTTTATGGATAAAACTATTTTTAGTTTTTTGTTAAATTTCATCAAATCCATGTAATAAAAGGATAAAATTGTTGACCTATAAAGAAAAGCATGGTCAATCTTAGAATTAATGAATCATACCTATACGGGGCAATTGTTTTACTGATTGTTTTTACTAGTTTTTGGTTGTTAACCCAACCACATCTACACAGTGATTTATTGTTTTCAGGCATTACTATTGACCTTGCTATATTAGCTCCTTTATTTTTCTTTCTTTTTGTAAGGAGCAGAAAAATTTCTCCTGCCATCACAGTTCCTGTATTTATTTTAACCCTTGTTGTGTTAAGTCAGGTTATACCTAGTAATCAGCAAGGCGTACTGAATTTTATTATAGATTACATTGCCCCTATAATTGAATTGAGTGCCATTAGTTTTATAGGATGGAAAATATATAAAAGCCGTCAATACTTTAGCAGTTTAGAAGCCGGAGACTTTCAAAGAAAACTTCTGTTGACCCTTAAGGGCTTTACCGGGAGTCCTTTGGCCGCAAAGCTTGCTAGCGCAGAAATCAGCATGTTTTATTTTCTTTTGTATAAATGGAAGAAAAGCGCAGGTTTTAGTTACCATAAGAACTCGGGAATAATAGCTATGGTTTTTCTTATTGCCTTTTTAATTGTAGTTGAAACTACCATTATTCACTTGGTATTAGTAAGATCTTACCCAATTATTGCTTGGATTTTATTTGGCTTGAGTGTCTACTCCTTTTTTCAGATGATTTCTTTGGCAAAATCTATTTTGCTACGTCCTATTTTCAAAGATAGCAAAGCACTGTACCTACATTATGGCTGGCTTCATGCCACTAAAATTCCTCTTTCAGAAATCAAGCAAGTAGAAAGCTGTCGCATTGAAGAAATAGGTGAAGAATTTGCCTTCTTTGGCTTAATTAAAGACACTGAAGAAAAGGGTGTTTGTATCTCCACGGAAAAACCGATTATTACCGAAAGTTTATTTGGTCAATCAAAACAATACATGAAAGTGTTTATTCCAATTGATGATGTGGAGGGGTTTTTAGCATATTCTAAATATGAAAGTTAATTGAAACGTCTTTTTAGTATGCTTTGCTTCTGGGTTTGCATGATGGAAAAACAATTATAAAGACATAACCATAAACAAAGAACTTATTTTATGGACAGTCTCATTAAAAAACGCAAGGTCTCTTGCAGAAGACCTTGCTGAGGCGAAATATTTGATGCAAATCGATACTTCTGCTTAAATCAAAACACAGTTTAATGGGCGCATTAATTTGAGTTTTCAAACGTATGAGTGGCATGACTAATTAGTAATTCTATTAAAATTTGGGGCTTCTCTCTTAACAAAAACCTTTCTGGGAGGTATCAGGTTCGATATTCGCTTTCTATCTACCATCATCATCCTCTTGTTTTCATCCACCATTAAATGGAACCCTTCATTAGGAAGCCTTGGTAGAATACTAATCTTTAGGTTTTTTGAAGCATCAAGATCTTCTAAAATTATCTTAGCAATGGGTTGGGTCTGAACTAAACTATCATAACGCTCAAATTGCCCTGGTTCTATAAATTCATTGATCTTAAAATTCTGATATTGGGCAATGTAATTCATCATGATGTTTGTATCCAATGGCACAACCCCTTCTACTGTTAAATCTTTCCCTGTAAACAATATTTTAAAACCATCAGCACTCTTCTTATCAATTTCAATCTTTCCCACACTCCGCCAACTACTGCTAAACAAGAGTCTTTCTTTCCATTGATGTGCTTTCAATTTAAATATTCCAGATAAGTAATCTTGATAACCAGGAACGTTCACCAAATAGGATTTTCCTTCAGTAGCAAAATATGATTTTGTCCTAGCTTCATTTCCTCCAGCATAAAACTCTTTTTTTAATTCTTCTCCTTGAAAAACCCTTACCAATACCCCATCCGTTTTAAGCTGCGAATAAACAATTTCCTGTTGTTTTGACGAGATTGGCCTAGTTACTGCTACTCTGTTCATCACTGATTTTATATAGGCAACTAAAGCCTGATCTGCCTCTTCTTTGCCATTTATAAACCACTGGTTATTGATTGATTCCAGTGTAACCAATTTTTCTCCGTGAAGTAATTCCATTTTTGAAATACTCGACGTATCAGCAACGGTAAAAAGCTTATTGTCAAAATCTAATTTACTGCTATCTCTATCAGCAAAGTACAAGCTTACTACTAGAATCAGCTGAATACTGAGTATGATTATTAACTTTGTATTTTTCTTCATCACCAACTCAGGTTACTTAAAATTAGCATACTTCTTTTTCCTTAAAATTGATTTTACAATCCCGAAAACGAGTAAGATGATCAATGGTAAAACTAAATTGATCAATTGCCATTTTAGCTTCTCCCCTTTAATTTTAATCTTATCCAATGGCCTTATTTTGATCTCTTTTGCTTTCGCTGTAATTAATCCATTTTCTTCTATTAAATAGTCTACTGCATTTAACAGAAAGTCTGCATTTGCATAAACAGTTTTTCGATATGGGTCTACCCCTAAGGCTACTGGATTACCAGTCTTAGGATCTATTTCATTGCTGATAAAATCACCATCCCCAACTATCACCACCTTACTTTCCTGACCATCAGGCATAAAGGTACTTTTATCAAATTCAGCAGGAATAATTCTATTTTTAAACAAGGAAGTAAATTTACCTTCTAGTAAATAAGCGATCGGCTGGTGTCCCGCCTGGTAATTCTCTGGCTTTCGCTCTCTCCTTAGACCATCCATGCTTACCAAAACCGGTGACCTCATTACCCTACTATAAGGAGAAGTAAACATCAGGGGTGTTTTCCTAATTCCTTTCGCTTTTACAGTATCTATTGTGGAAACAAATTTTCCAATGGAAGCATCTATTCCTTTAACCATAGGGTGCTCTCCATATTTATTGATCAATGGAAAATAAGGCCATGGTTGAAATTGAAAATTAGGTTGTCCCCCTATTTCGCCAGCTACAAATGCCATAGTGCCGGCATTCAAATCCTGCACATAATTCATATTGATTCTCACCCCATATCTAAAGAAAAGGTCTGCTAGGTCTATTTCATTCGGAAAGGCCAAAGTACCGTCTCCTCCAATACTATCCAATTTAACTTTCAATACATCTATAAAAGCCAATAACTTACCACCTTTCATGATGTGTTGATCCAGTAAATATTTTTCTTGTTTGGTAAACTTCTCAGATGGCTTAGCCAAAACCAGCAAATCATACTGATCTAATGACTTTTTTCTATCCTTCAGGTTTACATTAAAAAGATCATATTTATCAATCAGTACATTCGTAAAACCAGCAATGAAAACGGAATCCAACTCTCCATGCCCTTTGATCACTCCTATTTTTTTTCTGCCATCAAAAGCTAATGCTTTTATTGCAGTAGCTATTTGATACTCTACTCCTTCAATAGATTGATTAATCATTTGCTCAGGGCCTTCTCCTTGGTTTCCTTTCAGTAGCATTACTCCTTTTTCTTGACCATAATAGGAAACAATTGCTCCAGGGAAAATTAACTTCTGGGTGGTATTGGTTTCTGTTTTATACTGCAGGTTATTAGGTTGTATCCCACTTTGTGCCAAGTATTCATAAAATTCGTTCCTTGCTTTTGGGCTTTTGGCAATGGATGGATCTATGAACCTAAACTGCACTTTTTCTGATGAATAAATCTTGAATTCATCCAAAGTTTCTGCAATACTGTTCTTAAAACGCTCAAAATTTGCTGGCAACTCCCCAGCCAAATAAACATCTATATAAACCTTATCATCTAGGTTTCGCAGTAATTCTTGTGTTGACTGACTGACTGAGAATCGTTTTTCTTCAGTCAAATCCCACCTGAAACGGTAAATTTCTGCCAGTTGGTTCGCTATTACAACAAATCCAAGACCAACAAAAAAGTATAAAAAATGCGTGATTTTTCTTTGATTCCAGTTTACCATTTTCTGCTATTTAAAATCAAATTAGTTAATAACAATACAATGGTAATTACACTGAGAAAATAAACGATATCTCTTGAATCTAATAAACCCTTGCTAAGCGAATTATAATGATATAAAATGCCTGTTTTTTGAATTAGTAAAGAAAATTCACCCCAGATATTAATGGCTGCAATAGATTCTAATCCACCATAAATAAGATAGGAAAGGAATACGGCCAAAATAAACGAAATAATTTGATTGCTAGTGATGCTACTAGCAAAAATTCCTAAGGCAGCAAATACTCCTCCTAATAGGGCAAGACCCACATAAGACCCCATAATTCCTGGTGTATCTAAATTTCCAATAGGATTACCCAATTGGTATACAGAATAGTAATAAACTAAAGTAGGTACTATAGCAAAAAACACTAAGGTAAAACTTGCCAAATATTTTCCTAAAATCACTTGCCAATCAGAAAAGGGTTGGGTAAATAACAACTCAATAGTCCCTCCTTTCTTTTCTTCTGCAAAAGATTTCATAGTGATAGCAGGAATCAAAAACATAAATACATAAGGGCCTAAGGCAAATAACGTTTCTAAACTTGCATACCCATAATCCAAAACATTTGATTCAAAAACCCAAGTTAGTAAGCCAATACCTGTTAAAAAAACACCAATTACTACATAGGCAATCAGTGAATTCAGGAAACTGTTAATTTCTTTTTGATAAATTGTCCACATATAAACGACTATTTTTGGGTCAATTGATGAAATAGGTCTTCTAAAGAAGAGGATTCTTGTTTAAGTCCTACTAATGGCATTTTTGCCTCACTGGCAATCCCCAGGACTTCATTTCTAATATCTTCTCCTTTAGTTGCCTCTATTAAATAATTCAATTCACCAACTTTAGTTACACTGATTAAATTTGGTATTTTTTCAAAAATAGTGGAATCTATGTTTTCTGAAAATTCTACGTTTAGTTTCTGACTTTCTGCCATAGAGTTCTGCAAGTTTTTTAAGGAGTCATTTTTCACAACTTTCCCTTGATTGATAATCACAACTTGATCACACAGCGCTTCTACCTCTTGCATAATATGGGTAGAAAAAATCACTGTTTTATCTTGGCTAATTTGTTTGATAACTTTTCTAATCTCTAAAATTTGATTTGGATCCAGCCCAGTAGTTGGCTCATCCAGTATCAACACCTCGGGATCATGTAGTAGTGCCTGTCCTAATCCAACACGTTGTCTGTATCCTTTTGATAAAGCACCTATTAGCTTATTTTGTTCCTTACCCAACCCACAAAGATCTATGATTTCCGTTGTTCTCTTTCTGAGCACAGATCTTCTTAATCTATTGGCTTTTCCAATAAAAGAAAGGTACTCATGCACATACATGTCGAGGTAAAGCGGATTGTGCTCTGGTAAATAGCCAATTTTCTTTTTGGTACTTATTGGGTAATCTACCACATTTTCCCCACCTACTTTTATGGCACCAGAAGTGGGTGGAATATATCCAGTCGCTATTTTCATGGTAGTACTTTTGCCTGCACCATTTGGCCCTAAAAACCCTGTGATCTCTCCTTTTTGTGCTGTAAAGCTGATTTGATCAACTGCTTTCTGAGCGCCATAAATTTTAGTAAGGTTTATTACTTCTACCGACATATCGTTACCTAACGGGAAAGTTGAAAATTAATTGCACAATTTAGCCCTTTGGTCTTAATGGGCGTACTTCAATATCTACTGGGAGATAATTGGCATGAGTATCTAAACAATCTACTACTGTTTTAGCAATATCTTCTGGACGCATCATATCATCATGTGCATTCACTGCATCAATCTTATCAAAAAAGTTAGTCTTTACAGAACCTGGATAAATGCAAGTCACCTTAATACCGAAGTCCCTAAGTTCTTGATACATACTATGAGAGATTCCTGTTACGGCATGTTTAGTTGCCGCGTAACCTACCATATTTTTTACAGGGTTCAATCCAGCTATAGAGCCAATATTAATGATATGACCTTCATCCAGTTCTTTCATTTTGGGAATAAATAACTTTGAACAATAGAAAATAGCATGCACATTGGTTTCAAACATCATTTGCCATTCTTCATTACTGGTTTCTTCCATAGGGCCAAAAAAACCTAGTCCTGCGTTGTTAATCAAAACTTGGACAGCGTCTCCAAAATGGGCTACTGTTTTGTCATATGCCAAACTTATTGATGCTGGATCTGCTACATTAGTCTCAACAAAAATAAAGTTCTCATGTGTTAAATCTGGTTTACTCCTACTCCATCCGCTTACTTTTACCCCACTGGCCAATAAAGCTTTAGCAGTCTCTAATCCTATACCTTTACTAACACCTGTAACTACCGCAATTTTATCTTTTAACATCATCTATCAAACAATTAACTCCTATTATGCAATAAAACTTGAACTTACTGAGCAAAGCTAATCATTACTTTTGATCGATGATACTTAATAGATCATCAATTAAGTGTGACAAGGCGGCAATTAATTCTAAACAACTATCTATTCATCTTAAATACAATAAATTCTCATAAGCAAGGATTAACTCAATAGTTAAAAATATATCAAGCCAACTCAATTATATTTCCAAATTATTACCAATGGGCTGAAATTAATTATCAGAATCGCTAATTTGCAAGTGAAAGTAAAAGTATAGAGAAATATGATCACGATAATTTGCGGTACTAACAGAAAGAATTCTCAATCTGAAATAGTTGCGGGTATTTACAAAAAAATGGCAGAAGAGGCGGGAGAAACTTGTGATTTTATTAATCTACAAGACTTGCCTGAAGATTTTATAGCAACCGCTCTTTATGAAAATGCTGGTTCTAATGAGCAATTTAATGTGATTAGACAAAAAATGGTGGAAGCAGAAAAATTTGTAATCATAGTACCAGAATATAATGGTTCTTTCCCCGGTATCTTAAAAACTTTTTTTGATGGCCTCATCTTCCCTGCAACCTTTTCAGGGAAAAAATGTGCATTAGTAGGAATCTCTTCTGGTGTCCAAGGAGCAGTTTTAGCTATGAGTCATCTAACTGATATACTAAATTATTGTGGTACAAATGTATTAGCTAACAAACCGAAACTATCAGCTATTGAGAAAAATATTGCAGATGGTCAAATCACTAATCCGCTTTACGCTCAGTTATTAAAAAGTCAGTTAGAAGCATTCATTTCGTTTTAATTATAAAAGATTATGCTAAACGCAAGGTTTATGTTGGCTTTGTTGATTTTATTTTTATCCGTCCAAATAAAGACCATTGGACAAAATAACCTGGATCAATCTGCCGTTATGAACCCTATCCGTTTATTTTTCAACGGAATGCTTACAGCAGATAGCAGTAAAGTAAGTAGTACTATCGCAAAACACGCAAAATTTTTCACAGTAACTGAACAAAATGGAGAGCCTATTTTTCAGGAAGGGAGTATTGCTAATTTTCTGAATACAATCGGAGGTATAAAACCTGGTTTTTTCAAAGAAGTCATTTCAAACGAAAAAATTTCAATAGATGGTAAATTTGCTTCTGTATGGTGTGATTACCAGTTTTACTTAGGCGATCAACTTCATCATTGTGGTGTGAATCAATTTTTATTGATAAATACATCTCAAGGGTGGAAAATTAGGCAGGCTACCGATACCAGAAGAGCAATAGATTGTAATGAATAAGGAAGTATCATCTATAGGTAGGAACTGTATGCTTTACAAAAGCTTATAAATTAAAAAGCCGCAAAATGCGGCCTTTTAATAACTATCAACTATATCTAATCACTAAACTTAAACACTATAAAAAAAATTCTAATATTATTATCAATATCAACGAAGCATTCTAACCAACGTTTCAGATTGCTGATGATTCTGATCTCTTTTGACTTAACTCTGACATAACGGTTTTTACATTGTCTTCTGCCCTACTTTATTGGGGCATTACTGGAACTTTCATTTCTGAGTGGGATTTTGGTTTATAAATATTCAAGAGTTTCAATAGTAGGCTTTTGAAGTAACTATGACCTAATTACCATGCCAGCCCTACTAGACACCTAAAAATCACAACTCCTTTACTTGGATACCACAGTATATTACTTTTACAGTTCTTGTTTTGCCTTTATCATTAAGTTAAAACAAAGAGGCAAACCTACTTAAGCCAATCTCTTTTATGTTATATCAACTAACAAGACCCTTTACCAACATTATTCATAACAAACCACGACTTTGCTTAGTAGGTAATTGATTTACTCTGTTTTATGATGAGACCTTAAGAATTGATACAGCTCAAATTTGAGGAATATCAATTTTACCCCACAGAATAAATTACCTTGATGGTCAAACATTTTGCTTTTCTAATAATTACCTCCCTGGTCAGCACCCCAAACTATCCAGGTTAAAACCCTCATTGTTATAAACAAAAAAAAGTCTCAGGTTGTCACTAAATAACTCTCATATCAATTTAGGTATAAAAGAGTGTATTGGTTTTAGCAGGTAATTTTTATTGAAGGAGGTGGGGCCGCCAAGGTGGGGCCGCCAAGGCAAAATAAGGATTTCTAGCAGCCCTAGAAGAAGGTCTATTAACGCACTACAATGAAAAATCAACAACCTGAGTTCGATTAATAATTTCTTCCATTTTTCATTTCATAACTCACGTATTCGGCTCATTTACAATCATTTGCCTTGGCAACCTCGTCTTCAAGCCAGACGGACTCCTACAGCAACGGCTGCCGCTTTTTACAGCGGTTCGCCGCCGCGGTGGCAAAAAAGTAGTAGCAGTGGCAAACCACAAAAAAGGCTAGCCGCCATGGAATGGAAAAATTTGAAATCTCACAGGCGACCCCGTCAATCGCTCTGAGAGCGATCTCAAAAGCAAGGGCTGCCCCAGTTCCACTGCGGCAGCGTCCACTGCGGCAGCGTGGCTGACCAAGCAAATCTTTCAAAACTGTTCCGGGTCGTAGACGCAGACCTTCTATGCGTACTTTTTAAAATCGAGCTCAAGTTAACAGAAAGATAAATGGTGTTTATTTCTAAATTAGTATAAGAAACTAAATACTGTAAACAGGAATTATTATCTCATCAATCAGTATTTTTGCCTACCAATAATTTTATTATTAACTTTATTATAAGATCAAACTATAAGCCATGGGTTATTATACCTTCATCTCAACACTCTGGGTTTCGCTGTTAATTGTATCTCCTGTCGTAGGGCAAGAGATTCAGTCTAAGCAGGTTGAAAAATTCCAAACTGTATTTGATCTCCACGGAATAAAATCCAATAATGAATTTAAACTAACATCTGATCGGTTTATCAACAGTATTGCAATTGCCTATCGAGGAGATTTAAACGGGAGTTATATCCTTGTAAATAAAGAAAAAATCAAGTTTTTAAAAGATGATCACGAAAATGAATCAAAAAATGGCATCAGTATCAGTAATTTAATCATTTTTCAAACCCCAGTTACTGATCTAAAAATTATTTCTGGAGCTAAAATTGCAGAAATCAGTCAAGTATTTACTTTGCATGTTCCCAAATTGGTGAATGCAACTCAATTAAAAAGTGAAAGTGAAAATTGTGAATTACCTAACTTGATTCCTCAAGAGGAATGGAGGAGTGGATTACCCAGTCCCCGTTTTAACAGAAGGTTTACAGACACCAATCATGTAATAGTTCATCATTCCGCTACTTCCAATAATCTAACAGATTATACAAATGTGGTCAGGAACATTTATATTTTTCACACCAGAACCAGGGGTTGGTCAGATGTAGGGTATAATTATCTGATTGCTCCTAATGGGGCTATTTATGCTGGAAGAGATCCCGGAAATGGGGAACAAGATTTAGTGATGGGCGCACATTTTTGCGGTCGAAACAGCAATACTACTGGGATTTGCTTATTAGGTGATTTAAGTTTAGTAGCTCCCACAGAAACAGCACTCAATAGCCTTGAAGAACTGATCTCTTGGAAAATTGATAAAGATCAATTGGATCCTGAAGGGATTAATAATCACCCTCTTAATAATGCTTTACCAGTCATAGCGGGTCATAGAGATGGTTGCTCTACCGAATGCCCAGGTAATTTTACTTATCCGCAGCTTTCAACAATTAGACAAAATGTAATTTCAGCAATAGATGCATGCAATCAACCCGAGCCTGAACCTGAGGTAGAATCGCTCACTTTTAGCGTAGGGCCTAGCCCTGCCTATCATAATTTCTTAAATGTAAATTTACCTCAAGAGATCTCTATAACAGACCTTATTTTCTTAGACCTTAATGGAAAAATCATCAATGTTCCAGTTCTAAACGAAGTAAACAATTCATTTCAGCTAGATATCTCACAAATCCCTGTTGGAGTCTATTTAATGAAAATCGATCAACCGACTTTAAATACTAATGTTAAACTTGTAAGGATGTAAATCAATTAGACAAAATGAAAAAAATCAATCCCTTCTTTCATATTTAATCCACTCAAATATCTACTAATTTTAGTTTTCCCTTTTTGGTCTGCAACAAAACCTAAAACAATTTCTTTTTTATAAGAATCTGTTTCTTTATAAAAAATTGAATTTTCAGATTCTCTTTTCTCAATATCAATGTAACCAGAAATTTCAATCCCCTCCACTTCTAGATGTTTACTTCTTTTTCTCATCTTACTTCCATGTCCCCAGATATAAACTTTTGCATTTGGTTTGTTATTCTGTAGCCATCTTTTAAAGTATTTAGATTTAATCTGTAAAAAAGCCCCTTCAAGATAATTATCATGAGTTCTTGTCAAACGGCCTTCACTGTCTTTCCAAGCAAATAAAACCTCATCTATTTTAGCAAACTTTACTCCTTCTGCCATCCACCTTAGCCACATCTCATAATCTTCAGGAATAGGTCCTTCGCTGTAAACTCCATACTTTTTGATCAGATCCCTTTTAAACATAGCACTTGGGTTGACTATAGGAGAATCTACAAATCTACTAGACAGAATCGACTCATGATCGATTAACTGATTAGTCCAATCAACATATTTCTCAAACCCTTGAACAGGGCCATTATCTCCCCAATACTTTACTTTACTAGCCACTATATCAACCTCAGGGTGGTCATTCAGATATTTAATCTGTTTTTCTAATCTCATAGGGTCTGACCAGTCATCAGCGTCCATTCTAGCCACATATTCACCTTTGCAATAAGTTAAACCAGTGTTTGCAGCTTTTGCCACCCCTCCATGTCGAACATCATAAATTTTAACCTGTTTATTTTCATAGCCTTTTAAAATTGAAAGTGTATTATCCGTGGAACCATCATTGACAATAATCATTTCGAAGTCTTGAAATGATTGGTTAATTATACTTTCTATTGCGATAGAGACACAATGACCACTATTATAAACGGGAAGTAAAACTGAAACCTGAACAGCCATTGCCTATTTCCACATTTTCTTAATAAAATCAAAAAATTCACGTCTTTCATCAGAATTACTTATTACTCTTTTCATTGTATTTCCTAGATAACTGATTGTAAGCCTCTTGTTTTCAACAATCTCTTCTTCCTCTACAACTATCTCTTTTTCCTTTACAATTTTCTTTTTATCCGCTACACTTTCCTTATTGAGAGAAGGTTTATAACCTGCTATATGATTTGACTTATCAAAGCTCTTTATGGATGCTTTTTTTCTACCTAATTGCTCTTCCAATAAACCTTTGTTGTTATAGGCTACCGCATCTTCAGGATCTAATTCTATGGCTTTTTCATAATCTTTTATTGCTTCTTCGGTTTTTCCAAGACCAGCTTTGATCCACGCCCTGCTACTATACCTAAAAGGATTGGAAGGTTCTAAAAATGCTGCTTTGTCTAATGCGGCCAATGCAGCTTCATTATCCCCTAAATGATGTAACAATACTGCTCTCTCACTAATAATATCTGCATTTTTTGGCTGTTGTACGAGCAACTGATTAAAATTAACCAATGCCTTATTAAACTCCTTCAACTTAAAAAAAGCTTTAGCTTGAGCATAGAGGATCTCTTTGCTCCCATTGCCTTCATCAATTGCTTTTTGATAAAGCTCTACTGCTTTGGCAAATTCTCCTTTTTCACACAAACTCGAACCTTTATGAAGCACTTCTTCCATTGTAATATTTTGAAACCATCTAATGCAAAAATATATGAACTTGATTTGCTAAATGCCTAACTTAAAGAAATGTTTTTAACAAAAAAAGCCTGCTTTTATAAGCAGGCTTTTGCATAATAACACTTTGAATTTATTCATTCACCTATGGTCAGGCTATCTTGTTTTAATGCTTCTATAGTTTTAAGAATAGCTTGCTCAAAAGTTTCTTTATTAATTGGCTTTATCAGAAAGTCAGTAACCTCTAGATCTACAGCCTTTGCTTCATAATCTTTCTTGGAAGTAATCATAATTACTTTAGGGGGTCTCACAAGAGATTCCACCATTTCTAAACCAGTGAACTCTGGCATTTCTACATCTAAGAAAATAACATTTGGTTTATGCAGGATTACTCCAGCTGCGGCTTCTATAGGGTCAGTATAAGTTTCAATTAAAGATAATCTATCATCTTTTTTAATCAGGTTAGAAACTATCATTAATGATGTTGGGTCATCATCTACCGCGAGACATTTTAATTTTTCGTTCATATTTCTAGCTTCAGTTGCTATTCAAAACTAAAAAATAGTAGCCAATATGAAGACCAAAAATCGACGAAACACTAAATTTATGCGGTGAACACTCTAACTTGTTGGACTTTATCTACTAAAACAGGCCTAAATTCAATATGATCTATGATGTAATCGTTTGCGGCGGCGGTGCAGCTGGCTTTTTTTCTGCTATAAATGTTGCAAACAAAACCCTCAAAAGCAAAATATTAATTCTTGAAAAATCTTCTAAATTACTCGCTAAGGTAAAAATTTCGGGAGGAGGAAGGTGTAATGTAACCAACGGACGTGAACTCCCTGCCGAATTAGTGAAATTCTATCCGAGAGGGGGGAAAAAGCTCTATGCATTATTAAAGGGATTTGGCCCAAAGGAAATGACAAAATGGCTTGGCAATCAAAATGTACCACTACATACGGAAGCTGACCTAAGGGTATTCCCAATCAGCAATAACTCCCAGACCATCATAGATTGCTTCTTGCAAAATTGTATTCAAAAAAACATAGAAATAAAAACTAATCAAGAAGTAATATCTATCAGTAAGGTAGACGGTTGCTGGGAGTTAAAATCAAAACAAACTTCATACCTTAGTAAGCATGTGATATTTGCTACCGGCTCCTCTCCTAAAAGCTGGGCTATGCTCCAAAAGACTCCAATAAAAATGGAAAGCCCAGTTCCGTCACTTTTCACATTCAACATTAAAGACGAAAGGTTAAATAGTTTACCTGGTGTTTCTTTTGAAGATGTCACTATAAAAGTAGAAGGTTCAAAAATCTCTGAAAGTGGCCCTTTACTGATTACTCACTGGGGGCTTAGTGGTCCTGCCGTTCTCAAGCTATCTGCATGGGCCGCCCGTCAACTGTATGAAAAAAATTACGAGTTTAACATTTTGATCAATTTTAATAAATCACACAGTGCAGAGTCATTTAGAGATTGGCTATTGCAAGTCAAACAATCTAATCCACACAAGAAACTGAGCAATATGGTACCAGCTGGAATCACTACGCGCTACTGGTCAAATTTAATTTCCTATTGTAATATTCCAGAAAACCTCCAGCTACAAGACCTTAGTAAAAAAATTATTAATAAATTATCTGAAGAATGTACGCAAGCGAAGTTTGTGGTGAAAGGGAAAAGTACATTTAAAGAAGAATTTGTCACGTGTGGTGGCATATCCCTCAGCGAAATCGATTTAAAAACTATGGAGAGCAAACATCATACAAATTTGTACTTTTCTGGAGAAGTGCTGAACATTGATGGAATTACCGGCGGATTCAACTTTCAAGCTTGCTGGGCAACTGGATGGGCAGTTTCTGAAACCATCAGCAAAAGATTCAACAGTTTATGATAATATCTACGTATTAAAAGATGATTATAAAGCCTGCAAAAAGACTAGGGGAAACAGAAGAATATTATTTCTCAACAAAACTGAAGGAGCTTCAAACTTTAAGAAAAGAGGGAAATGATGTCATCAATTTAGGGATTGGAAGCCCTGATTTACCTCCTGATAATTCTATAATTGAAACGCTCGCACAAGAAGCCTTTAAACCTACTTCGCATGGTTACCAAAGTTATCAAGGCCTGCCTGCTTTAAGGGAAGCAATCAGTAATTATTTAAAAAAGTATTATCAAGTTGATTTTAATGCTCAGAACGAAATTTTACCTTTGATGGGTTCTAAGGAAGGGATCATGCATATTTCAATGGCCTTTTTAAATGCAGAAGACCAAGTTCTATTACCTAACCCAGGCTATCCTACTTATGAGTCTGTCTCAAAATTGGTCAGTGTACAGACCATCCAGTATGAACTGAACTATAAGCAAAATTGGGATATAGACCTACAGAAACTTCAAAGTCTCCCTTTAGATAACATCAAACTTATGTGGTTAAATTACCCACATATGCCTACAGGATCAAAAGCAAATTTAAAAACCTTAGAAAAACTTATTTCACTAGCCAAAAAGCACCGTTTCTTAATCATCAACGACAATCCCTATAGTCAACTTTTTAGTGGTATTCCATTCAGCATATTCCAAGTGAGCGGAGCACGAGACGTCTGCTTAGAACTCAATTCTTTAAGCAAATCTCACAACATGGCTGGTTGGCGATTAGGTTGGGTAACAGGAAACAAAGATTATATTCAAGCTATTTTAAAAGTGAAAAGCAACATGGATTCAGGTATGTTTTTACCTATTCAAAAAGCTGCCATTGAAGCGCTTTCCTTACCCCTTTCCTACCTTCAAAACCAAAAAGAAATATATCAAAAGAGAAGGTTAATCGCTAACAAAATTCTTAAAACACTTGGCTGCACAAGTTTTGAATCTCAAGAAGGAATGTTTGCTTTAGGAAAAATACCAGACCATAGCCCTTCTGCAAAGGTAATGGCTGATAGTCTTCTACAAAAAACTAATGTATTTATTACTCCTGGTTTTATCTTTGGAAGTAATACAGAAAGGTATTTAAGAATTTCATTATGTTCTTCAGAAGCTCAGTTAAATAAAGCACTAAAAAGAATCAAGAAATCAGCTTTATGAACATTACAGTTATTGGATTAGGTTTAATAGGCGGCTCTTTTGCTAAAACACTTAAAGGTTTATCAGCCAAAAACCGCTTGATAGGAAGTGACCTTTCACTCAAAAACGAAAAAAAAGCCCTCGCACTTGGTTTAGTCGATGAGTGCCTCCCCTTTGAAATTGCTATTCAAAATGCTGACATCATCTTATTGGCAATCCCAGTAGATGTGATAGAAAAGCAATTACCCTTTATTTTGGATAAAATCAAAGACAGTCAATTGGTCATAGATTTTGGTTCTACTAAATTAAATATTTCGAAAGTTGTAAAAACACACCCAAAAAGGCCAAACTACCTAGCAGCTCATCCCATGGCAGGCACTGAAAATACAGGCCCAGATGCTGCTTTTGCAGGGCTGTTCAATAAAAAAATTCTAATTATCTGCGATAAGGAACTCACAAATGAAGTACTTTTAGAAAAGGGGATTACCGTGTTTGAAAAATTAAATATGGAAATTATTTATATGGACAGTGATGCACATGACAGACATATTGCCTACGTATCACATTTATCGCATGTAAGCTCTTTTATGTTGGGCATTACGGTATTAAACATGGAAAAAAGTGAAAAGAATATTTTCAATATGGCTGGAAGTGGTTTTGAGTCCACTGTCAGGCTAGCCATGAGCTCGCCCGAAATGTGGAGCCCTATATTTCTGAAAAACAAGAAAAATGTAAAACAAGCTTTATCTCAATACATAGAGCAATTGAAATTATTCGAAAAATCCCTTGACGAAGAAGACGGTAATTCTTTGTTAGAATTTATGAAACGTGCTAACCATATCAAAAAAGCACTTAACAAATAAATAATCAAATAATGAACATAGAGTATTTTGAATTCTCTTCAAGAGATGAGTTAACCTTAGTTGGAAAAAAGATGACTCCTAAGGAGGAGCCAACTGCCATTCTGTGTCTTATCCATGGGTTTGGTGAACATCAGGAAAGATATCATCATGTCGGGGAAGCACTTACACAAAATGGAATAGCTCTCTTTACCTTTGACCTAAGGGGGCATGGAAAATCCGAAGGCAAAAGAGGGCATTCAAAAAAGCATTCATACTTGATAGATGATGTGGAAGAAATAGTAGTAGAAGCTCGCAAAGCTTACAACGACACCCCTATATACTTAATGGGGCATAGCTTTGGTGGACATCTGGTAGCTAATTTCCTCTTAGATAAAAAATCGAATGAAATAAAAGGAGCTATTCTTTCCTCTCCATGGTTTAAACTTGCCTTTGAACCTGCCCAAGCTAAAGTTAGACTAGCCAATCTCATGGCAAAAATTTATCCCGCGTATAGTGATACCAGTGAAATGGATATCAGTAAATTATCAAGAGATGAGACAATTATAAAGTCATACGAAAATGATCCGCTTGTCTTAAATACCATTACGGCAGGCTTATTCTCCTCCATTTTGAAAGCCAATGAGTGGATTCTGGCGAATGCTCATAATTTAAAAACCCCAACCCTTCTATACCATGGAACTGCTGATCAAATTATTAGTATCAATGGCTCAGAGCAATTTGCTGCCGATGCAGGAGAGCATTTGATTTTTGAAAAACTTGAGGGTGTATACCATGAACCACACAATGACCTTGGGAAAGAAAAAGTATTGAAGAGAATGATAGATTGGATAAAGCAATAGCAGTGCTGTTTGATAAAGTAAAAAACACTAACTAGGAAGATCTATGGGTCTTACATTTTTCAATCATTTTTGATTTTTCATCAAAATCAAATACTTTTGTACCACAAACTTAAACTGTCCCTATGAAGAAATTGTATGATCTTTTATTTCCCAATTTCCTTTTTATTTCTTTAGGAGCCAAAAAGCTCTTTAAATTAGAGAAATCATCATGAACAAATTTTCATCATGCTGATTTAGAAGAAGTTTGAAAAACAAATCATACAGATTATTCATAAAAAGGTTTAGGTATTATACACTGATTTTAATAAAAAAACACGCAGATATCACTTAATAAAGCAACCTATTTAAATTTTAACAAAATACATTTTATCAATTATCAAATCCTATAATAAAATGAAAAACCTAGCATGCACACTAGTATTTATATTTATTGCCGTTCAGCTTCACGCACAAAAAAGTTTTAAATTTGGAAAAATCTCTAAATCAGAACTGACTAAAACAGAAAGTAAGATTTCTCCTGATGCCCATGCAGAAGTTTTAGGGGAATATGGAAAATTGTTCTTTACTTACAATTCAAACAGAGGTATCTATTTTGTTTTAAAATACACCAAAAGAATAAAAATTTATGACGAATCTGGTTATGATTATGCCAACGTCAGTATCCCTATTTATGATGGAACAGGTACAGCCAAAGAATCTGTTAAATCATTAAAAGGAAATGTCTATAATTTGGTTAACGGAATAGTAGAAAAGACTTCGATTAGTAAAACTGATATTTTAGAAGAAGAAGTTACTACAAAATATACTCTTAAAAAAGTAACCTTCCCCAAAGTAAAAGCGGGTTCTGTCAGGGCAAAAGCGTGTTAAATGTTAAGTAATTTTTCTCTGTATTCATTATTGAGCAAAGCTTTGAGTCTCTTATTGTTTTTTGAAAGATTTTCCTTAGAGGTTTTCAAAAGGTTGAGTGCTATTTTGGAAAAGAGTGTGA
>CALGOB010000238.1 GCA_937958005.1 uncultured Cyclobacteriaceae bacterium
ACAGTCATTTAGCCACTTAAATCCTAATTTCCTACTCACCATAATGGAGACTATGTCTGCGTTGCAAATCAGAATTTAAGCAGCTATCTAACAGCCATTTATGATTTTCTCTTAAAAGTCTAATGCATCATTCGGGTTAAAACTACCCTCAAATTTCTCCTTTTTTTCGCGTATTACATATTAAAGCGACAAAATATAGATAACTTGAAATATGCTCTGATTTTATTAATGTATCGTACTTTACAAAGGAGTGGGTGATTAGTTTAAAGTATTTCTGGCCTTATCTCTCACCAAACTTGAAATAATCATTTTACCTTTCTTTTCTTACTAAGAGCCCCTTTTGACCTAAAACGGATACTTTAAAATTTCCCTTAAATAAATTAGCAATTTCCTCTTTTAATTTTATAGGTATGTGATTGGCAATATACCTTTTAGCGTTAATGGTAGAATCTACTACGGCCCTGCCTTCTTCACTGTTCAAAAACCAATAGGGTAAAATAGCAACGTCAATTTCTTGAGTTGTCAAATTTGCTTTGAGTAACTCTTCTTTACCAAAATAGGGATCTCCTACATGTAAAACTTTGTATCCTTCAATTTCTATTAAATGCCCAGTATTTTGAATCCATTCTGTTTTTTCAGCACCAGCATGTGCAATTGGAAAAGTGTTAATTTTTATTTTATCAAAAGTTTTGCTTAAAGGCTTACCGTGCTCAAAAACTATGGTTTGTTTGGACAAGTCTTTAGCGTTTTCTCGCTCTTCTATCAGTTTATCCATAATCTGCTGATTGGCATAGAAATATACTTTTGGTAAATGTTCTAAAACAGATGAAACTTCTAGAGAGGTAAAATGATCTGAATGAATATGTGAAGCTAATAAGACATCTATCCCTTTAAAAAGTTTACCATTGTTCTTCATCTGATTCAGAAACACTTCTGGAGTACTTTCAAATTGTGGATAGGTAGATTTAAATATGCCATCGATAACCACTTTATTTTTACCTACATTAATTAAAACTCCCTCATTCGCTATTGGAAATATTTTTAAAGATTGTGCTTTTGCCATAAAATTTACATTTAAACACATGGCAACTAGAGCAGGAATAAATAAAAAGCTTGAACGTGATATTTTAAAAAAATATTTTATGTATAATGAATTCATTCTCTAAGGTTTGTTTTAATGTAATTGTAAATTTCTATTGTTTTAATGAATCAACCTTACTCCAGTGCCTCTGCTAAGAAAGCTGCGGTGCTCACAGAAGGCTACACGGTAACTCAATGAATGAGGCAAAAATGCCATACTAGGGAATAAATATGCAATAAAGATTAAAATTCTCATCAGGCTAAATCCAACTTTATTTAGTTTCCTGCAATATACAAACGCTTTATGGGATATGAACGGTTACAATGATTGATTTTAATGCAATTCAAGTATCTGAAAAATAACAAGCCTATTGAATAATTTTGTTTGGTGATAATGATCCAAAAGAATATTGTTTTGAAAGAAATGGATTAACCTGCATTATTCATGACAAACCATAACCTTGCGTAATAAGTAATTGATTTACTTAGTTTTATGATGAAAGACTTAAGAATTGACATAGCCCAAATTTGAGGAATGTCAATTTTATTCTACTGAATCGATTACGTTGATGGTCAACCATTTGGCTTTTCTAATAATTATTTCCCTGAACACCCCGAATAATTTGGGTTGATAGAAGAATAAATAGAGATTATCACGAAAAGTTCTATATAAAAATTAGATAATCAATTTAACATGGACGAAAAAATAGACCTTTCAAAAACTTTTGATCTGCAATCTTATTTTTCAATAGAGGACTTGACCTTTTTTCATTAAGAATATCTTATACGCCCCCATAAATATAAATTGGTATTAGATGTTTTTTTGCCTCTTATCAAATAACTGAACCCGTTTATAAATTGCCGTATCACTTTTATCTATCTTTAGGGAAAGAATTATTGTAAAGAAAAGATATTTATGGCTACTTTCAAATTGACTGTTAACGGTCAAAAGAAAACCCTTAGTGATATCCCAGAAGATATGCCAGTCTTATGGGTTTTGCGTGATGTATTAGATATGAAGGGTACTAAATTTGGTTGTGGAAAAGCGTTGTGTGGCGCTTGTACTGTTCATTTAGATGGGAATGCAATTAGGTCTTGTATAACTCCTATAGCAGTTGCTGAAGGAAGGTCTATTACTACTATAGAAGGCCTTTCTGAAAATGGTGATCACCCAGTTCAAAAGGCTTGGGTAACTCATGATGTACCACAATGTGGCTATTGTCAAGCAGGTCAAATAATGAATGCTGCCGGATTTTTAGAAAACAACCCAAATCCTTCAGAAAAAGAAATTGTCTCTGCTATGAGTGGGAACATTTGTAGATGTGGTACTTACAACAGAATCAAAGAAGCCATTAAAACAGCCGCAAAAGGATAATTGCTATGAAAAAAGAGATTCCAATTATAAGTAAAATAGATAGGCGTTCCTTTTTAAAGATAGGAACTGTGGGGAGTGCTGGGATACTACTTGGTTTAGGAGTAAGGTGTACACCAAGTGAGAAAATATTAGATCCTGCTTGGTTTGAACCAAATGTCTTTGTAGGGCTAAATGAAAAAGGAGAAGTAACTATAATTGCCCATAGATCTGAAATGGGACAAGCTGTAAGAACTTCTTTACCAACTATAGTTGCTGACGAAATGGAAGCAGATTGGAGTAAGGTAAAAGTAAAACAATCTGTAGGGGATGAGAAAAAGTATGGGAATCAAAATACTGATGGCTCATTCACTATTAGAATGTTCTATGAACCTATGAGAAAAGTTGGGGCAACCGCCAAGCTAATGCTGGAACAAGCAGCAGCCAAAACTTGGGGTGTAAATGTTTCAGAGTGTAAAGCCAAAAATCATAAAGTCAGTCATAGTAGTGGTAAATCGTTGACTTTTGGTGAATTGGCTCAAGCTGCTTCTGAATTGCCTGTTCCTGATGAAAGTTTGATTAAGTTAAAAAAACAGAGTGAATTTAAATACATAGGGAAGAATCAAAAAATAGTAGATTTAGCGGATATTGTTACTGGCAATACCGTTTATGGCATGGACGCTAAAATAGATGGGATGAAGATCGCCATGATTTCTCGTTGTCCTGTAGCAGGGGGTAAAGTAAAGTCATTTGATAAATCAGAAGCAGAAAAAGTACCCGGCGTACTTAAGGTTTATCAAATGGAAGGAGTGAGTTTCCCTACAGGTTTTGATAAAGTACTAGGAGGGATAGTAGTAGTAGCCGAAAATACATGGGCAGCTATAAAAGGTCGCGAAGCATTAAAAATAGATTGGGAGTATGGTATAAATAGAGATTATAATACAGATAGCTATAATGCAAACCTTCTCAAAGCTTCAAATAGCAACGGAACTATCTTAAGGGAAAATGGTGAAGTTAAAAAAGTACTAAACAAAAAAGGGAAGGTCTTAGATGAAGTATATACTGTGCCTCATTTAGCTCATGCCCAAATGGAACCACCAGCCGCATTAGCTTATTTTGACGAAACAGGTAAATGTCAAATTCAAGCACCTACACAAAATCCTAGATGGGTAAGAGATGCCATTGCCAGTCAATTAGAAATGGATAGGGAAAATGTCATTGTTAACATTACTCTTTTAGGAGGTGGCTTTGGAAGAAAATCTAAACCAGATTTTGTTGTAGAAGCTGCCAAGATTGCCAAGGAGACTGGGGAAAAAATTAAATTAATATGGACCAGAGAGGATGACATTCAACATGATTTTGTGAATGCCAGTGGGATGCATCGTATCAAAGTTGCTATTGATGAGAATAATAAAGTAACAGCTTGGAATCAACATGGCATGATTCCTTCAATAGGAGGAACCGCAAACCCTGCAGCAAAACAAGTAGGTGCAGGCGAAATGTCTCAAGGAATGGTTGATATGCCATTTGATATTCCAAACCTTTGTTTAGAAACACATGAAGCACCTACTAAAACGAGGGTAGGTTGGTTACGTTCAGTGCATAATATTCATAATGCATTTGCTATCCATACTATGGTAGATGAGATAGCGGAAGCAAGAGGAATGGATAAAGTCCAAAACTATTTAGACCTAATAGGAGGTGATAGAATCATCCCATTTGATAAAATGGTTACTGGCTTTAGTAATTATGGAGAAGACTTAGCTAATTACCCTTGGGATACAGCTCGCTTAAAAAATGTCTTGAAAATGGTTGCTGAGAAAGCAAATTATGGTAAGTCATTACCCACCGGCAAAGCTCAGGGAGTTACAGTACATAGAAGTTTCTTGACTTATGTCGCTTGTGTAATAGAGGTAGATTTAACTGAAAAAGGCAAAATTAGAATACCAGAAGTCCATTATGCAGTAGACTGTGGCAGAGTAGTAAATCCTGATAGGGTAATTTCTCAATTTGAAGGAGGAGCTAATTTTGCTGCTAGTGGAGCACTCAGAAGTGCTATTACATTTAAGGATGGTGCAGTAGAACAAAGTAACTTTCATGATTACCAAGTTGCTAGAATGACAGACTCACCCGAGAAAGTATTCGTTCATTTAGTGGAGAGTGATGAAAAACCTACAGGGGTAGGGGAGCCACCAGTTCCTCCATTTGCACCTGCGCTTGGGAATGCAATATTTGCAGCTCTTGGAAAAAGAATTAGGGCTTTACCAATTGAGGCAGATAAACTTTGGGCTTAATTATAAGAAATCAATACCTTATTCAATATAATCCTGAAGGGATGTCTTTATGGCATCCTTTTTTTGTGTTTTGATTTTTGGTTGTTCATTCAATTTAACCCGTATGATGCATTAGGAATCCATTATGAGCTTATAAAGCTCATAATTGCAGACATTTATGCTAGAGAAACATAGCATGGATATGGTGATTTAATCCCTAAGGGATATTAATTCCCCGACTCTTGAGTCGATCATTAAATTATTGCCCATAGATACCCCGTACCCTTGGGTCGGGGTTGGTTCATTAATCTGGTCTTAAATGGTTGTAATGAAGAAACTTATAATAGGAATAGATTTTCTAATGTAGACTTATAGTGTGGGTCTTAAAACTAGATTTTTCTTATATTCTAAATTTAGTCAGATGACATCAAAAATAAATAATGAAAAAATCAATTTATTAGCAGAATTCCTTTTAAGAGGAATAGGTTAGTTGATAAGAAGGAATAACTTTGCCTAAAAAAGACATTCATGTCATTAACGTCAAGTAATATACAAGATACAATTATTGCATTAGCAACCCCTCCAGGTGTAGGGGCTATAGGAGTTATTAGACTATCTGGTAAAGAATCATTTGAAAAAGTTAATGAAGTTTTTAGAGGCAAAAACTTGACGAAAGAGGCGGCTAATACCATTCATTTTGGAACAATAAGAGACGGCGATATCATTATAGATGAAGTATTAGTTTCTCTTTTTAAAGCACCCCATTCATTTACTAAGGAAGATGTGATAGAGATATCTTGTCATGGTTCTCAATATATAATCAGAGAGATCATTAAGTTATTTGTTAAAAAAGGAGTCCGTTTAGCCCTGCCAGGTGAATTTACTAAAAGAGCCTTTCTCAATGGCCAATTTGACCTTGCGCAAGCAGAAGCAGTTGCCGATTTAATAGCGTCAGATTCTGAAGCGGCTCATCGTACGGCTATGAGCCAAATGAGAGGCGGTTTTTCTGAAAAACTAAAAGTTCTGCGTGAACGATTAATTCATTTTGCCTCTATGATAGAATTGGAATTAGATTTTTCAGAAGAGGATGTAGAGTTTGCAAGCAGGGATGAATTAAAAAACCTAGTATTGGAGCTCAACAGAGTGGTAGTTAATCTAATCGATAGTTTTGAAGCAGGCAATGTGATCAAAAATGGTATTCCTACAGTGATTGCAGGTAAACCAAATGCTGGCAAGTCTACCTTACTTAATGGTTTACTAAATGAAGAGAAGGCCATAGTTTCTGACATCCCTGGGACTACTAGAGATTTCATAGAAGACGTTTTGACCATTGACGGATTTACGTTCCGTTTTGTAGATACAGCAGGTATCAGGGAATCACAGGATAAAATAGAAGCCATGGGTGTAGAACGAACTATGGCCAAAATGAAAGAAGCTTCACTTATCCTTTATCTCTTTGATCTATCAACTGAATCAACTACGGACATCTTTCAGGAAATCAATCGCTTAGAAAATCAAGGCATTCCTTTTATTGTTGTTGGTAACAAGTCTGATCTAGCCAATAAAGAAATTATGGAAAGTATTTCTAAAGATCCTAGGTCTGTAATCATCTCGGCTAACCAAAAAGAGAATCTAGAAAATCTCAAAAAGAAAATCATAGAAACGGTCAATTTAAAAAGTTTCAAAACCGGTAACACCATAGTCACCAACATGCGACACTATGAGGCACTCAACTCAACCAGCGAAGCTTTAGATGCGGTATTAAACGGAATAGACAGTCAAGTAACCAATGATTTCTTGGCCATGGATATCCGTCAGTCTTTACATTATTTGGGTGAGATTACTGGGGAGATAACCACTGATGATTTATTGGAGAATATATTTTCTAAGTTTTGTATCGGGAAGTAATCACCTTTCCTTTTATTAGTTAAAGCTTTCTTTTAGAGTTATTTAACTACTTTTCTCTTCCTTTATTTGTTGCTAATTTGCTGTTATTTTCGTACCTTTCGTTTCTAATTTGTTGCTATAGAAACATATTTTGTTGTTAGCAACAAGAAATTAGAGTAAGGGAGAGATTATGCTACATAGAGCTACAACCAGCAACATGTAGCTACTTCAAGCAACAAATGAGTAGTAACATCCGAATAGAGAAAACCTGTCTGCATTGTGCTGAAATGTTCATTGCAAAGACAACAGTAACCAAATACTGTTCGGATAACTGTGCCAAGCGAGCATACAAGAAGCGTAAGCGACAAGAAAAGCTCCAGACAGTTGATAATACCTCTCCTTCTTTAGTTTCAGAAAATGGTGTTCAATCCAAAGACTTCCTGAGCATTCAGGATGCTTGCCAATTGTTGGGTACAAGTCGTTGGACAATCTATCGCATGATTGAGCGACAGCAATTGAATGCTGCCAAGCTAGGTAGACGCACCATTATAAAGAGAACCGATATTGAGAAATTATTTACGGCATGAATGTTACACTAAGACAAAGAAATCAGGGAGGGAAAACGAGTCTGTACCTTGACTATTACCACAAGGGTAAAAGAAAGACGGAATACCTCAAACTCTACTTAGACCCAAAGGCTAAAACCAAGGAGCAAAAGGAGCTGAATAAAAAGACACAGCAATTAGCCGAAACCATTCGAGCACAGCGACAAATCGAAATCCAGAATGGAACATTCGGATTCCGTGACAATGAAAAGTTGAAAGGCAGTTTCATTTTCCAAGATTTCCAGGAAACGGCAGAAGATCCCGCCGATGTTGACAATCGCTAATTCAAGACTAAGAACTGTCGGTGCAGTAAGCACGTCAAA
>CALGOB010000239.1 GCA_937958005.1 uncultured Cyclobacteriaceae bacterium
AATTTGATGCAAACCATAACTAACAGTCATTTAGCCACTTAAATCCTAATTTCCTACTCACCATAATGGAGACTATGTCTGTGTTGCAAATCAGAATTTAAGCAGTTATCTAACAGCCACTTATGATTTTCTCTTAAAAGTCTAATGCATCATTCGAGTTAAAATTTTTCCTGAAAAACAACTATTGGTAAATTAAGTATTAAAGACACGCCCTTGTGTGGTTATGAAACGTAATAGTATAACCTTTCAGAATTTTTCACAAGATAATTTTAAAATAATGAATTTTGAACTCAATCGGCTTTAAATTATTTCAGCAGCTTCAATATGACAAAGCTGATAAGGAAATATGTCTGTTTATTGCAGATTAAAGAGCTTATAGTTATTCCTGCAGCTAATTATTTATACAAGATATTAACTTATAGGATACTTTGTGAATTTACACCTTTTATTTGGCTAGTAATTCCATAAAAAAAGGTTGATCCCTTACGGGAACAACCTTTTTTAAAATTAATGTTGAAATATTAATTCTTTAAAACCTTTTCAACTGTAGTGCCTTCTTCGTGATCTATTTTAACTAAATAGTATCCGGCAGGTAAGTTGGACATATTAATAGTCTTCTCTCCATCGATGCTTCCAATTTCAATGATTTTTCCAGATAAGGCAATCACTGAATATTGGCTAACCTCATATCCTTTCATCTGAATTCTCAAAGAATTAACAACAGGATTAGGGAAAACACTGATGGAAATTTCTTCTGTATCAAAACTCAATGAAGCGTTTGAGGCAATTGGGGCAATGTTAGCAGGAGCATTTGTTACACTCACATTATCAATGGCCATATCACTTCTCCAGCTACTTCCAGTAGTTCCGTTGAACCTTAATTTAACGGTAGTTCCTAAATAAGCTGATAATGATAAAGACTCATTGAACCAAGAATTACCTTGATCTCCACTTCTAGACCAGATTTCTGTCCAAGTAGTTCCATCAGTGCTAGCTTCTACTCTTAGAGTACCCATATTAGCTCCAAGCATATGATAGCTGAAGTTAAAGCTTGCAGCACTTTGAGAAGAAAGATCTAAGCATGGACTTTCTAAAATGGCAGTTGCATTATTCCCAATTTGCCCAGGTGAATTGTTTGTAGATGCTTCTAGGAACATGTAGAAATTACCATTAATTGCACTTGAAGGACCAGTAGTTCCAGAAGGAGTTCCATCGGCATCATTTACCCAATCTCCATCGTCACCTGCTGCTTGTACCCAAGTACCAGCTCCGCCTTCAAAACTTTCACTATAAGGGAATGATGAAACGGAAGTAGTACATGCAATATTACTTCCACCACCAGAACCAGTAGTAGCTGATAAAGAAAGACCATCCACCGCAATATCACTTCTCCAAGAGCTTCCAGTAGTTCCTGTAATTCTCAATCTAACAGAATTTCCTAGGTAAGCAGCTAAAGATACAGATTGGCTGAACCAAGCATTTCCTTGCTCACCAGTGATCGTGAATAATTGATCAAAATTAGTTCCATCTGTAGTAGCCGCTACTGTAATAGTACCTGCATCAGCTCCGAACATGTGATAACTGAAACTAAAGTCAGCATCAGTAACTCCTGATAAATCAAAACAAGGACTTTCAAGTATGGCAGTTGCATTATTTCCTATCTGACCAGCAGATCCGTTGGTAGATGCTTCTAAGTATAAGTAGCGCGAACCCTCGTCAGCACTAGAGGGACCTGTTCCACTAGAAGGGGTACTACCTGTGAAGTTAAACCAGTTTCCATCATCACCAGTAGCTTGTACCCAATCACCTGAATTGCCACCTTCAAAACCTTCGTCATAAGGGAAAGAAGAAATCGTACTGCTACAGGTAAGTCCTGCCGGCGAAGGGGTTCCAGTAGTTACATTAATGGTTGCAGCACTTGAACTGTTTCCAGCGGCATCATTAGCTACTACAGAAACGGAATAGTTAGTAGATGCAGTTAAATTTGTGAAAGAGAAACTAGTATTTGCAGTTGTACCACTCACTGCACCATTTAATGATACAGTATAATTTGCAACTCCTACATTATCAGAAGAAGCATTCCAGTTTACATCAAAACTATTAGTTGTAACATTAGATGAACTCAAAGCAGTAGGAGTAGTAGGAGGGGTAGTGTCTCCTGCACTTGCCCCATTAAAAGGAGTAGCAGTATATACGCCTCTACCGTGTGTAGCTGCTAATACTTGCCCGTCAGAAGGTCTGTACTTAAGCATATCAACTCTTACATTGGCTAGTCCAGTGTTGGTGACACCCCAGTTTGGATTGCCAGTATTGATATTATCAGTTGACCAAACACCTAATTCAGTTGCTAATAATACTTCATTAGTATTATTTGGGTTATATAAACCCCATCTTACAGGAATATCAGGAAGATTACCTTCTCTATTTGCCCAGCTAGATCCACCATTTCTTGTTTCCCAAACAGAGACAATACCATAATTAGATAGGGTAACTAAAATCTGGTTATCACTAGATCCAATTTCCACACTTGAAATAAAACCGTCTACAGGAATAGAAGCAGTACTTATTTGAGTGACAGTAGGAGTTGCTGCATTTGCATTGTCAACTCTGTAAACTCTAGAACCACCTGCATTTCCATCGGTTCCAGTTCCTATGAATAACCTGTTGTTTGTATGAGGGGAAACTTTAAGTGCTGAAACTTTAAACCCCCCTAGAGCAGCTGTAACTAATTCTGGGTTTGGTGTACCAGTAATTCCGCTAATTCTGATATACCCATCTTCATTAGCAGCACTGTATAGAATATTAGCACTATCATCATATTCTGAAGGACTTATAAATCTACCAAAAGTACTATTAGATAATATAGAGCTGAAAGAATTTCCACCATTTGTAGATCTAGAGAAGCTACTGAAAGTAAAGGATGTGATTTGGAAGTTACTGTTATCTTGATCTATATGACAAAATCCACCATCACCACCAGTTACCTCTGTCGCTGACCCGATACCGTTTGAATTAATAGTATGTGATCCATTATCCTGAGCACCAGCTAAGATAAAATTGCTTCCATTGTTGCTTGTATGATCAGCAGCATAATATTGAGTTACGTTATAACCGTTGTTTCTAGCAGCAAAAGTAGGTGACGCAGAAGCATTACCAACATTGGTTGAGTAAGAAAGGCCACCATCATGTCCAAATATAGCAGTGTTTGAGCTACCCGGCCTAAAAGCCATAGCATGCTGATCAGCATGAACTAAAGGACCACATCTTCCTGTCCAGTAAGAAACAGATCTCCAAGAACTACCACCATTAGTAGATCTATGTACATCTATACCACCTACCAATACTATATCAGGATTATTCGGTTGTACAGACATAATTAGGTTGTACCAGGCTTGACCTCTCGTGAAGTCTTGAGAACCAGGGGAACAACTCTGCTCTAAATAAATGGGAATTGTCACGTTAGTCCAGCTAGCACCACCATTGGTTGATTTTCTAAACCAGGCAACATTGGTGCTATTAGAAGCAACAGCGTAAACTACATTTGGATTTGAAGGAGCAATGGCAATTTCTATTCTTTCACCGCCAGTAGCAGGTGTAACATCAGAAAAGCTTACTCCGTCATTTGTTGATTTGAAAAGTGTACCGGGAGAAAATATTCCTCTTGAAGCATAAATATCACCATTAGAAGCTATTTCAATGTCAGCAAATCTTCCACCATCTAGGACTTGTGTCCAGCTGGATCCACCGTTGGTAGATCTGTACAATCCTGTGTGTGTGGTTGCTAAGACAGTTCCAGATGAAGTAACAGCTACTTTTTGCACAAAAAAGAAGTCGCTATTGTTAGCTGTACTTGGTAATTGAGTCCAGCTGGCCCCACCATTGGTAGATTTCCAAATCCCTGCTCCTCTAATAGCATCAGCATTAAAATAACCTTCACCTGTACCTACATAAAAAGTCTGGGTATTTGTAGGGTCATAGGCAATTGTAGTTAAAGCAAGATTAGCCCAGAAATCATTGACATTTTGCCATTGACTATTTGCGCTGGTAATATCGTTATTGAACCATAGTCCACCGCCAACAGATCCTGCCCAAACTTTTCTATTGTTTGCATCATTAGGATCAAACATTATAGCTCTGGTTCTACCTCCAATGTTATTAGGGCCTCTCTCTTCCCAGTTTACTCCTTGGAGAGCAGCTTTATTTAAACCTTTTTTTGCTTTTATTTTCTCAAAGGTTTTTACAGTACGTTCTACGGGAACATTATTTAGAGAAGGGTCTTTGGTCATATTGAAATCTTGCATCACGGCCATTTCTGGTCGGTCATACTTAGGCATCTTTTCGATTTCTTCAGGTGACATGCCGTGATATAAGGATACTTGATCCTTCAAGGTTAGTCTATCATTATTTTTTTGTGTGTTTCCTTTGAATAAAGTAGCAAAAGATAATAAAGTAATTAATGAAAAAGCAGGAATTACCCACCATAAAATCTTGTAATGTTTTAACATATAAATTAGGTTAGCATTAAAAAAATGTAAACAATTAGATTCGAAATCTAACAAGCTATTTTGTTATTTGAAAGTATTTTAGAGTTAAAATAGGTTTCGTAATTCATATTAAGTGGAATATTTTGCTTATGATTGGTTTTAAAGTTTTTTGTTTGGTGTGTTTGTGTGGATGTTACAGTGGGTATTTCGATCAAGTAACATGAAAAATCGATGAGTAAACTATTTATGGTGACGAGTATAAGTTGTATTAGCCCTGTTGCTAGATTTTTAAGTAACAAAATAGTATTTGCTCTTAAAGGGCTCTCTTAAAGTTTGATTTGAGATTTTGACAAAGAGATTTTTATAAGACAAGGCATCAAAAACGGAGTTTGGATCTAAATGTGTGCTTTGATAAGGCAATTTCAGGGAAAAAGGCAGAGTCAAAAATCAACATGGAGTTTTTTAAGATCCCCTCAATTATAAATTTTTTGTGTTTTTAATAACAGATTAGTTCAATTAATTTAATGGAGATTGGTTATTTTTCGGCAAATTTTCAAGTTTACCTAATCCCAAGCCATTGGATATTGAAGATAACAAAGAATCAGAGAATATACAGGATGAATCACTGAGTCAAACTGATCCTCAAGATATTACTGAAAATAGGATAGAATCAGTCAGTCATCCAACTAAGAAAAGAAGAAGCAAAAAGAAAGCTATTTGGTTGATTGCATTAGTTTTCCCAATTTTTGGATCGTTTGGTGCCTATTATTTTTTGGTAGAGGAGACCAACCCTAGAATTAATCCTCTTCATCTTATACCTTCTGGAGCTATGTTTGTTTTGGAAACCAATGAACCATTCAAGGTATGGAGGCAAGTCAATAAAACGACCGTTTGGAATTCTTTACAAAAAGATGAAGAGTGGGCGGAGCTAGGGAAGAAAGTGGAAGCACTGAATCAAAGTTTGACTGATTATGAGAAAATTATAGATGTGATCGGGAAAAGATCCATTTATATTTCAGCACATCCATATAGGAAATCGGATCATGATTATCTAGTGATCGTTGATACAGATGGTATTATTGCTTTTCAAAAATGGGTCAATGCTTTAGGAAATACTACCAAGAGACCTTATAAAGATGCTACCATATTTGAGATGCTAGATAATAGCTCAAAAGACACTTTCTATTATACTTTTATAGATGGCTTTTTAGTTGGGTCTTATACTTATTCTTTAGTAGAAGCATCTATTTCTGAAAGACAAGAACCTGAATTAAGTAGATCTTTTGAGTTTTTGGATGTAAAAAAAGAGGCCTTAGGGAATGGCTTATTAAGATTGTATGTTAATTACCAAGCTTCCTACCCTTATTTAACTAAAACACAAGGGAAGGAAATCATGGATCCGATAGTAGCGAATTTACCCTTCTATTTTAGTGGGTTGTATTTTAATATAGAGAAGGAATCATTGTTTTTGGAAGGAAAGACTAATTATATAGATAGTCTTCACACTTATTTTACTATTTTCCCAGAGTCAGGAGAGGGAAGTTTTGAAAGCCCTAAAGTCCTTCCTGCAAGAACAGCAGCGTTATACAGTTTCGGGTTTGATAGTTTTGCTGATTTTTATAAATCATTAGAAGATAAACTGAAATCACCATCAGAATATGGCAAGGATTATGATAAGTATAAGAAACGGATTGAAGGTTTCTTGGATATAGACCTTGAAAAAGATTTTGTAGATTGGTTAGGGGATGAAATGGTTATTGCCCAGCTCGAGTCAAGACAGAAAGTGCCTACGCCACAAGTAGCATTTATCCTAAAGGCTAAAAGCAGTAAGCTTGCTAAGAAGAAGATGGATTATTTAACTAGACAAATCAAACGAAAGACTCCAGTTAAATTTAAATTGATCAATTACAAAGGATATTCTATCAATTTTATGTCTGTAAAGGGATTTTTTAAATTGATATTGGGAAAACTTTTTGATCGATTTGATAAGCCTTATTATACCATCATTGATGAATATGTGATTTTTGCGAACGAGCCCCAGGTTTTAAGAAGGTTTATAGATGATTACATAGATGAAAATACATTGGCAAAGCAAATACCGTTTCAGAATTTTGTTGAGAGAATAGATGATGAACATAGCGCGTTGATCTATTTTCAATTGCCTTTATTGTATGGGAGTATGAAAAATATTGCTAGTAATGAATTTCTTGACTATTTAAAGAAGAGCAAAGGTATATTGGGAGATTTTCCTCAAATGGGAATGCAAGTTTCCCCTGCTGGTGAGATGTTGAAAACTAAAATATTGCTGTCCCAAAAGGTTTTTATCTTACCAGATCCAGCCGAATATGATTTGCCTTTTAAAGGAGATGTGGTCAATTATGACAGTCTATTCAAGGTAGATACTGGCGAACAGATAGAGATTTCCGAGGTAATTATTGAAGATTTTAATGCCAAAAAGCAAAAAGAGCAATTTGAAAATGGGCAAGTTAAATATGAAGTAGGGGTTAAAGATGGAGAGAAGCATGGACATTATTATGAGTACTATCCTAGTGGAAATATTAAAGCGAAAGGAAAGTATAAACATGGGCTTAGAGAGGGAGTCTGGAAGTACTACAGTGAAGCAGGGGATCAAATATTGCGGGAACGATATAAGAAAGATGTAAAAGTTAAATAGAATTAAGTAAACTCATTTTGAAATCCAATTTATTTATTTTGTTGCCCCTTTGGTTGGTAGCGATTAATGCTTATTCACAAATAGATAAACCTTCGGTAAAAGCGGTTGATGGAGATGGTATCTACTCAATCCTGCGAAACAATGGGATTAGCCCTAGTTTGGAACATATTGATGATTTTATAAGATTAAATGAGGGGAAAATTGGAAAGAACAGGGCCTTATTTAAAGGGAAAACCTATTTGTTGCCTGTATATGAAAAAACAATTCCGATAATTGAGAAAAATAGTCTAATTAAGGAGGGGGTTATTGTTGCGGATTCCTTACAAAACTTAGATACCATTCAGATAGAAACTACAGTAAAGCCGATAATTGAAATAAAAACTGATTCTGCATTAGTTGAACTGGTAGAGAAAGAATTTGAAAACATTCCAATATTTGGTCCAGAACATGAAGAAGTAGAGATTGTTAGTGATGAATTAAAAGGAGCTCATTACTATTTAATTTCAGGTCATGGGGGGCCAGATCCTGGAGCTTTAGGTAAATATAATAATATACAATTAGCAGAGGATGAATATGCCTATGATGTAACCTTAAGGTTAGCAAGAAGATTAATCAGTATGGGAGCTACTGTTTATCTAATTATAAGAGATAATAATGATGGCATAAGGGGAGGTAAAATTTTACCAATAGACAGAGATGAGGTAGCATATCCAGATAAAGTCATTCCTAGAAGTCAAAAAGCCAGGCTTAGACAACGGGTCAAGATTGTAAATGATTTATACAAAGAGCATTTAGGCGTGTTTAAAAGGCTAGTTGTTACCCATGTGGATAGTAGAAGTCAAGGTAAGAATATAGACGTATTTTTTTACCATTCAAGAAAAAGTAAAATGGGAAAGTCAATGGCTTTGCAATTACAAGAGACTTTTAAGCAAAAATATGAGGAATTTCAGCCGGGAAGAACCTACCATGGAAGTGTTACGAGCCACAGAGAAATATATGTGATTGAGAAAACTTTACCACCAGCAGTTTTTATTGAGTTAGGCAATATTAAAAATAGCATTGATCAGAAAAGATTTTTACTTAAAAGTAACCGTGAAGCTTTGGCTAATTGGATCAGTGAAGGGCTTTTGATTGAATATCGGAAAGACAATAAATAAGGTTAGACATAGTGAAGATAAGCTTTTGTACAATAATCTATTTTGATTGTTATTCTAGACTTAAATAAATAGAATTGTTAATTGAGGTCAGTATAATTTTACTGTACCAATCAAAAAATCTAATATGATCGATTTATCATGATAATCCTTATTATTTCTAGTTAATTTTTGTGAATTTCTAAACAGAATTACAACTGTTCCGTTCCTTGTAAAGTAATATTTATTGTTTCTTTCCTACCTTTAATGAGATATTAGGAAAATAAAAGACTTTAACTATTACTAATCATTGCCACATGAAACATAGAGAATCTTTTTCAATCAGTAAAAGGTTAAAGAGTTTTACTTTTGCCTTTAAAGGCGTTAAGTACTTGATACTTGACGAACACAATGCTAGGATTCACTCTTTTCTAGCAGTAGGTGTTGTGTTGATAGGGCTCTATTTTAATGTATCAAAAATAGAATGGTGTTTGCTTACTCTCTGCATAGTAACCGTATTTGCTGCTGAAGCTTTTAATTCTGCTATAGAAAAATTAGCAGATAGTATCACTGAAGACCATCACCCGCTTATAGGTATGGCAAAGGACTTAGCGGCCGCAGGCGTGTTATTGGTTTCTGGAGGGGCTGCTATAGTAGGTGTTATTATTTTCTATCCATATATTTATCAACTGTTATTTTTGCCATGAACGCAATAATTAAATTTCAACAGGCTAACTCTATTGTGTTATTAAAACTGAGAGAAGGCCTTTCGCTTGGCATATTGAGTATTTTTTGTTTTTCACTTTTTGGAATAAGGTTTTACCTTTCAGGATCCTATTTCTTTATTTTCTTGTTATGGAATTTGTTTTTGGCCTTTGTTCCATGGTTTATCAGTACTTTGTTGGTAGTAAGTCCATTGCTGAGAAAATTTAAAGTCGTATCCATTTTACTGATTTTACTTTGGGTCTTATTTTTTCCTAATGCACCTTATATCATTACAGATTTATTTCATTTGAATAAGGGTAGATCTATGCCTGTTTGGTTTGATTTGATCCTGATTCTTTCCTTTGCTTGGACAGGCCTGCTCTTTGGTTTTTTTAGTTTAAAAGATGTGATAACACTGGCTAAAAGGAAAATTGACAGAAAGGTTTTAATGGTGATTACAGGAGCATTCTTATATCTTGTTAGCTTTGGTATTTATGTGGGGAGATATTTGAGATGGAATAGCTGGGATATTTTAAATAGACCCGATACTTTATTTTTAGATACTTTAGAAATAGTGTTGAATCCTATGGCTCATCAGAAAGCGTGGGGAATGACTTTGTTGATGGGGACTATGTTAAATATGGTCTATTGGACGTTTAAGGGCATGCAGAAGAATATGATGAGTGACTCTTGAATCCCTAAGGGATATTAATTCCCCGACTTGAGTCGATCATTAAATTATTGCCCATAGATACCCCGTACCCTTGGGTCGGGGTTGGTTCATTATGATTGTAAACAATCTAAATTTATGTGGTAAGAAATTCTAACTTTTGATACTGGCAATTAATTCCTTAAACCCGCAAGTGTTTTTCCAAAATGGGTCAAAATCTTTAGATACAATGTAGAATCATACATTCTTAGATAAATCACTCTCACTCAATTGGGTGAATAGCAATTGTAATGTATTCATAAACCTCCTATTGGATGATTTGAACCTGAGCCTAAAAATGTTCTGCGGATTTAAGGTAATTGATAAATATTGTCAGGCTATTTGCATACAAGGAAATAAGAAGATGATGTATAATGCGGGTTTAACTAATATATACTTGTTTCGCAGATCAATAAACAATCAGTTTTGAAGAAAGAACAATCGAGTTTCTTTAAAAGAAAAATAGTTAAGCCATTGCTAGGCTTTTTAAAACAAGGGATTTCACCTACTAAATTGGCATTAACTGTAGCTTTTGGGGCGATTGTAGGTACTTTTCCTATTTTAGGGACGAATACAGCTATTTGCATTGGTTTAGCGTTGATTTTCAAGTTAAACCAAGGGGCTATTCAATTGGTTAACTATGGCATGTACCCTATTCAGTTGGCGCTGATAATTCCTTTTATCCAATTAGGTATGTGGATTTTAGGTGAAGATGCGGTGGACTATACATTTGATGAGATATGGACTATACTTAAAGAGGATCAACTAGAAGCTTTTAAAACTTTAGGTATTGTTTTATGGGCAGGTGTTTTAGGCTGGTTCCTCTTTGCGATTCCCGTATTTTTTGGAGCTCTTTTTGGGTTGAAGCCAATATTTCAAAAGATGATTAAGGGTGAAGATAAAAAGTGATAAATGAGACTTTACCCTCCTTCGGGTAGAAATATTCCGTTGATGAGAATTATGGTTTAATTCCTAAGGGATATTAATTCCCCGACTCTTGAGTCGATCATTAAATTATTGCCCATAGATACCCCGTACCCTTGGGTCGGGGTTGGTTCATTTCCTTTTATAAATTTTTGTACTATTTCTTCTCATGAAGAATCCAATTACTCCGATAATTAACAATAAAGGAATGGTGCCCCAATACCAGCTGAATTGATTGGGTTTATTCAAAGGGGCAATATCTCCAATGATTGTAAAGTTGTTCCAGAAAAAAGGATGTTGGTTATTAGGGGAACAGTTAGCTAAAAAGTCTAGTTTGGCAAGTCTCATGGCTTCATCCTTTGGTTTACCTTCAGAAAGGTTTCTGTAGAAAATTTCCATGATGTTACTGGTAGACTGATCGTCTACTCGCCAGTGGCTCATTACTACAGATTCTGCTCCTGCAAAAGTAAATGCCCTCGCTAAGCTCATAACCCCTTCACCAGAAGCCAAGCTTCCCAATCCAGTATTACAAGCACTTAGTACAGCCATTTTTGTATCAAGGTACATATTATAGAGCTCAAACCCATGTAAATAATTATCATACTGCTCACTGCTGTCTAGGCTAAAAACAAATTTGGAATTGGCGGGATTATTATTGTCTACAAAAGCGTGCATTGCCAAATGGAGAATATCATAGTCCTTGATGTTTTTCATGAATTCCTTTTCAGTAGCATTGGCTGATTTAAGAACTTTGCTCTCAAAATAATTGCTGATCAAGTTTACTTCTACCTTGTTGTACAGAAGTTCTGAGAAGCTGTCACGGAATTTTTCCAATGAGGCCATGTTTTTTTGGTTGTCAAAGAAATCTGTGTAGGAAGGGGCAACAGCCAGTATATCAATTTTGTCATGGCCAGAGTTCTCTTTTTCATGTTCATTGAATAAAATAGTAGCTGAGTAACCATAGGAAACAGCATAATTTCTAACTAAATAAGGTAGATCCCCATAAGTGGCATTGGGTGACGGTATTTCATTAATGAATAGTTCAAAAGGCATATAATTGAGCTCTTTGTCTGGAATGATGTAGAGTTTGTTGATGGTTAAGTTTTTAAAATTGGATAAAGGTTTGGCCAGTAATTTATCATAAAGGGTATAGGCTGAGGTTGTGAAATCTGTATATGCTTTGTTTTGATCCTTTAAAAAGTATTCAGGTTGTATGATTTCTTGAAAAGTTTGTATTTCTTCTTCCGAGATAGATGGCAATGCTATTACTTTTGATAATTCTTTAGTAATAATAATACAATATAATTGTTCCTTAGATACAAAGTATTCTAGAACTGACTCATTGTATTTTAGTTTTTTTTGAATTGTGGAAATTGTGATACTTTGATTTTGATAAGTACTTTGATAATATCTAGGAAAATTTTTCTCTATTTGCCTATTTAACTCAATTAACTCTGTTTTTTTAGTAGTTAAGTCAATCTCCGAATAGGCTAGTTCTGTTGAATCATTGATACTTAAATTCCCTAATTTATCTAAATCAATAGTTTTAGATTGAAGGAAAGAGATTTGTTTTTTAATACTGGTAATTTTTAGTAATATCGAATCTGGTAGATTAGATGAATTTATTGCTAAATTTCTGTTGATTGTTGCGAGCAAAGAATTAGATTTTGCATTTTCATAGTATCTAAAAATAGCTTCCTCATAGGTAGTGGAATCCGTAAGTTTCGAAAGTTTGAAATTTAAAGAAATAGCATTTTCGAAAAATGATTCATATATGCTATTTAGCCATATATGGTCTTCTGGGGAATTGAATTGACTCCTTGATTTCTTGATTAAGCCTACTCCTTTGTCATATGAATTAACTGCTTGATGTAAGTGGTTTATTTCATGATTTTCATTGTATTGATTTTCAAGGCCTATGCTTTTTAGTTCAAGGGTTCTGACTAATGATTTTAAAAGATTTGTTTGATCAACTACTTGATCTTTATTTAGTAATGAGTGAAATTTTTGAAGAATTAAATTGACAAAATTTAGTGCTTCACTATTTTGGTTTTTCTCTATTAAAAATGATATGTACATGTTCAAGAATTCTACCTGGCTGACCATGTTAATTTCTTTGTCAGCTAAATCAATAACAGGAAGAATTTGAATGAAAAGTGATTGAAGTTCATCTTTTTTCTCCATGTTACTAAGAAGCATTACTTTTTTTAAATAGTGTTTAATGATAGTTTGATCTTCCTTTTTAAGTTTATCTTTATTGATTTTTATTGATAAATTAATGGCATTTAATCCTTTTTCCCATTCCTCAAGACTAATCAATGCTTTGGCCTCTTGATACTTTATTTTTTCCATCCAGAATGGGTTATTTGAGAGTTTGGTAGATAAACTGTCCATGTATAGCAAGCCTTTAGATGCCTCACCTTTTTCTATATGAAGTTTTCCGCTATTATATCTTGTCCAGATTTCAAAAAAAGGATTATTGGTGCTTTTACTGATTTTATTTAATAATGATAGGTATTTTAAAGCTTCGTTTTTTCTCCCTAACGCTCTATATATATCTGGAAGTACTAGGTAACCATCTAACAGTTTGATATTATCGCCTTTACCTTCAAGACTATTTATCGATTTTATGAAATATTTTGTGTTCTCAAGTGCTTGATAATAGTTTTTTACCATAAGGTACATCTCAGCACTTCTAATAAGGGCAATTTCCTTTAAAAATTTAGCCCACGGTTCCTTTTCTTCTTCGAGAGGTGCAAGCAATTCATTTTCTAGAATGTCAATAGCTTTATAATTCTGATTTAACCTATGATATTGAAATAATTGCCAAAATGTATGATAGTACTTAATTGGTGAATGATGAGCCAACTTACCCTGTATAAGATTTTTAACAACTTTTAAACTTTTTTCTACCTTCTTAGGTGAATTAAAAGTAAATGATTCTATAAAATATAGATGGGCAAATGCTAAATCTGATGGGTAACTTTCTAAAAGGGTGAAAGCTTTATTGAAAGCATTATTGACTTCAGGATTTCCGATTTTGTCATAATATTTTGCTTTTTGTAGGGATAGGAATCCTTTAAGTAGAAAGTTGCTTCTTGGCGAAATGGAATTTTCAGCTTTTTCCAATAGCTTTTTAACATCTTCTAAAGAAAATTTATCAAGGGCTATTTCTACCTGGCCTAAATAAGACCAAGCTTTTTCTTCAGGATGAAATTTATTAATAGAAATTGCTTGATGGTAATAGAAACTGGCACTATCATCATTATGGTTTTCTCTATAATTTCTAGCAATTAAATTGAGAACTTTTATGGAGTCAAGATGATTTGCTCTTTTTAAAAGTAGTTTAGAGATTTTTAATGATTTTTGGAAATAGCCGCTGTCAAAATTTAATTTAGCTGATAGAAAAGTGGCTTTTTTAGTTTGACTATACGATTTAGAATAATTTAATGATAATAAGACAAGTAATAAATATAGTACCTTTTGTATTTTGCTAGTTTGATTAAAAATAATTGGTATCAATATATACTTGTCTTAAATGAATTATTGGTTATTATATCAACAACGGTTTGTGGCACATGCACCTAAGCTTAGACCATTGTTACATTGTATGATATTTCCTGAACTTGTGGTAAGGGTAGATCCAGTTTCACAAACGATTACATCTTGCGTATTTGTATTAGTTGGACAATTATTTGCAGCCAAAGTAGCCTGTGAACCTGTATCGCCTCCTCCAGTACCGCCTTTATAAGTCTTAGAAGTAGTATAATTAAGATTGGTTACAAAACTAGATATTTTAAGATTGCTTAGTGTTAATTTTTTGCTTTTCATAATTTTAACTAGACATTTTTTAAGTAAAAGTATATATAATCATTTGATAGCAAAACATTCTAAGGACTTTTTTGCTGTTAGATTACAGGTTGTCATTTGTTTATCTCTTTATGAGAATAGGTAATGCTTATACAAATAACCTCTTGCTTTATGATAAAAAAAGGATTGCATTGTTGATTGATATTCTCTAAAGGGTTTTTATTCAAAATAACTAATTTAGCTAGTTTACCAAGGCTCAAAACTCCCTAAACCTTTACCAAGACCTATAGCTTGTGCCTCATATATAGTGATAATTTTTAAGGCATTGTGTGTTGAAAGCCCGACAATATAGGCAAAAGTTCCCAATGACAACCAATAGTCTTCATTTGTTTTGGTACGAACTTTTTTTCCGTCGCTAAAAGCAAGCTCTTTTTCTTTTTACTGTAGAGTCTTTTGTGTTATTGACTTTTTTGCAATCCTTAAAGATTTGTCAGTTAGTCAAAGTGAGAAATATAACTAACTTTTTATATGGGCCTTTTTTAGTTTGTGATACATTCGAGCTTATCGAATAATATTAGACGCATATCATCTTTACTAAGGGTGGTATTGGGCTAGACTTAGCTTTTGATGTATGGAAACCTACTTTCTAAACAGGTGATTATTAGAACTACCTCCGTTTAGAAGCTAAACTGCTACCTACTCCTATTCCTATGCTTCCTCCAAGCGCAATAGCCAGAGGATAATGATTGATGAAATAACCTAGGATTCCTCCTAGTAGCATACCTACAATGATGCCAATGACCTTAAAATTTGCTCTATTCATGTTGGTTAGTTTCTGAACTGGGCAAAGTTCTTCATTGCAATGAAATCGAACTATTAAAATAATAAAAGACAAAGTCGTATGTCTTTTTCCTGATATTGGAGATTAATAGCCCCTTCCTTTTGCAAGGTGATTACCTGCAAATATACCAAAAGCAATACCAGCAAGTATTCCATAAAATGAAAACCCAATAAGTCCACCAATGATCCAGCCTAAAATAAAGCCTAGTCCAGCACCTATTAAAATATACCTTTTTCTTTGTCCCATTTTTAAATGATAGTTTCAAGTTTAAAATTAGTCATATGATCGCATATAGTAACTATAAAAGAATATCATTTTCTAAGCACAAATAAAATAGAATGATATTGTTAAGTGATTTTTAGGAGAATAGTAGAAATTGTGTGTTGATAAATGAACCAACCCCGACCCAAGGGTACGGGGTATCTATGGGCAATAATTTAATGATCGACTCAAGAGTCGGGGTGCCCGGCCAGGGGAATTAATATCCCTTAGGGATTAAATAACAGAAATACCGACCTGATTTTCATTGGCTAATTGATTTAAGGAAAATTCTAGTCCTACCTTGTCGTATATCTCTAAAATAAATTGGCTTTTATTTAAATAAAAGGTATAAATCCCAGAGCAAGCCATGGATCCTAGTGTCTGATGATGCATCAAGGAATTAAACCATACTTCATATCCTCCGAAGCCCAATGCATAGGAGGATAAAGTATTGTTGATCAAATGAATCTAAACTTGATCATTTTTGAAATAGCAATAGTTAGACTCAAACTAGAACTGAAAAAGTCTAGAATCTATTGTCTTTATTCTTTTACCTGTCTAATTTCTAAAATCTCCTTAATAATTAAAATTCCAAATCCAGCCCTAAGATATCTTTTAAGTTTTGTAAATCAGGATTCTTTTTGATCATGTAGGCAAATTTGTCCCTGTCTGTATAAAGTTTATCTTTTACATCTTGCTCTTTAATAGTAGATTTTAATTTAATCTTTCCATTATTCAGTGTCTTTCTGATGTAAAGCACAATATCTTGTTCCATCCTCTCTAAAATCCCTAATTCAATGGTGTTAGATAAGAACAATTCTATTTCATGTTCAGGATGGAGTTTTTTAGGCCGAGACAAAACGCCCACTTCCATTTCGCTTTTTTTCCTGAGAACCTTTAGTTCTTCCCAGACCTTTTCAAGCTTTCCTTCATCAAAAGGTTCTTCTCCCTTGATCTCTTCCAATTTGAATGCATCATTGTCTTCCTCACTTTCTGTATTAATAGCATTTAAATTAATACTTGGAGTTTCTTTTTTTACTCCTTTAAGAAGATTGGGGTCAGCTTTTAAGGTTGGTGTACTTGTTTTAATTGGAGAACTGGTAGCTGTTAACTGGGAAACAGGATCTTGCTTTTTAACAGTAGCTGGTAGTGTCTTTGCTATTGACTCATCATTTTTTTTTTATCTGATGCAGTATTTGCAGCGGACAACTTAATGGCATTATTAATATTGGCCAGTTTCATTAAGCAAATCTCAACATGTAATCGTTGGTTTTTACTCCCTTTATATTGAATATCACAGGCATTCAACAAATTAATACCAGTAAGTAAAAACGACATGGAAGCATTGGTAGCTTGTTCACCGTATTTTGCCTTGATATTTTCGGCTACCTGAAGAAGTTGTAAGGTAACCTGATCTTTACAGACCATTAAATTCCTGAAATGTTCGGCTAATCCTGTGATGAAATTATGACCATCAAAACCATTTTTTAAGATTTCATCAAAAACCAGCAAAACTTGAGCTAACTCTTCTTCAAGCAATAATTTAGTGACTTTGAAGTAATAGTCATAATCAAGAATATGAAGATTCTTGATAGTGTTCTGGTAAGTGATTTTTTTCTCAGAGGAAAAAGTAACGATCAAATCAAAAATAGATAAAGCATCTCGTAATGCTCCATCCGCTTTTTGCGCAATTAAATGCAAGGCATCCTCTTCTACTTCCATGCCCTCATTACTGGCAATTTTACTCAGTTGTTTGGTCATGTCAGTAATTTCTATCCTGTTGAAATCATAAATCTGACATCTAGATAGGATAGTAGGTATTACTTTATGCTTTTCAGTTGTGGCTAAAATGAAGATTGCATAGGGCGGAGGCTCTTCCAATGTCTTTAAAAAAGCATTGAACGCAGCAGTGGAAAGCATATGAACCTCATCTATGATATAGACCTTGTATTTTCCTTGTTGAGGTGGATACCTTACTTGGTCTATTAAGTTTCGTATATCATCTACGGAGTTATTAGATGCAGCATCTAGTTCGTAGATGTTGAGGGTATTGTTGCCATCTAAGGCATTTTCAGCATGAAATTCATTGATCTCTCTCGCAAGAATACGGGCACAGGTTGTTTTACCAACTCCTCTAGGACCGCAAAAAAGTAATGCTTGTGCTAGTTGGTTGTTTTTAATCGCGTTTTGTAAAGTAGTAGTGATATGTTCTTGTCCTACAACTTCTTCAAAACCAAGGGGCCTATATTTTCTCGCTGAAACAACGAAATTCTCCATGCGTGCAAGTTAATCGCAAATTCTACATTTGACAATGACAAAGGATGGAAAATATTCAATAACGAAAATATTTTTCAAAATGATGACTCAAAATTGCTGTACATAAGTTGAAAACGAATGATTATACGCCTGTAAATAAGAAGGTTAATAAGGCAGCTAAATGAATTAATCAAAAATATGCCAAGCGAGGTTTTTAAACATACTCTAAACCTTATCGTATTAATTTAATCTTTGTTTATAATTTTAAACAACCATGATTGTTGAGACTAAAAAACGCAAGGTCTCTTGCAGAAGACCTTGCTTAGACGAATCAGATAAGGATGGTGGCACGTTTTGAACCGTAATCAATGGCATAAACTAAACCGAAATGGGTGGCATAAATCAAACCGTAATAGTCAATGGTATGATTTTAAT
>CALGOB010000240.1 GCA_937958005.1 uncultured Cyclobacteriaceae bacterium
ACAGTCATTTAGCCACTTAAATCCTATTTTCCTACTCACCATAATGGAGACTATGTCTGCGTTGCAAATCAGAATTTAAGCAGCTATCTAACAGCTATTTATGATTTTCTCTTAAAAGTCTAATGCATCATTCGGGTTTAACATGTTCTGACTCCCTATAAAACCTTAATGAACTGCTATGAACTTTGAACCAGTCTCTCAACGATCCCGTCCAATATATCGCCAACATCAGAACGTCAAATCTTTTTCAAAGGATATTGCAATCAATTTTAACCAAAGCACTTTATCTTTGTCTAAAAATAATTAATGAAAGACTATTTATCTTCTAGCTATTTTTATGATTTTGAACAAAACAGTATTCAATCATTGATTGCTGAATTCAAAATTGAAAGTCTTTCTGAAAAAGGTAAAATTAAGGGGCTTTATCTCAAGATTAGAGATGGATGGCGATACAACCCCTACCATATAAGTTTTGATCCTATAAAAAGCAAAGCAAGTTATATTGCTGAGAAAACAGAAGGGCATTGTATTGACAAATCCATATTACTCATAGCGGGTTTAAGGGGTTTAGGCATTCCAGCTAGAATTCATTTAGCAAAAGTGAAAAATCATATTGGTGTAGAGCGATTAATTGAAAAATTCGGGACCAATGAATTAACTCCTCATGGAATGGTAGATGTATTTGTATCTGGGAAATGGCTTAAAGCATCTCCAGCATTCAACAAAGAATTATGTAAAAAATGCAATGTCAGTCCATTAGATTTTAATGCAGAAGAAGACTCCGTTTTTCAAGAATTTGATCAATCTGGTAATACTTTTATGGAATACTTAGAAGACTATGGCCATTTTGAAGATCTTCCGTTTGATTTCATTAAAAAGAACATGATGGCTAATTATCCCAAGATTGCTTCTCAGTTTAAACAAAAGCAAGATATTTTTATAGATTAATCGATATTCATAACTTCCTCTATTTTTCGAAATATTACTTTTTTAATTAATTATATATCACTTATGAAATCTGATAAACTTAAAGAGTTTAAATTAAAAGGTAGTATTCAAGAGTATTTATCACTTGGTTATATTTATTTGCTGGTTTTGGGAATTTCTAGTTATTCCATTTTTTATGGGCTCATTGGAATCAATATCATTAGTTATTCCAGTGTTTTAGATATTATGCTCAGTCCAGTGATTATTTTCACAGACAACATAATTATGTTGCCAGCTGTTATTACAATGTCTGTTATAGGGTATTTTTATGGCGTACTTATTCAGAGAATTATACAAAAGAAATTCAATACAACTCTGGAAGAAGAAGTCAAGAAAAGAGACAAACTTGTTTCAATCCTTTCAATCATCAAAAAGGGAAAAATATACCTCCCTGCTTTTGTGATCTTATTTATATATATCGGTTATGCAGTTGGAGGCGGTTATAATGTTAGTAACAGAATTAAATCGGGAAACTTAAAGATTGACCATGTAATCACCTATAATGATGGAGAAAAACTATCAGTAGAATTGGTGGGTAACAACAGTCAATATGTTTTCTATATAGCAAAAGGAACAAGCGATTTAACTGTATCACCTGTAGTAGGTAACATCAAAAAAATAGAAAAATTAGTTAAAATTGATCAATAAAAGACAATGTCAAATACATTGCCTTGCTAAAATCTTCTCCCTATTTGTTAAATAATGATAAAGGAAATTTCTTTCAAACTCCATTCTATCAACGCTATTTTTAAAATTTAACCCAGAATAATAAAGTAACTAATTTAGTTCGTCTAGGTATTCAATAATTGCCCCATAAACTTTATTTAATTGCTCATCAGTAATTACATAGGGTGGTAGAATATAGAGCACATTCCCAAGAGGCCTTAACAAAATACCTCTGGTTAAAAAATGGTTATAAATCTGGTTACGGGATTTATTCATATAAGAAGTAGTCCCTAAATCCAGTTCAATCGCAATTATTGTTCCTGTTTGCCTGATTTCTTTGATTTTATTATGTCCTTCAATTTCTCCTTTAAATCTGGAATGATTCTCACTCACCCTTTGAATATTTGCCATAAACTCTGGTTTTTGTGTCAATTCAAAACTGGCATTAGCAGCTGCACAAGCTATTGGGTTTCCTGTATATGAATGGCCATGAAAAAATGTTTTATAAATATCGTCTGTATCAAAGGCTTTGACAATTTCTCCTTTTACAGTAGTAATACCCATAGGCATGTTTCCGCCGGTAAGGCCTTTAGAGAGGCAAAATATATCTGGTGGAATATTGAGGTGATCCGTTGCAAAAAACTTACCTGTTCTACCAAATCCCGTCATTACCTCATCAGCAATACAAACCACGTTTGCCTCATTGGCTGTTTTCACTAATTCTTGTAAAATATCTACTGAATACATTCGCATCCCAGCTGATCCTTGCACCAATGGCTCAAATATAAAAGCAGCAATCTCACCTGTACCTACCAGTTTTTGAAAATGAGCTAAGACTTCACTTTTATTCCCTTCTGTTGGAAAATCTATAAACTCTACATCAAATAAAAAAGGTTCAAAAGGAATATTAAAACTTCCCCTACTCCCCACTGACATACTCCCAAAAGTATCTCCATGATAAGCCCCCTCTATGGCAATAATCTTTTTCTTAGGGGTTTCTTTGTTATGCCAATACTGAAATGCCATTTTAATAGCTACTTCCACTGAAGTGCTTCCATTGTCCGAAAAGAATATTTTTTCTTGATTTTCGGGCAAGACAGACAACAGGTTTTCAGAAAGTTTAATTGCTTGCTTGTGGGTAAATCCAGCAAAAATAATATGCTCCATATCAAGTGCTTGCTGGCCAACTGCTTTAGCAATATGTTCGTTGCCATGCCCATGAATGTTTACCCACCATGATGAAACAGCATCCATAATTTTAGTGCCATCTTCCCTAAACAAGTACACTCCTTTTGCTTTATCTATTAATATAGGATCAGCTTGCCCTCTTAAGGGAGTAAATGGGTGCCAAATATTTTGCCTGTCTTTATTTATTAAATCTTTTTCCAAAATTTCTTTTTTTATAATAAGTTGTTTCTCAATATGGCGGCATATTTTTTGACCACTTCATGGTCTACTTTTTCTTCTTGTTTCACTCTTAGTAACACACGAAGTTTAGTTATCTTCTCAATAACCGACTCACTTGCTATATTAGGTGGGCCATTGAAGATGATGCCTGCTATATTCACTCCTATTCTCTTTAAATGCTCAAAACTTAGGAGGGTGTGATTAATACTCCCAAGGTATAAGTTGCTTACTAATACTACTGGTAAATTTAAATGCTTCATTAGGTCACCCATAGTTTCTTCATCATTCAAAGGAACTAGTATTCCACCTGCTCCTTCTACTATTAAATGATTGCTAGTGTCGGGTAATTTAAAATCACTTACTTTCAATACTACTTGGTCAATCACAGCAGCTGCATGAGGTGATGCAGGTGTTTTTAAGATGATTTTTTCAGGAAGTACCTGGCTGTATTCTTGATTAATCAAAGAGCTTATTGTCTCGCTATCAGTCGGAAAACCAGCTTGAACAGGCTTCCAATAGTCAGCTTTAAAAGCTTCAACAAAAATAGCACTAATCAAGGTTTTCCCTGAATCCGTCCCGATTGCAGTTATAAAATATTGGTTTTTCATAATAGTCTATTCAATGTTTCCAGCATCCTTGTAATCTCATTTTTTGTGTTATAAACATGTAAGCTAATCCGAAGTCTCTCTGTGTTTTTCTTTACAGTAGGTGACAAAATTGGTCTAATATCAAAACCTTCGGTATGCAATGCGGCAGCAATCAATTTAATTCTATCATTTCCAGGAATAATAACTGGTTGGATAGCCGTATCACTACCCAGATAGTAATATTCCCCTTGACTCACTAAAGTTCTTTTTAATTCAACTTTAAAGTGATTTATCAGTTCATTCAGTTGCCCTTTTACATCTCCATGTTTTGCCAAATACCTAAATGATTGATCTATAGATACAAGGCTATGCAAGGGTAATGCCGTAGTATAAATAAACGGTCTTGCAAAATTCACCAAATAATCTTTCAGGACCTGAGAACCTGCTATGCAAGCACCATGAACTCCCATTCCTTTACCAAAAGTATAAACACGTGCAAAGATATCTTCCTGTAGTTTTTGTTCAATTGCCCATCCATTTCCTTCATGAATTTCATCACCATGTACTCCTGTGGAATGAGCTTCATCCAAGATGATTTTAGCATCATGCTTCTTACACAAACTCACCATTTCATGCAATGGAGCATAATCTCCATCCATAGAATAAATTGCTTCTATTATTACATATTTCTCTCCAATTGCATTTTTTAATTTTCTTTCTAGGTCCGCTAAATCGTTGTGTGCAAACATGACACTATCCGCTTTACTTAACCAAGCACCTTCCTTCAAGCATATATGAGATAACTGATCATAAAGGATAGTATCTCCTTTTTTAGGAACTGAAGATACAATAGCCAAGTTTGCTTGGTAACCAGAGTTAAAAACTAAAGTTGAATCTGAAATAAATACCTCTGCTAAATACTTCTCCAGTAATTCATAAGCCACACTATTTCCAGAAAGTAGCCTAGACCCACTTGATCCATTTTTGTTGACCTGCTCTGCTTGGCCAACATGCATATTTATCAATTGAAATAGCGTTTCATTTCTAGCCAATCCCAAATAATCATTGGAAACGAAATCCACTTTATCCTTGGTGGTCATTAGTCCTCTAATGTTACCAGATTCTTTCCTTTCTAAAATCCTTTGAACCAAGCTATCTTCCATGTTTTAGAATTGTTAATAAACTTGCGCAAGTTAGTACCAGACTTTTTATATTTACACCAACATGTATAAAATATTATTAGTGGCATTTATCTTGCTACCCTCACTTTTGGTTGCTCAAAAAACGCTTAACCACGAATTTGATCTCACTATTGACAATGATGTATTCTTAGGGCCTGGAGATAAAGACCGCTATTATAGCAGTGGAATTTATCTTAGCTATAGAAATGCGGTAAAACCAGAAAGCGCATTTCACAAATTTTTCAATAAAAAAGAACAGATTCATAATCTACTGCAAGGATTCCATATTGGTCAAATAGTATACACATCTGATAACATCATTTTTACTGATGTAGCCTTGTATGACAGGCCTTATGCTGGTCTCCACACTTTTGGCTATTCCCTTAATTTATTCAAAAAGAACAATTGGGTATTCAACGGGAAGTTTGATTTAGGAATTTTAGGCCCCTCCTCACAAGTAGATGATGTACAGACCAACTGGCACAACTTCTTTGGACTGCCAGATCCTGCAGGTTGGGTCAATCAAGTGAATGACTCTCCCATAATCAACTTGAAAATAGAAGCCACAAAATCTTTCTTATTAGCACAAGGCGTAGATTTTCTATATGAGAGTAAATATGAAGCTGGTACTGTCTTTAACAATATCAGACAAGGGGGTGTCATACGACTTGGAAAAATAAAAAACTTAAATGAATCTGGGTACCTTAATGGTTTAATAGGCACAAAATACCAAGAAGACCGTAGAGGCCAACAGATAGAAGGTTATTTCTTTTTGGGAACAGCCGTTGAATATGTCTTTTACAATTCAACCATACAGGGAAATATCATAGGAGAAGAAACTGACTTTACAGATGAGAAAATTGATTGGATTTGGCATTGGAAATTTGGATTTAACCTTCATTGGCAAACTTTTGATTTTGGCTATCATGTGTACTTAAGTTCTCCAGAAAATGAATTGGCTGGTAGACATGCCTTTGGTAGGTTGAGGTTTAGTAAGCGGTTTTGATTAGAAATTATCCGTTTTGTGAAAAATGCATATTGATTTTACACATCATATAATATTGAGAATCAAGTGAGTGTAATTGCAATTATATCGGTCTCTTTATTTGTGATCATACTTTTCGCTAATCTCATAATCACCAGTAAAAACCTATTTTTTATTACAGGTATCCAATTAAATTTGAAAATAGACAAGAATATGCTAATAGATCAAATAAAGACAGGTTTTTCCTTATCCTGAAAAACACCGTTCCACGGCGGCCCTCTAGAATTGGGTATTCCTAAAATTAGTGGCTTTCTGCGTCGGCAGTCCGATTCATTTTGCCATGCCGCGGGAGCGGACCCCTGAAAAAACGGAACCGCGCGGCCGCCAAAAAAATCTAGCCAAAAACAACTGCCAACCCACCTAAACGCATAAAAATAAATATCTTTTTTCTCGGATATTAGTAATACTTAATCAAACCAAATCTTCTTATTTCAGGTTTATGTGGCTCAAAATTTATTTCATTTTATTCCTGTTTTGCCTTTCTAGCAATGTACTTTTTGATACTCAAAACCAGAAAGAGTCAATATATTGGACTGTCTAGTATTGTTGTGACGAAAAATTTAAGCCCATAAATGTATAAATTAGATTATGGGAAAGAAGTATGAGAATGATTTTAAGGTGATGGTAGTAGAATTACTAAAATCAGGTAAGAAGGCAAAAGAACTTA
>CALGOB010000241.1 GCA_937958005.1 uncultured Cyclobacteriaceae bacterium
TTTTGCAGAAAAATCAGGGTGTTTGTGGGCCAGTTCCTGAAATCTCCTTAATATGTCATCCAATCGGTTATTGTAAAGGGTCATATTACCTGACCCTTTAGTAAATTTTTTGGAGATGTTATTAAAGAACTGTGGTTCTATTTCTATACTAGTTGTATACTTTACCCGATCTTTTCCTTTCTCTCGTAGGAATATGATGATTGGCGCTTTTCCATTTTTTTTCACGCGGTACCTTAAACAGTTTGCATAGATGTTCATTTACAGATAACTTTTTGGTGAAAAAATGGGAATATAGGTATTAAAAGTGCGTTTTTTGCATCCTTTTTTTTTGTTTTTTCTGAAAGGAAAGAGGGTATAAAAAAACCTTCAAAAAGTGCCTTTAAAGCAAATTAAGAAGGTTTTTAACTGTGGAGAAGATGGGAGTCGAACCCACGACCTCTTGACTGCCAGTCAAGCACTCTAGCCAGCTGAGCTACATCCCCAGTATATCAGACAAAAGTAAAACATTCTTTTAAAATTATCTTATGAAATAGCTAATGTTTTAACAGATCTTAATTTTATATCTCATAGAGTTTATGAAATGTGAATTAATATCAGGTTTATTTGCATCTAAATCCTTCAATTTTTAAATTGCAATAGGTATAAATGATTATTTAATTATTTTCATTTTTCAAAGACATTCAAAATCTGGCTGGAAGAGGTAATTAGTTTCATGAAACATCATGGGTCATGATTTTGCCTCTCATTAACCCTGACTTAACGTCAGGGTTTCTTTATTAAGGCTTTTTTAGGGTTGAAGAGTCAGGCGGGACTTGTAAGGAATAACGGATCAAGCAAGAAATCTGTGGAGAAACCACTCTATACTCACTCTGAAACTCACACCATTTTAAAAAGTAAATACTAATATCCAGTTTAAATGATCTTAACTATTAGAGAATCAATACTTTAATTTTAAAGCTTGTCTCAGTCATTTAAACTTTATATTATCAAGAAAATTTGATAAGGTTGAATTCGCCACAAGAATATTGCTTGATCCGAATAACTCTAAAGTCACTCTGATATTTACACTATTTTGAATCTATACTAAATGAATAAATTAAATTTTCCCTAAAGAACATTGCTTAATCCTTTTTAGGATTGGATTGAAATTCTTCTTTAATGAAAAGAACAGTTTGAGTTGGAGAGTGGGTGTCGATAGAGTCCTTACAGCAACCTTCTCGCTTTTTTGAAATACTTTTGATAATAGTCACTCATTAGGTTGGAAACAGTAACACCTTTGGAACTACTGGCATGTATGAATAATATCTTATCCCTATTCACTACTTCAGTTACAATGCCCGTATGCCATACTTTGCCTTTTTTCTTTCTTTTAATTCTAAAGACTAGTAGATCCCCTTTCCTTAATGAAGCGATGCCTACGTCCTTGCCTAGTTTACTTTGTTCTACTACGGTTCTGGGGAGTTTTTTCCCCACACGCTCATATGAAGTACAAACCAAACCACTACAATCCATCCCTTTTCTAGTAGTGCCACCCCATTTGTAAGGAGTGCCCAAATAGGATTTGGCTGTCTTGATTACCAGATCTGCATCATTAATTTTTGTCTTTTTAGAAGCAGCGCATTGCGTGAAAAGTAAGATTATCACACATAAAATCATAAAATTGAATGGATGCTGATTTAATTTCATAAGTAACCGTTATAACTGTTTATCTTTAAAGCTTTGAATAAAACGTTAAAATTAGAAAAAATATGTGTGGCATAACCGGAATCTTTGCTTTTAATGAAATAGGTAGGATGCAACTGATCCATTTAGAAAATGCTACACGGGCTATTAGTAAAAGGGGACCCGATCATCATGATACATTTTTGGCTGAACAGGTAGGGCTGGGACACCGGAGATTGGCCATCATAGATACCTCTCATGCCGGAAACCAACCCATGAGCGATCAAAGTGGAAGATATACTTTAGTCTTTAACGGAGAGATCTATAATTATCAGCAAATCAGGCAAGACCTGATCAAAAAGGGATATCAATTCAATTCTGATGGAGATACTGAAGTATTGTTGACATTATTAATTGCAGAAGGCGTAGATGCCTTACAGAAATTGAACGGCTTTTTTGCTTTCGCATTTTATGATGATAAGAATCAGAAAATGTTGGTGGCAAGAGATAGGATGGGCATCAAGCCCTTGTTATATTACTCAGATGCTGATAAATTTTTATTTGCTTCTGAGATGAAATCAGTATTGACTTATAAGATTCCGCGCCAACTGAATAAAAAGGCGTTGAATTACTATTTGCAATTGAATTATTTGCCAGCGCCTGCTACCATGATTGAAGGCGTACATAAGTTGATGCCTGGTGAGTACATGGAAATACAGAAAGGTCGTGAACTGGTAACACAAAAATACTATGATATCCCCTCTCCAGTAAATGATGACGCCAAAATTGATCTATCTTATGATGATGCCAAAAACAAACTCATAGAGTTACTGGAGCAATCAGTAAAAGATAGGATGATCGCAGATGTACCACTGGGAACATTCCTTAGTGGTGGGATTGACTCATCAGTGATCACTGCATTAGCCAGTAAGCAAACTGATCAGCTCAATACCTTTAGCATAGGTTATCGGGATGATCATTTTTTTGATGAAACTGCATATGCAGATTTGGTAGCAAAGAAGTTCAACACCAATCACACTGTATTTAGCCTAACCAGAGATGAATTATTACACCATGTAGATGAGGTAATAGATTATATAGATGATCCATTTGCTGATTCATCAGCCTTACCAGTTTACATTTTAAGTAAAAAGACCAGAGAACACGTTACTGTTGCTCTTTCTGGTGATGGTGCGGATGAGATATTTTCAGGCTATAACAAGCATGAAGCATGGCAGAAATCATTTCAAGGTGGAATGACCAACTCATTGATTAAACCTCTGAAAGGGCTTTTGCAGGTACTGCCAAAATCCAGGTCAGGTAAATTGGGCAATATTTTCAGACAGCTCCTCAAGTATAGCCAGATGTTACAGCTAGATCCTGCTGAGCGATATTGGTTTTTGGCTACTTTTCAGCAAGAATGGGCAACTAAAGAAGCGTTACGTCCAGATTATTATGAATGGGATAGTAGCTTAAAGGAAAGTTACTTGAGTTATGTAAAAGGATCTTCTTTTAATAACTTTCTGTTAGCAGATACCAAACTGGTTCTGCCGAATGACATGTTAACCAAAGTAGATCTAATGTCTATGGCTAACCACCTAGAAGTACGCGTTCCATTCTTAGATCATAAAATAGTAGAATTTGCCTTTAGTTTACCCGCGTCTTACAAAATTCAAGGAGATCTTAGGAAAAGGATATTGCAAGATGCTTTTAGGGATATTTTGCCTGCTGAATTGTATAAAAGACCCAAAAAAGGGTTTGAGGTACCCCTCTTGCCTTGGTTTAAAAATGAAATGAAAAGTACTTTGGCAAAAGAGCTATTTAACCAATCATTTATTGAAGAGCAGGGAATATTTGAATGGGCATACATTAAAAATCTCCAAGATCAACTTCATTCTATTAATCCTGGAGATGTTCATGCCAAAATTTGGGCATTGCTTGTTTTTCAAAAATGGTACAAGAAGTACTTGATGTAAACCTTGCTTTAGCTTAAAGGGCAGGGTCGTAACAAGCGTTACAAGTTTTTCTGATGACTGTACTAATAGAATTTTCACCTTTGGCTACGGTTATTTTGCCATTAGGTGTTGATTTCCATTTAGCACAGGATTCTGCGTAATAATCTCTAGTGGGCTTAGATGTGAGCTTGGAAGGAAGGAATAAGTTATAGTTACCTGGTTTTAAGGATAAGGTTACTTTTCCCAATTGATCTGTAGTAGCTTTCTTAGCTGTGGATATTTCTTTACCTTCTGATACGTAATAGATCTCTTTTTTGACAAACAGTCTAGACTTAGACCTTTCTGGTTCACCACTTAAATTTACAGGAGGTGCTGCGCCACCACAGTAATCTGCATTGACTCTTATGGTAATTAGAACATCAGCACTTTCCTCATTATTTTCTGTGCTTTCTGGGCTTTTGCTTGATTTGCATGACATAGCAACAAGGGATAAAAGAGTGATGTAAAAAAGATTACGATAGAATTTCATTTGAAGAATTAAGTATGGGTAAATTATTTGATTTACCGTAATAATAATAAATTTCTACACGTAGAACTAATTATTGCTGCACGCATTGCCTAGTTATAGCCGTTCATACTGTTTGAAGAATAGAGGATACCTTTAAGTAAATCATTTTCTTTTAGGGCCTTTAGTTCTAGGTTTTCCATACTTTTTCATCATCTCTTTTTGATGATTCCTACGTACATTTACTTTTTGATTTTTAGCTTTTTTCTCGTGGAATGCAGGACCAGAAGAAGCAAAAATTTTCTTGTTAATGGTTGCTCCTTCTCTATGATCTGTAGGCATTTCATCAGCTGTAAGTTCTGTTGAAATACTTAAGTTTTCAGGTAATGCCGTTTTGGTAACTTCCATATCCATGAGTTCTTCTATGGGAGGGAATAACGCCTGGTCAAATGGGGAAATAAAGGTAATAGCTACCCCTTTTTTATCTGCTCTTCCCGTTCGGCCAATTCTATGGATATAGTTCTCAGGTTCTTTTGGTAGGTCAAAATTGATAACGTGGGTGACTGAAGAAATATCCATTCCCCTAGAAACTAAGTCTGTTGCAATCAATAATTGATAGTTACCTTCTTCAAATTGATTGATCGAATTAAAACGAAAGTTTTGATCTTTATTTGAGTGAATAACACCTACTTTTTCAGGATACTCTTCCTCCATCCTTTGAAACAACTGATCTGCTAAACGTTTAGTGGCAGTAAATACAAGAACTTTACTAAGTTCAGTATTTTCCATCAAAAGACGTAACAGGTTTACTTTAGTATTGAAATTAGGAACCTCATAAGCTAATTGACTAATACTCTCAAGTGGCGACCCAGCCCTTGCAGCTTCTACATAACTAGAGCCTGCAAAGAATTTGGTTATCAACTCCTCTACTTCTTCCGTCATAGTAGCTGAGAACATTAAATTCTGTCTTTTAGGAGGCAATAAGTCAAGTACTTTTGTTAACTGATCCCTAAAACCAAGGTTCAGCATTTCATCTACTTCGTCAATCACTAATTTCTTAATAGCTTTCGCTTTCAAAGACCCATTGAAGATTAAGTCCAAAAGCCTTCCTGGAGTAGCTACCAGAAAATCTAGACCACCTGATAACATAGCGATCTGTGTCTTTATATTGGTACCCCCATAAGCGCCGCCCACCCTTAGGTTCATATAGGCAGTCAACTTTTCTATTTCAGCAATTACTTGTGCCACAAGCTCTCTAGTAGGAACTAATATGAGTACAGTAGGATGTTTCTCCTTAGAAAACTTCCACTGTCTAAGACAAGGTAATAAATAGGCAAAAGTTTTTCCCGTACCTGTTTGGGCAATCCCTACTATATCTACACCAGACATGGCAATAGGAAAAGTCTTTTCCTGAATATGTGTTGGCGTTTCTAACCCCATATCTGCCAAGGCATTAAGTAGGGGGTTGTTGAGATTAAGTGCTTCAAATGACATGATACAAAATTACTTTAGTTTGGGTATAAAAGATAATAGGAGATGTAATGCTCAACTATTTCCATTCTCATAATAGAGTAAGGAAAAAAGTCAATAGGTTATTTTTTTTCAATCAACTCAATTCCACCTTCTATTAGTTTGACAAGCTTTTGCTTATACAATATCCCTAAGGAGCGTTTGAAATTCTTTTTACTCATTTTTAATACTTCTTGGATTTCGTCAGGAGCGCTCTTATCGTGAAGCGCTAAGTGGCCATTCATGTTTTTTAGAACGTCCATTATTTTAGCAGCCCCTTCCTCTAAGTTTTCAAGCCCAATTCTTCGGGTAGTTACCTCCACTTTTGAATCATCTCTTAACGTTTTAACATAACCAGTCACTCGATCACCCATTTTGAAATCTTCATAAATTTCACTGTCAAACATGATTCCCTGAAAGCGCTCATTGACTACCACATTAAGCCCTTGGTCATTCAAACCACCTATTAGGATTTCTACTTCCTCTTGCTCTTCTAATTGGTCAATATCCTTGTCAAAAAGATGATAGAGTTTTGTGGTGCCTACTAACCGATTTGTAATATTGTCTAAATACATATAGACTAGGTATCTGCCTCCTCTTCTTATTTTGGATGCTTGTTGCTTAAATGGAATAAAAAGGTCTTTTTCAAGCCCCCAGTCCATAAACGCACCAATAGAATTTACATCTTTTGCTCTCAATACGGCAAACTTATTAAGAAAAATATAAGGGATAAGAGTAGTGGCTACAGGCCTGTCCTCCGAATCTGTATAAACAAATACATCCATTACATCATCTACAGCAGCATTTTCAGGAACATATTTGTTAGGTAATAACACAGAATTTCCTGCGTCATCGTATAAAATGGCTCCTGGTTCTACTAGACGATCTATTTCTAAACGATTGTATTTGCCTATTGCTATCATGTCATTCTTTTATCAACCGCAAAGATACTTTCCATATTTAGCAAAAAGCAGCAAATAAGGAATTAATGAGTGAATCCATTGTTGCAATAAGGAAAAGACTGAGTGAAAGGCTGTTTTTATATGGTAGAATAGACAGCTCTTCACCAGAATATATATTTAATATGTAGTCTAGATCAGAGTTTGTAAAGGAGCAATTGCTTATGCAAATATAGCCACCAAGTTCCCGCTATCCCTTATAGTCCTCACTACGCTCCGGGCTGCCAGTACTATCGGGGCTAAGCTCCATTTTCATCACACACCCATATATATTGAATTATTTTTCTCCCTATTCAAGCACAAACTGGAACTCAAACCTGTCTAAACAGTCTTTTGTTTCTAATCTTTCTTCTTTTGTCATTCATTGAGTCTAGTATCTAAAGTCTAAAAATCTAAATCTAATGTATGTCCCTGAAAAAGATTGACCGTTATTTAATCCCTAAGGGATATTAATTCCCCGACTCGAGTCGATCATTAAATTATTGCCCATAGATACCCCGTACCCTTGGGTCGGGGTTGGTTCATTTAAATTCTGTTGATCAAATGTATTCATACTTGCTCATTTTTTACGAAGCAACAGTTCGATTTTGAGGTAGAGTAAAGAGTTATTTTCTCCCTACTCAAACCCAAACTGGAACTCAAACAATCTTATGTCTTTTTGTATGTCCCTGAAAAAGGTTGATCGTTATTTAATTAAATTCTGTTGATCAAATGTATTCATACTTGCTCATTTTTTACGAAGCAACAGTTCGATTTTGAGGTAGGGTAAAGAGTTATTTTCTCCCTACTCAAACCCAAACTGGAACTCAAACAATCTTTTACCTAATATCTATTGTCTAACATCTAGCATCTTTTGTCTAATATCTAAAATTCGCAATAATATCTTTATCTCATATCTATTTAAATTTTATTTGAAAGTATTTTAGCTTTAAGTATCTAATTATTGGAAAATGGAGGAACTGCAATTGTATAAGGAAATTGTATCAGAAATTACTGATGCCAAGCCAGGTAAGATGTTTGGTGCAGAATGCTTCAATGCACCTAATGGTAAAGCAGTGGCTTTTTTCTATAAAGGTAATATGGTATTTAAATTAACGGGTGAAGATGAAAAAGAAGCTTTGAGTTTAGATGGGACACAATTATTTAGTCCTACAGGAAGGGCAATGGGCGGTTGGGTGCAAGTGCCTTTTGATTATCAGTATTTATGGAAGGAAATGGCAGTAGCTGCTATGAAATATGTCAGTGGTTTGCCGCCCAATCAAAAAAAGAAAAAATGAAAGCAGCAAGTGTAGTAGAGATTAAAAAAGAACTAAAGTATTTAAGCGAAGAAGAACTGCAGTTTCTTTGTCTGAGGCTAGCGAAATTCAAAAAGGACAACAAAGAATTGCTTTCCTATTTGTTGTTTGAAGCTAAGAATGAGAACGACTATATTAACACAGTAAAAGAAGAGATTGCCTCAGATTTTGAAGAGATCAATACCAGTCACATATACTATGCAAAGAAAGGAATCAGAAAAGTATTACGTAATGTAACCAAGTACATCAGGTATTCAGGAAATAAACAAACAGAAGTAGAGGTGCTTATTTTCTTTTGTGAAACAATGCGGGATTCAGGGGTAGGCTATAAGAGAAGTACTACGTTAAACAATTTATATCAAAACCAAGTCAAAAAAATAAACAAAGCTTTAGCAACACTGCATGAAGACCTCAGATATGATTATGAAGAGGCAATTCTATCGCTTTAGACCAGTATATTTTACTTTTCTTTTGGCTTCACATAAAAAGCTGTTAGCTTGCGTGTTCTAATTAATTTTAACTATGGCGGCTGTAACAATAGGAAGCTTTGAGAAGTTTAAAAGTTATCTCGGACAAGAGATTGGAGCTTCAGATTATTTTAAAATTACACAGGACAGAATCAATGCTTTTGGCGATGCTACCATTGACCCACAATGGATTCATACAGATCCTGAAAGAGCAAAAGATGGTCCTTTTGGTACTACCATTGCACATGGTTACTTGACAGTATCTTTGATTCCTTACTTATGGAAACAAGTAGTAGAAATTGTCAATGTAAAAATGATGGTTAATTACGGTGTTGAAAATTTAAAGTTTAACCAACCGGTGCCAGTTGATGGTGAAATTAGACTTCATGTTACCTTGGAATCCATTGCTAACCTTAGAGGGATAACTAAAGCCGTATTAGGCGCCAAACTTGAAATAAAAGGACAAAAAAAACCAGCATATACTGGTTCATTTGTATTCTTATATCACTTTAATCCCTAAGGGATATTAATTCCCCGACTTCTTGAGTCGATCATTAAATTATTGCCCATAGATACCCCGTACCCTTGGGTCGGGGTTGGTTCATTACTTAATTTTCATTTTGTCTTCCAGCGAGTAAGTAAAGGACTGCCATTCTTACAGCTACCCCATTCTCCACTTGATCTAAAATAATGGAGTGATCCGAGTCAGCTACATCGCTAGTTAATTCTACCCCTCTATTGATGGGGCCAGGATGCATTATGGTTATTTCTTTGCCAATAGAATCTAACAATACTTTATTAATACCATAGTAAAGCGAATATTCACGAAGCGAAGGGAAATATTTTATTTGCTGTCTTTCAAGTTGGATTCTGAGCACATTGGCTACATCACACCATTCTAGTGCTTTTTTGATGTCAAGTTCAACACTAACACCTAGATCTGAAATATACCTCGGTATTAAAGTGATTGGCCCACAGACTTTTACTTCTGCCCCCAGTTTTTGCAGGGCAAAGATATTTGATAAAGCAACTCTAGAATGTAGAATATCACCCACTATGACTATTTTTTTTCCATCTAATGAACCATATTTTTTGTAAATAGAAAAGGTGTCTAAAAGAGCTTGAGTAGGATGTTCATGAGTGCCATCTCCTGCATTGATAATATTAGCATCTATATGCTTTGCTAAAAAATGAGGAGCACCAGGACTACTATGCCGCATGACAATCATATCAACTTTCATTGCCAATATGTTGTTGACAGTATCTAGCAGTGACTCTCCTTTTTTAACTGAACTAGAAGAAGAAGAAAAATTGATTACATCGGCCGAAAGTCTTTTTTCAGCAAGCTCAAATGACAACCTAGTCCTAGTTGAGTTTTCAAAAAAGACATTTGCGATTGTTACATCTCTCAAAGAAGGGACTTTTTTAATAGGTCGATTAATTACATCTTTGAAATTATCGGCTGTTTGGAATATTAACTCTAATTCAGCCCTGCTTAGTCCTTTGATTCCGAGTAAATGTTTGGAGTTTAATTGGCTCATGATACACTTTCTTTATTAATGAGCCAGATTTCATCTGCACCTTGTCGTTCTGCTAATTCCACTGATACTTTTTCGTTATCATTAGTGTTTACTTTTTGGCCTATGTAACTAGCCTCTACAGGAATATCTCTACTATACATTCTGTCTATTAATACGAGAAATTCAACCTTATCTGGTCTGCCAAAGGCAATCATGGCATCTAATGCAGCCCTTACAGACCTACCCGTATAGAGTACATCATCTATTAGAATAACTTTCTTTTTTTCTATGATGAAGGGAACCTTGGTTTCATTTGGTTTGAGAGGTGCATCTCTTCGTCTAAAATCATCCCTGTAGAAGGTAGTATCTAAATACCCAAGTGGGATATCTTTATTTAATTGTTGTTTAAGGCTAGCGGCAATCCTTTCCGCAAGGAAAATTCCTTTGGGTTGCATCCCTAATATAACAGAATCATTAAAATCGCCATGGTTTTCAATGAGTTGCTGACATAATCTAGCTATAGTGATCTTAAGCCTCTCCGGATTTAATAAAAGTCTTCTTTGCATGAGAATAATTCATGCAAATATAATCACATCAAGTAATTTTACTCGAGCAATAAGTTTTTTTCATATTCTATTTTGTTGATGTAGAATATTTTTCTGCTAGCCTTAGAACCCCTTTGTGTAATATTCTTGATTTTTTGTGTACCATAAGCATAAAATTTATTACCATACCATTTTTCAATGCCTTCCTTTTCTTTGTCAGAAGATTTGGCTTTATCAGTTTCATAGGTAAGTTTTACAGGGTTAATGGTCTTGCCTTCTATAATCTGGCCTTTTTCAATCACCTTAGACCTGATCTTATTGTCATATAAGTACATAAGTACAATCTTCTTGCTACCTTTATCTACATGGACTTTGACATATTCTCTTAAAGAACGAGTCTCTACATCATTGATCTCAAAGCTGTTATCCCATAAGATACTTCCAGTTTTATCAAAAGCCACCACTACTGCATGAGTATATTTATATCCTATGAAATAAGGGTTGAAAGAATTTGGCAAGCCTTGACCTCCAAAACCGCCAGCTCTTGAGCCATAAGTTTGGCTGCTGTTTCTGTATCTAGGGTAATAAGCCTCGCCTATTAAAATATACTGGTCATCTTGTTCTATGATATTGTGTGCTGTCAATCTGTAGTTGAACTTAATTCTTTTTCCAAGTGCCTTTCTACGTTGAATCCTTTCTTTTACTCTTTTCTCTTTTCGGTCAGAAAAATGGACGAAGAAATTTTCTAAATCGCCATAATTGTGATACGCCATAGATTCTTGAATACCATTTTTTAATCTCGAAACATAAAGCCCTCTTGAAAATTCACTCTTTCTCTTTGCGTAAGTACCAGCCACATATTGATACCCAGATAAAAATGAAGTGGAGGCAGCATCCAACAAAGTTCTATTTTCTCCTGGGTCAAGCCTTCTATCCTGAATAGGCGTACCGTCAGCAGTATAGGATTTGATCGTAACTGTTCCTTGTTTACCAGGCAATCTCTCAGACATAACGATGGAGAAAATCCCTAATTGGTCATTAGGGATTACATCTAAGATACTTGAAACATTATTATAAATACCAGAGATCACTTTGGGTAGCTTAGTATTCATGTTATATAGCATCACCACTGGTTTATAGTAAGCATAGCCACCAAAAATAATTGTACTGCCTATGACCTCAAAATATTCTAAATCAATGGGAAAAACGGTGTTGATTTTGAAAGTAGTTGTGTCTCCATTAGTCGCATTGTATTTTATTACAGTCAATTCTTCTTGTCTGATTTGCTGTTTGCCAAACAATAGGAAATAATTGTGGTCAGCATATTCATGACCTTTAAAATAAATTTCCCTACCTGAGGCAATACTTGTTCTATGCTTTAATTGAAAAGTGGTGTCTAGTAATAGAATGTTCCACTCTTCTCCATTGCCTATTTCGGTATCTACCTCTGAGACTACCATAAGGCCATTACCTTCACCAGAAATCACTGTGAAATCTTGATAATCATTAGTTAAGGGGATCTCTAACCGATCGGTTTGTTTAATGATGGATGAAGTATCAGCTTCTTGTGCAAGAGCTAAAATGGAAGAAATGGAAAAACTGATAAAGAAAAGAAAATACTTCATGTAAATAGCTTTTTATTACAACACCTGAGACACCCGTAAACGTTGCGTAATTGTAAAAATAAAGATATCTAAGAGGTTTGTTAAAACCAATTGCAATTGGTCTCAATTGATAAAATCAAACAACTAAGTTTTTTATCTGACACAACATTCATTATAGCTGCATGGATAACCAATCAAAAAACAGAAACCCTTATTGAACTGTGGATAATTCTAGGACTATATCAAACTCTGTTCTTTTAACAGGCTGTACTGAAAGTCGGCTATTTTTTACAAGAACCATTTCAGAAAGCCTATCTTCTTTTTTAATTTGATCCAAGGTAACATTTTGCTGAAGTTTTTTATACGGAATTAAGTCCACCACAACCCAACGCTCGTCTTCGGTAGTTGGATCTTGATAATACTCAGAAACTACTTCAGCGATTCCTACAACTTCTTTAGCTTTTACGCTATGATAGAATAAAACGAGATCACCTGGTTTCATTTCTTTAATATTGTTTCTAGCTTGGTAATTTCTTACGCCATCCCAATGATCCCTACCTAATTTGGAAAAATCATCCCAAGAATAAGTATTTGGCTCAGATTTTATTAACCAGTAATTCATAACAAGTACTTTTGTAAAACAATCACGAGGTTATAAAGTTAATAGTGATCTTATAAAATAAAGTCCATTAAATTTATATTTTTATAAAAAAACAGTGCAGTGGAAAATAAAGAGATAAGTAAGATATTAAAATTCACGGCTTCCTTGATGGAAATCCATGGTGAGAATGAGTTTAAGTCAAGAGGATATAGTGTAGCATCCTTCAAAGTTGACCAATTAAAAAGTCCCTTGAAACCACTGTCAGCGGAAGAAATTGCAGCATTAGATGGGATTGGTAAGAGTATGGCTGCTAAGATTTATGATTTAATTGAGACTCAGAAGTTACAAGTGCTAGAGGAATTATTAGAGAAGACTCCTGAAGGAATTCTGAACATGATAGATTTAAAAGGGTTTGGCCCCAAAAAAATCAAAGTTGTTTGGAAAGAACTTGATATTACAGATGTGGAGAGTTTAGAAAAAGCATGTAAAAATGATGAAATCGCTAAATTGAAAGGGTTTGGTGCTAAAACGCAAGAGACTATTTTGGCAGCCATCGCTTACAGAAATGCCAACAAAGGTTTATTGCTTTATAGAGATGCAGAGTTTATATCAGATGAGTTGATTCATGTATTAAAAGAAAAATTCTCGGTAGAGATAACGGCTGTAGGTGAATTGAGAAGGCGGTGTGAGATTGTTCATGAGATTGAAATACTGATAGGTAGTGAGCAAGGAAATGAAATAACTGCTTTTTTAAATGAGTTTGATAATTTAAAGCAATTGAAAGGAATATCAGGGCCGCTTACCTGGCGTGGTGAAATGGAAAACCCTTATTGTAAAATAAATATCATTTTTTGTAAGCCCAGTGACTATATAAACCAACTACTAATTCAAACTGCTAATATCAACCATTTAAATTATGAGAATGGCGAAAAGCATTTTTTGCGAGTTTTGAAAAGTCAAAAATTCAGTGATGAAAAGAGTGCTTATGAAGCGATGAGTCTTCCTTATATAGCACCTGAATTGAGAGAAGGACTGTTTGAATTTCAGCTAGCTGAGGAAAATAAAATACCTGAACTAATCCAAAAAAGTGACATCAGAGGGATTATTCATAGTCATAGTACCTATTCCGATGGTGCCCATACTTTAGAAGAGATGGCAACTAAATGTAAGGAATTGGGCTATGAGTACCTTGGAATAACAGACCATAGTAAAACTGCTGTTTATGCGAGTGGTTTGAATGAAGAACAAATTAAAAAGCAGCATGAAGAAATAGATGAGCTCAATGTGAAACTTGCTCCTTTTAAAATTTTTAAAGGAATAGAATCAGATATCCTAGGAGATGGATCACTAGATTACAAAGATAAAGTCTTAGATTCGTTTGATTTTATTATTGGATCCATCCATGCCAACTTAAACATGAAGCTTGAGCAGGCAACTGAAAGAATAGTAAAAGCTATCAGAAACCCCTACACAACTATGATTGGCCATTTAACTACAAGGGTGTTACTTAGAAGAGATGGATTTCCTGTTGATTACAAGATTATTATTGAAGAATGTATTAAACACAATGTAATCCTTGAATTAAATGCTCATCCTTCTAGGTTAGATCTTGACTGGAGATGGTTGAGATACGCACTTGAGCAAGGAATGATGACCAGTATTAACCCGGACGCCCACCGCATGGAAGGGATAGAAGATGTGTATTATGGAACTTTAGTGGGTAGAAAAGCAGCATTGAGTGCATCTCAATGTCTGAATACAAAAAGTGTTTCTGAAATTTCTGACTATTTTCAATCCAGGAAAAAAGAAGCGTTGGCCAGCCTATGAAAGACTCCGTTAAGAAAGTTTTGATAATTCGTTTTTCATCCATTGGAGACATTGTATTGACAACTCCAGTTATACGCAATTTGAAAAAACAACTGCCGAAAGTTGTTATTCATTATTGCACTAAAAAGAGTTATTCAGGTATTATTGAAAGCAATCCATATGTTGATAAATTATTTCTTTTAGAAGATAATATGGGTGATTTAATCAAGCAACTTAAAGTTGAGAACTATGATTTTGTAATTGACCTGCATAATAATTTAAGGACAATGAGGATGAAGCAGGCACTAAGTGTTAAATCTCGGAGCTTTCATAAACTGAACCTAAAAAAATGGCTGCTGGTTAATTTTAAGATAGATAAACTCCCTAATGTCCATATAGTTGATCGTTATATGGAGACTATCAAAGAGTTAGGTGTTGAGAACGATGAGGAAGGACTTGATTATTTTATCCCCCATAAAGATGAGGTGGAAATTGAATGGTTGCCTGAGGTCTATAGAAAAGAATACATTGCGGTAGTTATTGGTGCTAAGCATCATACTAAGCGACTGCCAACTGAAAGAATCATCGAACTCTGTGATCGAATCAATAAGCCTATTGTTCTGCTGGGAGGCCCTGAAGATCAAGAAGTGGGAAATGTAATAGAGGATTTTTTCAAAAGGCCCGATAACTATGAGGAAACAGAGGAAAAACTAATAGATCTAAATAAGAAAGCTGTAGTTTTTAATGCCTGCGGTAAATTTAACTTAAACCAGTCTGCTTCTTTGCTTCAAGGAGCTAAAGTAGTTTTTACACATGATACAGGTTTAATGCACATAGCTGCAGCATTCAAAAAATCTATCTTTTCAATTTGGGGGAATACAGTTCCTAAATTTGGAATGTACCCTTATAAAACAAGTTTTACGGTATTTGAAAATAACCAACTAGACTGTAGGCCTTGTTCAAAAATAGGTTTTGCTAAGTGCCCTAAATTACATTTCAAGTGTATGAAAGAAGTAGTATTTGATTTTTATATTCCATGAGATGAAAACCTTATATATAATAAGACATGCAAAGTCAAGTTGGAAGGACTTAAGCCTCTCTGATTGGGAACGACCATTAAACAAAAGAGGGAAAAGAGACATTCCTACAATGGCGAAATTTTTACAAAAAAGGAAAGTGGTTTTTGATCTATTGATATCCAGTACAGCTTTGAGGGCAAAAAAGACTGCTAAAGGAATAGGGGAAGGCGTTGGGTATGATAAACATGAAATCAAATTGGAGCATAAGTTATATCATGCAAATGCTCATGAAATACTGAAAATTGTTCGTGCTATTCCTTCCCAGAATAAAGCTGTGGCCATTTTTGGGCATAACCCTGGTTTTACAGATTTTGTAAATGAATTATGTGGTACAGATTTAGTGAATATCCCAACTTGTGGCATTTGTCAGGTTGACCTTGCTATAGATGATTGGTCAAATGCTTTGAAGGGAAATGGAAGCTTAAAATTCTTTAAAAGCCCCAAAACAATTTGAATTATCAAATACAAATAAATCAGTTAGCGAATATGTGTCTCCATTGAGACGAGGATGTTTGTATTATTCTGATATATTTGCAGCTTGTTAAATCTAAAGTGACTCTTTTTGAATCCAGATATCAAAGTGATTATACCGGCTTTTAATGAACAGAATGCGGTAGGATTAGTGATAGAGGAAATCCCAAAGGATTTAGTCTCTGAAATCATTGTTGTTGACAATGGAAGTGCTGATAATACTTTTGAAATAGCGAGGTCAAAGGGAGCTACAGCATTGAAGGAAAAGAAGAGAGGTTATGGGAATGCGTGCCTTAAAGGGATGGATTATCTAACTACACTAGATGAAAAACCTGATATTATTGTATTTCTTGATGGGGATCATTCTGATTACCCAGAAGAAATGTATAATTTAGTGTTTCCAATTATTAATGAAAAGGCAGATATGGTGATTGGCTCACGAAATCGTGGTAAAAAAGAACGAGGATCCATGACTGTTCAGCAGGTATTTGGAAACTGGCTGGCTACAAGTCTCATAAAGGTTTTTTATGGGATAAAATATACAGATCTTGGGCCTTTTAGGGCGATTGGGTATGATCAGTTATTGGCAATTAACATGCAAGATACTACCTATGGATGGACAGTTGAAATGCAATTGAAAGCTGCGAAATTGAAGATGAATATAAAAGAAGTCCCAGTCAATTATAGAAAAAGGATTGGCGTTTCTAAAGTTTCAGGAACAGTAAAGGGCACATTAGGTGCTGGATATAAAATAATCACTACTATATTTAAATACCTATGACAGTTGAATGGATATTAGTAGCAGGTTACGCGATTGCTCTTTTTATGATTAATATTTTTAGTCTAGGGCAATTTCATTTAACCCTTCATTACCTTAAACACAAAAGGCCTGAAGAAGATGGGAGTGATGATAGCTCTGAAGATAAAGAATTGCCACATGTCACTGTTCAATTACCAGTATATAATGAATTATACGTGATTGACAGGTTAATCGAAGCAGTAGCAAGTTTTGATTACCCTATAGATAAACTTGATATTCAAGTTTTAGATGATTCTACAGATGAGACGGTTGAGAGAATCGCTAAAAAAGTAAATGAAATATCTAAAAAGGGGATAAGCATTGAGCATGTTAGAAGACCTGAAAGAGTGGGTTTTAAAGCAGGAGCGTTAAAGTATGGAACTGAAATGGCAAAAGGGAATCTAATTGCCATATTTGATGCGGATTTCATACCTGAAAAAGATTTTTTAAGGAAAACTATCCCGTATTTTAATAATGAAGAAATAGGACTAGTCCAAACAAGGTGGGGACATCTTAACAAAGATTACTCATTGATCACTCAAATGCAGGCTTTTGGTCTGGATGCGCATTTTACGGTAGAGCAAGAGGGAAGAAATGTGGCTGGTAGTTTTATGAATTTTAATGGAACTGCAGGAGTGTGGAGAAAACAATGTATAAAAGAAGCAGGTGGATGGCAATCTGATACATTAACAGAAGATCTTGATTTGAGCTATAGGGCTCAGTTAAAGGGGTGGAAATTTAGGTATTTAGAAGATGTAGTATCTCCTGCAGAATTACCTATTTTGATGCCTGCAGTAAAGTCTCAACAATATAGGTGGAACAAAGGTGCCGCAGAAACTGCTAGAAAGAATATTAAGAATGTGTTGACTGCCGATCTTTCTTTCAAAAAGAAGATGCATGCATTCTTCCATTTGTTAAACTCTTCTGTATTTTTCTTTTTACTCATGGCAGCTACCTTGAGTATTCCAATGCTCTATATAAAAGAAGCAAATCCAAGTATGGGCTTGATTTTTGATTTAGGAAGTATCTTCATAATTGGGTTCTTGGCAATGGCCTCATTTTATTGGGCTTCTTCTAAAAAAATCATGCCTGATAAAACCTTCAAATATTATATTACTAGATTCCCATTGTTTTTAACTTTTAGTATGGGGCTTGCTTTTCATAATGCTATTGCTGTACTTGAAGGCTATCTCGGTTTTAAATCTCCCTTTATCAGAACCCCTAAATTTAATGTGATCAATAGTGGAGATAAATGGGAAGGAAATAAATACATAATCCCTAAAATTACTTTTTCTACTTTTTTAGAAGGGCTTTTTTGTATCTATTTTATTTTTGGGATAGTTAGTGGGTTTAGGTTAGGAGACTTTGGATTAATCTTTTTTCATTTAATGTTGGCCGTTGGTTTTGGATCCGTTTTTATATTATCCATTAAACCAACCCAAACCGCATAGCAGATCTATTATATTGTGAAAAAGGTAAGCCTTCTACAAATAAGTGTCTTTTTCATTTTTATGGCCAGCATATGCTGGTACACCTTTGGTATAGAAAGGCATAATAGTATTCCATTATTTACAGTTGTTGCTAGCTTGTTTGCCTGTTATTATTATGTTTCCTTCATGGAAACAGAAAATGCTAATGATAGATGGTTTTGGATGGGATTAGTTGGTAGACTGATAATATGTCTGTCATTACCTATCTTGTCAGATGACTACTTTCGGTTTATCTGGGATGGTAGATTAATCAATGCAGGTGTAAATCCGTTTGAAAGTTTACCGGAGAATTATTTGAATAAAGGAATTCCCGGTATTTCTCAAGAATTGTATGATAAATTAAACTCAACTGCTTATTTTACTATTTATCCACCTTTAAATCAAGCAGTTTTTTGGCTTGCGGTTAAACTTTTCCCTAATAACCTGTTTGGGGCTGTTACAGTAATGAGAGTCATTATACTCGGTTCAGATGTTGCTAACTATTTCTTGCTTAAGAAATTAGCTAGGCTGAGAGGGATGTCAGAAAAAGCAGCTCTTATTTATTTTTTGAACCCACTAGTTATTCTAGAATTTACAGGAAATCTCCATTTTGAAAGTGTAATGATCTGTTTCATATTAGTAGCTATTTGGTTTCTAGGGGTTGGAAATTCAAAGATGTCTGCCTTAGCACTCTCGTTTTCTGTAATTAGTAAATTATTACCTGTCATGTATTTGCCAGCCTTGCTGAATTACATGAGTTTTAAAAAAGCTATTATCTATTACCTCATAGTAGGTGTCATTGTGATTATTTCTTTCGTCCCTCTTATTTCCATTGAATTTATTGAGGGAATGAGTAGCAGCTTGGATCTTTATTTTAGGAAATTTGAATTCAACGCATCTATTTACTTTATGGCTCGTGAATTAGGGATTTTATTAACAGGTTACAATCAGATAGCAGTTATAGGCCCCTTGATGGGGCTATTAACAATAGTTTCCATTTTATATTTCTTGTGGACTGTTAGAAAGAGAAATCTATCCTTAGAAACTTCTTTACTATTCATTCATTTATTTTATTTGCTATTTGCCACCACAGTCCATCCATGGTATGTTACCACTTTAATTGCCCTTTCTGCGTTGACCCAATATAGGTTTGCTATTGTTTGGAGTGCATTTATCTTTTTGACTTATTTAGGCTATAGTGCAGAAGGGTTTTCTTTGCCTTCTTGGATTCTCTACATGGAATATGGGGTTTTGGCATTTTTCCTTTTCAATGAAATTGTAAGAAAAAAACAGACTGCTTGGCTAATCTCAACGATGAATAAAGGTTGACTGACGTTAATAATCCCTACTCGGTCTATCAATACGGTTGAAGTAGATCTATTTATCTAGTAAATGGTTAGATTTGTTAATATAATTGAAATCAGATGAAAATTAAAGATAAATTAAACTATTGCAGAATTTGTACCAATGCCAATATTGATTATGATAAAGGCTTGTTATGCAGTTTAACGGATGAAAAACCTTATTTTGAAGAAACTTGTGAAGATTTTAATCTGAATGAGGAAAACGCTGAAAGATTGGTAGATCGTGAGCCTGATGTTAAAAAAATAATGACTTCAGTTTATGTAGGGGAAAAAAAGCCAAAGAAAAAAAGAGGATTTTTTTCATTTAGAAAGTAAAAGACGTATCGATTAGGCATATCATGATGCTTTATTGACACGTCAGGTGATGCCTACTTATTCGCATATCAATAAAGTGAAATTTTTTTGGGATAAGGATGATGCTGTTGATAATTTAGATAATTGTCATCCAGTTAATAAATTTAAATTTACAACTAGCCCTCATGCACCTATATCTGATGTTAAAGATTCACTTCAGAAATTAGCTAATTCAATAGGTCACGATTAATTGATGATAAAAAAGAATTACTAGTATCCGAGAAAAAGGTTTTCATTTTTATACATTTTGGAGGGTTGGCACGGTACGCCGTCGCGGTGATCATTTAGCGGGGTGTGCGAGACGGTCGGCCGCTGCCGGGTTTAGGGTGGGAGCTTTAAATTATTC
>CALGOB010000242.1 GCA_937958005.1 uncultured Cyclobacteriaceae bacterium
GGGGGCATCTCGAATTATTCGAGTTAAAGCAAGAAAGTTAAAAAAATGGTTTGAATATAGTTAAATAGACTTAGGACTTAGCTAATACATTTAAACCATCTAATAAAACATCCATCTCCTTGATGTTATTGTACAGATTCGGGGTCACTCGCACCACTTCTTCGTCTTCTAAAAACCTAATGACCGTAAAAACATTAAACCTTTCATGAAGTTGCTTAACAGTTTCTTTGGCTTCCATCCCCTCTATTCTGAAACTTGCCAGCGCACAACTTCTAGCTGGATTCGCTGGTGTAGTTACAATCACTTTATCGATTTTTCTAGCAGCTCCTGTCCAGTAATTTTGCAAATACCTTAAGCGCTTTTCTTTTACTGGTAAGGTAATCATTTCGTTGAATTGCTGCGCTGACGAAACAGTCATTACCGTAGGCGTAGATGGCGTTCCGAAATGCCCAAGCCTTTTGATATCTCCAATTGCCTTTTTACTATCACCAAATAGAGGCTTTAGATCTTTGATCCTCCCTTTCTTCACATAAAGCATACCTACTCCTAATGGGTTTCCAAACCATTTATGAAGGTTTACCCCCACAAAGTCAACACCTAAATCAGGTAATTTATAATCCAACTGAGCAAAACTATGGGCAGCATCTACAATCATCTCAATCCCTTTTGGCTTAAATGCCTCTGCCATTTTCTTAATAGGCATGATCTGACCTGTTAAATGAATTAAGTGAGTTGCTAAAATACACTTAGTCTTATCAGTTACTGCTTCCTCATAAAGATTGATGATTTGTTGGTCACTTTCAGGAAGCAATGGGATTCTGATATATTTTACCTTGATCCCTATTTGTTTCTCCAGCATCTGAAATGCCTCTATCATGCTATAGTAATCTTGTTTATGTAAGATTACTTCATCTCCTTTTTTAAGGTTGAGACCTTGGATGAGGATGTTCATCGCCTCTGTTGCATTGCGAGTTATCAGAAGCTCACCATCTTCCACTCCACTAAATTTTGTAAGGCCTTCCATGATCTTTTTAAGATCCGAATTGAACTCAGTCCGCATATAGCGAGAAGACTCCGCATTGACTCTTTCTATGTTCTTAATGTATGCTTTTTGTACTGGTAAAGGCTGTACTCCAAAATACCCATTTTCCAGATTGATAAACTCATCTGATACTTGATAAAACTGCTTGCCAAAACGTTTCCAGAATCGCTCATCTTTAGTTTTGTCTCCTGTGAATTCACTTTCCCATTCGGTGATCACATCATCAGGAAAAATCTCATTAGAAAAATTAAACCCCACAAAGGGTAGGCTAGCTGCACTTATCCCCAGTCCTTTCAGTAATTTTCTACGGTTCATAGTTAGGTCTTCTTTGTACTTGGTAGAATTAAAGATATAGAAAATAAATGACCATCAACTAGGATCAAAAACTTAAGATGGTCTAAACCACAATATGACTTATATTTGCCAATAAAATCAGAGAGACAGCAACATGAAGAAAAGTAAGGTAATCAGAGTCGTTATCATCCTTGTAGTACTATTAGCAAATGTAGGCTGTGATCAAGTTTCTAAAATCATAGTCCGAGAACAGGTTGCCTATCGCGAACAAATCCCGATCATAGAAAACTACTTTACTTTAACCAATGTGGAAAACAAAGGGGCTTTCCTGAGTACAGGCAATGATTGGCCAGAGCCTATTCGCTTAGCCGTACTGATGATCTTACCAGTGCTCGTCCTTCTTTGGGCTTTTTACTACCTATTCACAAAATCTGGATTGACTAACCTACGGGTCATAGGCATTTCTTTAATGGTCAGTGGAGGTATTGGCAATATATATGACCGCATTGTCTACAATTCTGTTACTGATTTCCTCTACATGGATTTTGTGATATTCCATACAGGTGTTTTTAACCTCGCAGACGTTTCCATCATGACAGGTATGTTGTTGAGTATCTATGATTCTATGATGACCAGTAGGAAAATGAGGAATGTACAAGGTTTGTAAAGCGTAAACCGAAATTCATGAAGCGATGCTCTTTTTGGTTTATCCTCTTATTAATTTTTAGTTTAACATTCCTTTCAAACCCTCATTATGCCTTAGGCTTTTAAGAGAAAATCATAAATAGTCATTAGATAGGTACTCAAATTCCTATTTGCAACGTAGCCATAGCCTCCATTATGGTGAGCAGGAGACTAGGACTTAAGTAATTAGAAGACTGATAGTTACGATTTACTTCAAATTCCTAATTTAATTCCATCCAACGTCCATTTCAAGTTGTAGTTATTTCAGTAAGTGATATACCTAATCGTTGAATTTGTTTTCTAATAGAAGTTACATGGTTTCTTGATAAATGGCTGATTCAATAGATTACCAATTAATGTTTCTAAGCCTTGCGAACTATCACCAGGGTTTTACATCTCATCCAAAATGCGGGTAAGAATAACCTCATCATTATATTCATAGGCTATAAAGAAGATAACAAGTGTTTCCAACTTTTATATAGTCCAAAAAGTGATAATTAGGACAATGAAACGATAGAATAAATTCACTAAAAACACTGCAAGCATGAGTCCCATTCCAGTAGGAATGGCTCTGAGCCAACGGAGACTCATAAATTTTTTGATACTAAGAACGGCATAAAATAACGGAATAATAATAGTAAAGAGGGTAAATATAATGGTGGAAACTAAAGAATCCTTGCCTCCAAGCAAAGATAGAATTGGCAACCCTACCCAATCAAACATTATCCAGCTGAACATAAACAAGGAGAAAAAGTGAGCCACAAAAATGAGGCTATCAAAGTAAAACACCCGTCGCTTAAAAGTCATCAAGTACACAAAAAATGCAATCATGGGAATATTGAGGATCATGATGGACTTGGAGACTTTGTCACTCGCATTTTGATAGATAACGCCATTAGACCGTTTGTCTAACCCTTTCTTTTGCAACTCGTTATGTACCCAATCTTTGGTCAACTCACTATAAGGTTGTGAATAGGTCTGATCATAAAGCGAAATGGAATAGTCTGTAAGAGGATTGACGAAAAAATAAATTAGGTTGAAGAACAAGAAAAAGGTAACAGGCGAGATAAATTTTTTGCGCTTACCCTCTAAAAACTCTACAGTCATCAGGCCAGGGAATCGCAAGAGATACCATGTGCTGAGAAAAAAGCGATTGTCGAAAAAGAAAAAATTGTTAAAGACCTCACCTAATAACCTACTTAGTGAGCGGTCATTGTTATCACGAACACGCTGGCCGCATTGATGACAAAAAGCTCCCTTTACCGAAGTGCCACAATTGAAGCAATGTGTTTGTATTATAGTAGAGCTTCTCTTCATATCAAGTGGCTAAAATTAGCAAAATAAATCTAAACTTCTCATGGTTCAACCAGGCAGTCAGGGCAAACGCATTTAAAAATGAGTTTGTAGATGAATTATTGAATTGGGTATTGGTAGCCCTTTATGCTACCGAAAAGTTTTATATTGTTTTTCGTTTTAAAAAACCGCAAACCCTTCTGATCCACATTCTCTTTGGTGTTACTAATTATACCAATTTAGATATAAAAACACCGTTTGTCTTCTTGTAATTTTTCATTGCAGTGCTTTAACCCGAATGATGTAATAGAAATTTGATGCAAACCATAACTAACAGTCATTTATGATTTTCTCTTAAAAGTCTAATGCATCATTCGGGTTTAAAAACCCTTCCTCTCAAATCATAATCTAGTCTATCTAATAAATATCGAGCCTCAAAAAACGCATTCTTATCGCATGATTACCCCAATTCACATCCTCAATTCAATACCTTCGGATTTTAGGCATTTTGTTTTTTAAGGTGTTCAACTTTATCTAGTCCAGTTCATATGAAAAAGATCCTTCCCATTTAAAGTGGTATACTTGGCCATGAGATTGGCTGTTAAGCATGAGTGGGCAGGTATAACTCCTATAATATCACCGACTTGGATTTGTTCAAAATCTTCAGGGTCACTGACGGTTATGATGCCATGTTCTTGGGAGGCCTTGGTCATGTAGTGGGTATGTTCCATTTTTTCCCAGCCACTTTCTGTTAATTTCACTAAAGCACCAAAAATATTTTCTCCTGCTGGGTTGGTAACTTGGTCTTTTGAAAAATGTACTGCTCCGCCGTGAAAAACGATTTCGTTTCTTTCTTTGTGTTTAGCAACCACTGGTACGGCCATGCAAACCGCTATCTGATCAAAACTACAGGAGGTAATCTCTAATTGCATCCAATCATAAAACACAAAATTTCCAGCTCTTAATTCATCTACCTGATCAAATTCTTGAATGATACTACAAGTTGGCGTATCTCCATAAGTGATCGATGCTTTAGGGTACCGGGATTTCAAGTTAGCCAACTGTTGATTAACTTCATGATAGACGGTTCTAATTTCATCGTTAGACCGGCATCTATAAGCATGGCCTGCATGAGCCAAAAAACCATTGAAATTTAATAGGTCATTCCTTTTGATCAAGGAATCAAAATCATAGGATACCCCTAACCCTGTTCTATTGGTACCCACATCTAATTTGATCAAATAATTGATAGAACTGGTTAAGTTCTTTTCTAAAAACAATAAAGTATCTAAATCTTCAATTACCAAATTAAGGTTGATGTTTGCTGCTAACTGGTTGACCTCACCTATTTCCAACCTGTTAAAAGGAAAGGCAATAGTTATATTGTCCCACTCAGAAGCAAAGTATTTTGCCATTTCTACTGAGGAGACTGTGCACTGTTTAACACCGGCATCTTTGAACCATTCACCTATTTCAAGAGAAACATGAGTTTTAAAATGAGGTCGTAGAGGTATTCCATTTTTTTGAGCTTTGTCAACCATTTTTTGGATATTACTTCTGGCTATTTTTTCATTTAGCAGTAAGGTTGGTTTAGTTATTTGTTGCATATCCTAGTATAATTTTTTCTATTACCTCTGTAAAATATTGACCTATTTCTGCACCATACCAATTCATGGTTCTGGTTTCATATTTGTTGAGATCATACCACTCATCTTTAGTTACATATCCGGCATACCCGCCATTAAAACTAGTAATTACTAGATCAAGACCTTTTTCTGCTGCTAATTCTTCAAGAGGCGCTACAAGTTCTCCAGAAAAATCACAGGGAACCCCTATAAACAGGATATTTCCTAGTTTCATAGAGGTAATTTCCATTTCATTTCTACCAAAGAGTTGATTGAAGACCCAGCCCCTGACTTTCAAATCTTCAGTGACTTTAAATTGAGGTTTACCAGCATCAAAAGGGAAATCATTGAAAATGACTTGGTTTAAAGGTTCCTGTTTGATAGTAGGTAACTGATTAATGATCGTATTTTTCAATTCTTTAGCAACATAATCTACTCGTTTAAATCCTCTGAGCCCATTAGCATCTGTAGACATACTTGCTACCGCTCCTGCCATGTAAGCAGCAAAATCGACCTGATTTTCTTTTTCAAGATCATTTACAACTTGGCCTGGATAGTCACCAGAGAGTTTTGAGAAGCTATAGGATAAACAGGTTGCGTGTGCTGCATAACTAAAAATGACTGCTTTTTCACCTGTTATTTTTTCAATGTTGATGATTCGTAACCAAGGATCTACTACCCCTTTACTGGTTAATCTATTTTTTATCAGTTTACGCTTTTCAACCTTTTGATATCCAATCACAGCTTTTTCTGTGTTTTTCACTGCTATTTCCAGTGCCTGAACTACTTTGTTTGCTATGTGATCTACCATATTTGGATCAAACCCTCCAGCAAATAGCTCTCCTACAAAACCTGTCTGCCAATGACCAATACTAGAATGGGTATGTGTCGCACTAAAATAGGTATTGGATAAACTAATCCCTTGAGGCAACTTGCTCTCTAAGACTTTAATAACTTCAGGTGGAAAAATCAATAAGTCAGCAGAGACCATTGCATGAAGTTCTTCACCCTGCTCAAAAACAAAAGCCCTTACAAATACAGAGTCATGGACTACTTCATAAGTCTTTTGTTTTCTAGCCCCATAACCTGCTAATTCCACAGGGCTATCTGGAGTGAAGTTGACTTTTCCCCAACCAACTTTTAAGGTATCATTACTTGTCTCTTTATCTTCAATTTTAAAATTATTGAGTGCTTTCATGGTTTCTTGATAAGCACTTGTCTCTGTTACATCTGACCGATCTATATAGGTGATCAAACATAATAGCAAGAGAAAAATTAAACTAAAAAAAATAATGATAACCCTAAATACCCTGATAAAGAAATACCTTACTAAATACCCTTTGTTATTCATGTTTTTGTTTTTCCATTCTTTCCAAAACCAAATATTGATTGAACTACAGGATATTAAGGGTTTCCCAAAAAACACCCAATAGGCGACCTATACTACAAACATAAAGCTTTTCGACATTTCTTCTTTTATCTGTTTTGTTTCTAAAGCTGAATTTTACCCACTATGAGTTTTTGATTAGTTGAAATGAAAGCTTCGGTTTTTAATTTTTCCCTAACGGTTATGAATTTGATAGGATCAGATATATGTTTTCTATTGTTGTCTAAAGTCAATAAACCTAAGTTTGATCATTATTAATTTTAATTATTATACCATGATAAAAAATATTTTAAACTTAGGAAGAACACTAGATAAATCGGAACAAAAAGATATTAAAGGTGGCATGTTAAGTCAGATTAATTGTCATGAAATCTATGATGAATGCAATGCGTGTAATGATCATAATTTCAATGAGTGTATGGCAACTTTCGGTTGTAATGATGGGGCTATAGAGGTAAGTAAAAAGTAATTTACTCACATTGTGAGGTTTAATGCCCCGAAGCTTGCTTCGTAAACTGACTTTTGCTTCCATCTTACCTCGTGAGCTTGCTCCGAGGTTCTTGATTAGTAAATAAAATCTGTTTTCAAATTCTGTTACAAAGTTTTAAATACTAATCTGACACTTTTGAAAAACCACTATATTTACTTTGAGAGCGAGAGGATTCATATAAATCCTCCTGCTCTAATTGGGTATATTTGCTATCAGGATTAATGTCACAATACTTATGATTCTTCGTACTTATTCCTATAACAATCACCCAGCCCAACCCTCTCTGTCTAGGCTTCGGTATTGAATGGCTTCTGCCAAGTGATCGATTTTAATTTCATTTGAATTAGCTAAATCTGCAATAGTTCTGGACACTCTTAGTATTCGATCATAAGCCCTGGCGGATAGACCTAATTTCTCCATGGCTGTTTTCAACAAGACTTTTCCTTCTTCAGAGATCTTACAGACTTTCTTGACCATCTGTGAACTCATCATCGCGTTGTTATATACTTCCCTCTGATCATTGAAACGAATGGATTGAGCTTCTCTGGCGGTCATTACCCTTTCTCTTATTTCACCACTGGATTCTGTTTTCCTATCTGCAGTCATTTGATCAAAAGAAACGGGTGTTACTTCTACATGTAAGTCTATTCTATCCAAAAGAGGGCCACTTACTTTATTGAGATAACGTTGAACCACCCCAGGGCCGCAAACGCATTCCTTTTCAGGGTGGTTATAGTAACCGCAAGGGCATGGGTTCATGCTCGCAATCAACATGAAATTGGCAGGAAAATCCAGTGAGACTCTTGCCCTAGAAATAGTAACCCTTCTCTCTTCAAGTGGTTGGCGCATAACTTCCAATACAGTTCTCTTAAATTCAGGTAACTCGTCTAAAAATAATACGCCATTATGCGCAAGGGAAATTTCTCCAGGTTGTGGAATACCTCCACCACCTACTAATGCCACATCTGAAATGGTGTGGTGTGGTGACCTAAAAGGTCTATTGGCTACTAATGAAGCATCTGTCCCTAGTTTACCAGCCACTGAATGTATTTTAGTAGTCTCTAAGGCTTCATGGAGAGATAACGGAGGTAAGATAGAAGGCAATCTTTTTGCGAGCATCGTTTTTCCTGCACCAGGTGGGCCGATCATGATGACATTGTGCCCTCCAGCAGCGGCTATCTCCAATGCTCGTTTGATATTTTCCTGTCCTTGTACATTAGAAAAATCAGCAGCATAGCTATCTAATTGACTATAAAAAAGATCCCTGGTATCATGCTGAAGCGGTTCTATGGGCTGACTCCCATCTAGGTGACCAATGGCTTCATTTAAGGATTCTACTCCTATTACCTCTAACTCATCTACAATGGCTGCTTCACTGGCATTTTCCTTCGGTAGTATAAAACCTTTAAAGCCTCTTTTTCTAGCTTCAATCGCAATGGGTAAAACGCCTTTGATCGGTCTAAGTATACCATCCAATGAGAGTTCACCCATGATCACGTATTTCTCTAATTCAGGAGCTTCTATTTGATCTGAAGCAGTCAATATTCCCAGGGCAATTGGCAAATCATAAGAAGACCCTTCTTTGCGTATATCCGCAGGAGCTAAATTGACCACTACCTTTTGTCTAGGCATGAAATATCGATGAAACTTAATGGCAGAGTCCACTCTTTGTTCACTTTCCTTAACAGCAGAATCAGGTAAGCCTACCATAAAAAACTTAGTCCCTTGACTCACATTGACTTCAATGGTTATAATAGTAGCGTCTACTCCATAGACAGCACTTCCAAAACACTTTGCAAGCATAATATTATATTATTTTGGTTGTTATTTAGTTTTATCAGCCGACAGATTGTTAGACGACTTATATTATGCTACAAGGATAATCATAAATTAGGGTTTGTCCGATAAATATTGAAAAGAAGACCATTAAATATTATCACGATCGGTTTTGTTAAAGATCAATTTCCTTCTAAACTCTACTTTTCTATGCCTAATGAACCAACCCCGACCCAAGGGTACGGGGTATCTATGGGCAATAATTTAATGATCGACTCAAGGTACTGTGAGAAAAAGCAAGCCATATGATATAATTATTTTAAGTTTGTATTACCGAAAAGAGGACTTTTGGTGATTGATTACACGGAAGTCCATCTAGTGCAGCCAGATCTGTTGATTTGGCTGTTTTGT
>CALGOB010000243.1 GCA_937958005.1 uncultured Cyclobacteriaceae bacterium
TATGGGCAATAATTTAATGATCGACTCAAGAGTCGGGGTGCCCGGCCAGGGGAATTAATATCCCTTAGGGATTAAATTTATCCAAAGATAAGCGGTCTTATAAATCTTAATTGGTATTAGGTGTTTCCTGAAAAACCAAAATAGAGTAAGGGATAAGTTTAAATTCACAAAATGTATGAAACAACAGATTACAAAAACAAAAGAGCATAAGAAATACACATTGATTATGCTTTTCCTTTTTTTCCATGGAATAGCCTTTTCACAAGCATTACCACAGATAGGAGAAGATATTGATGGAGAATTTACTGGAGATGCATCAGGGTATTCAGTTTCTATTTCTGGAGATGGGAATAGAGTAGCTATTGGTGCACCCTTTAATGATGGAATTGATATAGCTAATACTACGAGAGGTCACGTAAGAATTTATGAACGAAAATATGGCGTATGGTCGCTGATTGTTGAAATTGATGGAAAATTTCTTGGTGAGGAACTAGGGAGGTCGGTAGCTATTTCTACCGATGGAACAACTGTTGCCATTGGGGCACCGGAAAATGAACAAATTGGTAGTAGGGCAGGTACTGCACGAGTCTATCGGCAAAGTGGAGGGAAATGGGTTCAATTGGGACATGACCTTAATGGAACTGATGCATTTGATAGATTTGGTACTTCGGTATCTCTTTCTGCTGATGGTAATATAGTTGCAGTTGGAACACCTTTCAGTAATCGTAACGCTGAAAGTACAGGTCATGTAAGGGTTTTTAAATACGAAAAAGGGAGTTGGCGACAGTTTGGTTCTGATATTGTAGGAGAACAGTTCCGAGAGTCTACTGCACGTTCTATCTCGCTTTCTGCAGACGGAAGAAGGATAGCAATTGGTGGAACTGGTGCTACTAGATCATCCGATGGTTTACGAGTAGGAAGGACTAAGGTCTATCAACTTGGAGGGTCTAAATGGAATGAACTGGATAGAATTGATGGAGAAACACAAAAAGGTCATTCAGGGTGGGCAGTTTCTCTATCCGCAGATGGAACTATTGTGGCCATTGGGGCACCAAGAAATGATGGAATAAATAATGACAAGTTTAATACAGGTACGGTCAGGGTTTTCAGGCAATCTGCAGGTGGGTTTGTACAAATAGGAAACAACATTGATGGTGAATCAGCAGCAGATGAACTTGGATTTTCAGTGGCCTTATCCGCGGATGGTAAAAAACTAGCGGTCGGAGCTCCTTCAAGTGATGGAGATTTTGGGAATACTACACTTAATATAGGCAGAGTGAAAATATTTGAAGAAGTTGGTGGAGTATGGTCACAGATACATACCAATATTGATGGGGAGGCTCGACGCGATGCATCAAGTTTTAGTCTATCTCTTTCTGCTGATGGGAATACGGTGGCTATTGGATCTATAGCCAATCGAAATAATGTATCTGGAGAAGCAGGTCATGTAAGGGTGTATGGTGAGGGTTTCATACCTGGGGGGTTAGAATGCTCCATTGTTGATGCAACACACAATCTTTCATGGCCAGCAATAACTGGCGCTTCTCGATATGAAATTGAGATTCTAGTAAATGATACAAGATGCTGTGCTGTAAGGGCAGCTTCTTTTGTTGAGAATTTCACAGTAACTAATAATGTGTTAAAATACAGAAGTTCAGGTCATTGTTTTTCTTGGAAAGTAAAGGCTGTTTACCCTAATGGTATCTCTTCACCATTTAGTGATAGAGTATGTTCATGTGAAGGTGATAATGACCTTTTTACTTCATCTAATTCAAGCAGGTCCGAAGGATCTAAGAATGAGATTGATCAAAATATTTCTCTAGAAATAAACAGCGGTCTCGATGTATCAGCAGCTCCTAATCCAGCTGAAGATATACTGACCATCGTTGTGTCAGACCAAACAAATATAAGAAAATTGGATAAAGCAGTAGTTTCAATAGTGGATCTTTCAGGAAAAGAAGTTTATAGATCGAAAATTTCTATAAATAGACCTAAAAACATCCATGTGGACAAATTTGAAGGAGGTATCTACCTATATAAAATAATTGACCTAAATAGCAATGAAGTAATAAAATCCGCAAAACTGATAGTGAAGTAACTTCCCTGTAAGCAGAACTTTTAGTACTTAATAATGAGTGAAATCCATCAATAGGAATTCACTCATTATTAATTCATTTTTTATAACTCTTTACCTCAATAAACTCTTAACTCCATCCTTCAATTGATAAAGTTCCTTGATTTCTGTATCTACTAGATTTCTATTAAACAGAGACACTTCATCCATTAGGCCTATATAACCTAAACCTAGTAAGATGTTCGATTGATTCTTTTCCCAGGTAAATGGGTCTGTAATATTAGATCTGGTACCTTTTAACTCCCCGTTCATATAGAGAGTGGCTTCGCCGTTAGGCGTATTTAAATGAGAGAAATTAATTAAAATATGGGTCCATTCACCTTTAGCAAAAGGAGGCTGCTTTACTACAGGTAATTGTTGTATGAAAATAGGATTTTCATTGTCAGGTCCTTCTGGTGTCGGGTTCCAAACAGCTCGATCACCAATTACGCCAAGTCTAAAATCGCGTGGGTTTTCCTTTGTAAAGTCTACCCAAATAGCTGCATCATTATAACTCACATCTGTTATTTGAATAGGATCACAATAACCAGGTTTTAAATCAGTTGCAGGATCTAAACTCAACCAGAACGAGACAGCGCCACTCCAGTCTTGTTGATCATACGCAATATTCTTTTCACTTCTGTAAAAAATATAGCCTGAACTACGGTCAGTGAAACTTAAAGCGTTGCCAAATAGCCCCTTTCCATCCGCAATCACAATGTCTGGTTTATGAAGACCAACTCTTGCCGAATCCATTGACTTAATTGGTGAAGTATACAGCTGTTTATCACCCATAGAAAAATCAGCATCTATCCCTTGATCAAAAGATGAATAGAAAGTCAAGGCTGATTTAAGGCCAGAATCTGTTTGATCTATTACTTCTTTGACTGCCTTTGCTTTTTTCTCCGTGCAAGAATAAATGCAGAGTAAGAGTGCAAATGCAAAAAATGAAAATTTTACGCTATGGGTTTGCTTAAATTGATTAATCATACGAAATCTATAACTATGAAGGTTAAAATTATTCAGTAAAGTTAAAGCTTTTAAAATTACTTAAATACTGTTTTTGCTAAGAGCGTAAATCTATCACTCATTCTATCCGAGACAAGTCAGGTGTCAGACTACCTATTTCTTCTTTGTCAACTGAAAGGTTCTTTTTTTGATCAATCAATTTAGGAAACCACAAACAAATAAATTGGAATGCCATTAAAATAAGCTCTTAACCTAGCAATTGTTTGAAGGTAGATGTTTTTGAATGAGCACTATGCAAACCTTTATTCGACAGAAAAACGATTTTCTCTAAAATTGAATTTAGTTTGATTCTAATAATTATGATTAAAATTAACCTTACTTGACTATCTTTTTTTTCGAAATCAATTCCTTATCATAATGGTCGGTATTATTCATCCTTGTCTCTTATGAAGCAAAGGAGATTGATTTTTATAGAATTTAATCCCTAAGGGATATTAATTCCCCTGGCCGGGCACCCCGACTCTTGAGTCGATCATTAAATTATTGCCCATAGATACCCCGTACCCTTGGGTCGGGGTTGGTTCATTAATCTTTTTAAAAAAGCGTAAAATGACAAAATAGGATTAGTTAAACTTGTACGAAATTAAAATATAAATAATCTACTCTATTGTCTAAATTAAAAACTTTATGAAGAATACAATTAAAATTATTTTATTGATTTGTATTACCTCTTGTAATCACCATATAAACCAAAAGGATAATGAAATACTTGATAAGCTATATCACGATGAAAGCAAACCTATAGGAGAACTTTTAGCCTGTGGTTGTAAAGAAGGCACTGCCACGGAGCCCATTTTCACAACTATTTTTTATCCTAAACCACAAATTACTAGATATCTTTTTTATAAAACCGATTCTTTAATTTCAAATCCAAATGATTTAATTGCGTATCGTGAATTTCAAGTGCAAATAGATTCAATATTTAAAGGGAAACTTTTGAGAATAGATCAAAAGCCGATGATTAACGGTTATGTGAAGGTGGTTGGTGTCTCACAAGATACGTTGTTTATTTCTGATGCAATCAAAGTAAAGTTTCCTTTGTCCCCATCAAGAAAAAGCCCTGATTATGTCAAAGTGCAAGACTCTGATGAAAAGCCAATATTTGAATGGAATAATAAGGCTATTGAAAATTCTAAATCATTTTTAGTATTGATCTCAAACGAAAGTGAACAGATCCGTTCTTGTATATACACAAAAAACAAACAGTTTGAGGTTGATAAACTATCTAGCGCTGAACGTGTTATGTACCCAATTGATGAACAGGTAAACATCGATGGAAATGGAAGTTTATTGTGGATGGCTGTTGATCAAGATAATTGGATTACACATTTGGCTCAACTGAATTTCTGAATAAACTAAAATATTTGACTTTAAGTTTTGTTTATGAACTGAATCTTTTATATCTCGAGTATGTTTAAAGTTATTATAATTGATGAATACCTTTATTAAAATTTATGCACGATATAGAACCATATTATAGATGGCATGCACTTTATGATTCTTCCATGGACCCACAGTCACCGTTTAATGGGAAGGAGTATAATTATGATCAATACTCAGATACTATTTATGGTTATTATATAGCACCAGGCTGGGACTTCTTTGGATCTGAAACGCTTTATATGAAAGTTCTTTTTGCTGATTATTTACAAGGATTTTGTGTGATAGAGCTCATTGGAGAGTGGAATGACGCCATTAACAATGATATTATGAATTTTAAAAGGAATATTGTAGAACATTTCATTTTCCATGGTATTACCCAATTTGTACTGATAGGTGAAAACATCTTGAATTTTCATGGTGCGGATGATTGTTATTATGAGGAGTGGTTTGATGAGTTAGGGGATGGCTGGGTAGCAGGGGTGAATTTCAGAGATTTCGTTATTGATGAAATGAAAAACTTCAATGTAGATAGCTATATGAACTTAGGGGGCACGTTGGACATTGATAACTGGAGAACAATGAAACCTCAAGTGTTTTATGAAAAAGTAAAAAGCCTGATCCAACGAAGGTTAGAACCAGGCTTTTAATCATATAAAATATAATAGACACCTCGCTTACTACCTTAAGGTTTGCTGATAACCCTCGGAGTAAACGAAATTTTCTTGAAAATGCTCATAACTTTCTACCACCTCGCCAATAACCAATAGGGCAGGAGCTGGTATAGGATGATCCTTGTACCTATTAACAATATCCGAAATTCGCCCTGAAACTATTTTCCCGTGTGGTTTAGAGCCATTGGAGATAATGGCAATTGGTAAATCAGATTTGCCATGATCAGTATATACATCAACGATCTTAGCTAGTTTTTTAAGACCCATATAGACTACAGCAGTAGCATTAGACTGAGCTACCAGGTGTATGTCATTAGATAGATCCCCTGTTTTTGTAGTAGCAGTGACTACCCAAAAGCTCTCGTTTACGCCCCTTGTAGTCAAAGGAATGCCATAATAACCAGGTAAGTTAACTGCTGAAATTCCAACTACTACCTCGTATTTGATATCAAATTGTGAAACGAAATCTATTTCTTCTTTTCCTCTGGCAAAGATCAATGGATCACCTCCTTTTAACCTGACCACGTCTTTTCCTTCTAAAGCGTAATCAACGATGAGTTGATTAATTTGATCTTGGATCAAACTATGTTTTCCAGCTCTTTTACCTACGAAAACTTTTTCAGAACCATTTTTTGCATAGTCAAGCAATTCAGGATTAACTAATGCATCATATAAAATAACATCTCCTTTTTTTATTGCTTTTATTGCTTTCAAGGTGATCAAGTCCGGATCTCCCGGACCTGCACCCACTAATATTAATTTTCCTTTCATTCCTTAAGCATTATAAAAACTAGAAATAACTTCTTTGTTTGTATCTATTGCAGTTCCAGAAACTTGAAGTTTCCTTAGGGCAATAATTTGCGATAAGAAACTATTTGATTCTTTAAGAATGTTGTTGGCAAACTCTTCACTAGGCTCTCTCTTGTTAATTTCTAATACTTTTTCTTCAAAAGAATATGGAAGCTTAATCTCTCCACTTGCTACAAATTTCTCATCAAAATCCTTAATGATACCAATGTGTGTATTACAATGATGATCTTTGCTAAGCAAAAGTGCTTTGGCACCTACTATAAATGCAGAATAACTATGATAAATCGCATCTGACCATCTGCCGAGGGATAATGATTCTTGAGCTAGAGAAATTCTTTCTTCACCATCTCCCAAAATAGTACTGATAACATCTAAGGTTACCCCAGCACATTCTCCTACACCTATTTCTGGTGTATAAAGTTCAGTTTTACCCCAGTCTGAGTAATCAGATTCACTTAAACTTTCAAGGTCTGCCAATGGTTTAAGTATTCCATAGAAATACATTTTACCATTTCTTTGAAAATAATCATTGAAATATTCCCCATCATCACTTTTTTCTATGTAATCGTCCAGTAAAACCTTTACTGCATTTGGGATTCTTTTAGAAGGTAGTTTGATTACTTTATCTGCAATAAATCCTTTTCCATCTGGAGCTACTCCACCACCTATTACTACCTGTAAAGCAGGAACTACTAAGTTGCCATGCTTGATAGAACTTCCGTGAAACCCAATATTGGCAATCATATGCTGGCCGCAGGCATTCATACAACCACTGATCTTGATCTTAATCTCAGAGTTTTTAACTAACTCGGCATACTCCTTTTGTAGCATTTCTTCTAAAATCAAAGAAATGGCAGTACTATTGGTTACCCCTAAGTTACAAGTATCAGTACCTGGACATGCTGTTATATCTGCAATTGAATCAAATCCAGCATCAGCCAAATTAAGTTCCTTCAAGGTATTATATAAATAAGGCAAATTCTCAACTGTCGTATGTCTTAAAACAAAGCCTTGATTGATATGGACTCTGATATCATCAGCCACGTAACCACTAATGCCATCTACAAACTTTCTTGCTGTATCAGCAGATATATTACCAAGTGGGATTTTTACCTCAACAGAATATAGATCAGCTTGTTTTTGCTTCTTGACATTAGTAGCATACCAATGGTCATAAGCTGCTTGATCTTGAATAGTTACTGCTGGTGCCTGTTTAACAGTTGGTATTTCTTCCTCATAGTAATCAATTGGGAAATCTTTATTGGTATTGGCCAACCATTCTTTTTCTATTAAATCTAAAAAACCTTGCAACCCAATTCCTTTTTTGTCATCAAGTAAGAATTTCATCCTTGCTTTATGTCTCTTTTCACGCTCACCATACCGGTCAAAGACTCTGATTCCAGCTTCCATGAATGGCAGTATTTTTTCGGCTGGTAAAAACTCATAAGCTGTTTTTGCAAGAATGGCTTGGGCACCAAGGCCACCACCCACTACCACCTTAAATCCTTTTTTACCATCTTGAATCCTTGGAATAAAACCAAAATCATGAATATAGGTAAGTGCTGAATCCTTATCTGATGAAGAGAAAGCTATTTTTACCTTTCTTCCCATTTGCTGACAAATAGGATTCCTTAGGAAAAACTTGAAGGTAGCTTCCACATAGGGAACTACATCAAATAATTCGTCAGGATCTATTCCTGCATTGGCAGAAGCGGTTATGTTTCTCACAGTATTACCACAAGCTTCGCGTGTGGTTACGCCCTCTTCTTCAAGCCTTGACCATATTTGAGGACTATCCTCCAATTTGACATAATGTAATTGAAAGTTTTGTCTAGTAGTTGCATGGAGGTTTCCGTTGCTATACTCATCAGATAAATCAGCAATTCTGACAAGTTGACTTCCAGTTAGTTTGCCATAAGGCATTTTAAGACGGAGCATTTGAACGCCTTGTTGTCTCTGGCCATAAACTCCACGCGCTAACCTAAAAAGTTTAAATCTCTCTTCATCCTCTTTCCCTAGGTTGAAGCCATTAATTTTGTCACGTAATTCGAGGATGTCTTTTTTTGCCTCTGGCGTGACTTTATCATTAATTGTAAGTGCCATTTTTTATTTATTATATAGATTATATGATTTCAGTTCATTGAAAAAGCCTTCCCAGAATGTCCAGAAAGGCTTTTTTACATTTTTTTATGTAATCTTATCACTTTGCTCTTAGGACACTATGAGTCTGTATGGTACCTACAAGCACCAGGACAACAGCATCTACAACAACCAATTTGATTACAATATTTTTTCATTTGATTTTAACTATGCTAACGTTAATTCTTTTGATTTATTTAAGGCGAATTCTATATCGCCTATAATGTCATTAATATTTTCTAAACCTACAGATACTCTTACTAACCCTGGCAATATTCCAACTTCTAATCTTTCTTCTTCACTTAACTTAGCGTGCGTAGTAGATGCTGAATGAGTAACTGTAGTTCTGGTATCACCCAAGTTAGCAGTTAATGACAACATCTTTAGTGAGTTTAGGAAATTCTTTCCTCTTTCTAATCCACCTTTTACCTCAAACGTAACAATGCCCCCACCAAGTTTCATTTGTTTCTTGGCAAGTTTATAATTCTTGTGTGAATGTAAGAAGGGATACTTTACGCTCTCTATTTCTTCATGATTTTGTAAAAATGTTGCTAATGTCAATGCATTTTCACAGTGACGCTCCATTCTTATGGCTAATGTTTCTAAACTTTTAGATAAGACCCAGCCATTGAAAGGGGATAATGCTGGTCCTGAATGCCTTGCAAAAAATCTAATTTCTTTAATTAAATCTTTTCTGCCGACTATAGCGCCCCCTATAGTCCTTCCTTGACCATCTATATATTTGGTCGCACTATGAGTGACAATGTCTGCTCCCCATTTAATAGGTTGCTGCAAATAAGGAGTAGCAAAACAATTATCAATATTAAGTATTAAATCATGTTTCTTAGCCAATTGACCTAACCATTCTAGATCTATTAAATCTAACGCTGGATTTGAAGGTGTTTCAGCAAAAATCATCTTAGTATTCTCTTGAATCTTGAGTTCCCATTCATCTTGGTTGTCAATATCAGCATAGGTGTGCGTAATGCCCCATTTTGGAAAAACCTGTGTGAAAAGTTGATGGGTAGAACCAAAAACTGACCGGGAAGCCAGAATATGATCTCCAGACTTTAACAATCCTGCCATACTTGAAAACATGGCAGACATACCACTGGCTGTAGCGATGCCATCTTCAGCCTCTTCTAATAAACACAACTTTTCAATGAATTCGTTATTAGTTGGGTTAGAAAACCTAGTATAAATGTTTCCTTGAATTTCATCATTAAATAATGCCCTGGCATGTTCAGCAGTTTCAAAGGTGAAACTAGAAGTCATATGGATAGGAGTGGAATGCTCCCTGTGTCCTCCATTTGAAGTTTGTGTCCTGATTGCCTGTGTTTCGAAATGTTCTTGATTCATTATTGTGGTAAATAAATAATTAAAAAATTGGAAAGCAATTGTCAATTAACAACAGCAACAGTTAATACCACAAAATACGAGGGAACTTATCTTTTTGACTTGCTTCTTAAAATGTGTTTTACTTGATAACATCAGCTTATTAATTAACTTATATTCTTCTAACATTTATTGCTAGAATCAGGAATTGGCACCTGTCTTTAACTAAGCGGTTGCCAGAGGATCATAGAGCCTGTCTCTCACCTCTTCTTTATAAATCAATTACTTGAGATAAGTATTTGATGACACAAATAAATTGTTTCATTTTCAATAAAACAAATTTTATTAAGAGTCAATTTTTGAAATGTAATGATTAGGACAAAAATAATTGTCAATACTAAGGCAAGAATATTGTCGAACTATTGAGAATAGAATTATTACTACTAGCCTGTATAAATTATTGATTATAAGGATTTTATTAATATATGATTGAAGGAAAATCTAAAGTGAAAATATTAAGTGATTTTTTTAATGGTAGCACTTCCACTTATTAAATATTTTTTTTGGGATTTTTTTTCTAAACAAACATACCTGGTCCTCTTTTTATCTAAAACTTGGAATATTCTATCCTGAAACTCAAAGCTTTCACCATATACTAGGTCTGATAAAAAGAATCCTGGTTGATTGTCATAGGGCTGTAAAGCTTTTAATAATCTAGGATCTGAACAGCTTGATGCTTTCGCATTAATCAGGTAGTTTGAAAAAGCTTTGATGACCTCAGTAGGAAAAACAGCTGGAGTTAAAACTGGTAATGAAACCATTTTGAAAGCTTGTTTCCATTCCGTACCGTGTGGTGCAACCTTGTTTTTATACTTCTCGAAAGTAATAAGGTGAGCTACTTCATGGAGGTAGGTAATTAAGAAAGAGTAACAATTTAAATCATTGTTGATACTTATGGTATGTTTCTTGGATCTTGGATCATATTTATAGTCACCCAATTTAGTTTTTCTGCCTTTCTTTATTTTGAATTCAAAACCATGCTTTTGCCATAAATCATAGCAATATTTGACACTCTCACTGGGTAAGAATTTTTCAAATACTTGGTAATATTGATTTTTCAAAACTCCTTTTAGATTACTTTTTTCTGAAAAATATACGAATAGGAACTCCTTCAAAATCAAAATGTTCCCTAAGCCTGTTAGTTAAGAAACGCTCATAAGGTTCTTGAATGTATTGCGGTAGATTACAAAAAAATGCAAAGGCTGGTGAGTGACCTTGTATTTGAGTAATGTATTTAATTCTAATATATTTCCCTTTGGTAGCTGGAGGTGGATAACGCTCTATTTCCGGAAGCATGGCATCATTGAGCACTGATGTAGGGATTTTTTTACTTCTACTTTCATAGATTTTCATAGCCATTTCAATGGATTGGAAAATTCTTTGTTTTTCAGTTACTGAAGTAAACACCAGTGGGATATAACTCATTGGCCCTAATTTCTCTGCAATTTCTTTCCTAAGCTTATCAGCAGTTTTAGAGTCTTTATCCATTAAGTCCCACTTATTGTACATGATCATACAACCTTTATTGTATTTATGGGCTAATGCCAATATATGCATGTCTTGAGATTCCAATCCTCTTTCAGCATCTAAAATCACAATGCATACATCACTATCCTGAAGTGCCTGTATGGACCTCAATACTGAATAAAACTCAATATCTTCTTTTACTCGGGATTTTTTTCTAATTCCGGCTGTATCAGTAAGAATAAAATCTTTATTATATAATTTGTAGTGAGTATTAATTGAATCCCTAGTAGTTCCTGCTATATCAGTAACTATTGTTCTTTCCCGGCCCAAAAGAGCATTCAGAAAAGAAGATTTACCTACATTAGGCCTACCCAATATGGCAATTTTAGGAGTATTTGCGTAAGGATCGTCTATTCCTTCATCTTCAAAAAAGGTAATGACTTTATCTAACAATTCACCTGTTCCTGATCCACTATTGGCAGAAATTGGAAACATTTCTTCCCCTATGCCCAAAGAATAAAACTCATTGCTGTTTAACAATCTCTCTTGATTATCTGCTTTATTTGAAACCAAAAGAACTGGTTTGTTAACTTCCCTTAATACATTGGCGAAATCGCTGTCCATACCAGTTACGCCATCTTTGGCGTCGACCATAAATAAGATGACTGTTGCTTCTTCTAATGCCTCTTTAACTTGCGTCCTGATGGCTTCTTCAAATATGTCATCAGAACCTGTTACGTAACCTCCAGTATCTATTACAGTGAAATATTTTCCAACCCACTCAGCATAGCCATAGTGCCTATCACGAGTTACACCACTTTCATTGTCCATGATAGCCCGTTTCATTTCAATTAATCGATTGAAAAGTGTCGATTTACCTACATTTGGACGACCTACAATTGCTACTATATTTGCCACTGGATATTCTTTTTAGTATTAAAAAGGCTTTGAAATAACTTACTTTCAAAACCAATCCGCAAAGGTATTGATATTATCGGAGTAAGTGGCGTGAATAGGTTGAATTATCTTTTAGAATTATTATAACTATAGGCTTTTGTTCCCTAAAGCAATTTTGTTTCTTGCTATACCACTAAACCTGCACTATGCATTAGAAACCTAGTGCAATCAAAATGATCAAGTCAACCCAATTACATTGGTCAAGAGAAAGGTCAACTTGAAAAGTATCAAATCCTTAACTTAAGAGCATTGTACCTTTGAGTCGGGTTTGATTTATTTTTTATAGCCAAACCGTTTCAGGTTCAGATCTTTCTTTCGCCAGTCTGCAGCTACCTTGACAAACGTCTCTAAATGGATTTGTTTTTCAAAAAATGCTTCCAGATCTTTTCTTGATTCTATGCCTACTTTCTTCAAAGAAGCACCTTTATGACCTATGATAATCCCTTTTTGAGATTGTCTTTCTACATATAGTTCTGCTCTGATCCTGATGATCTTTTCTTCCTCTAAGAATTCAGTAATAACTACTTCAGTACTATAAGGGATCTCTTTTTTGTAATTGAGAAATACTTTTTCTCTTATAATTTCAGAAACGAAGAAACGTTCAGGTTTGTCTGTCAATGAATCTAGCGGGTAGTAAGGTGGATGGAACGGGATAAGTTCAAGGATTTTATTGAAAAGTAAATCAATATTTACTTTTTCTAATGCAGATACTTCTATTAAATGATCCACAGAGACGGTTTCTTTCCAATAGGTAATTTTGTCCAAAACCTGGCTTCCTTTACCCAAATCTATTTTATTTACCACCATGATTACGGGAACATTACTTTTTTGGATTTTTTCTAGGATTGCATGATTGTCAAACTTTTCACCCAGTTCTACTACCCAGAGAATAACATCGGCATCCTTAAGAGACTCCAATACGAAATTCATCATAGATTGCTGAAGCGTATATTGTGGGTCGATGATCCCAGGCGTATCTGAATATATTAATTGATGATCATCACCAGAAATAATTCCAAATATTCGATGACGGGTTGTTTGAGCCTTTGAGGTGATAATTGAAAGCTTTTCACCTACTAGTGCATTCATGAGCGTAGACTTTCCTGCATTTGGTTTCCCAATTATTGATATAAACCCTGATTTGAAATTATCCATTTAGCAAAACTAGGTAGAAAATTAATGATACGGATAGGCAGAATACAGATCTATAAAAATCTTACTTATTTTTATGATGATTTTAAACTTCATGGAGGGAGGAAAAGGCTAAAGACAAGCTTAAATTTGAATCTATTCTCTCTATTAGCCTGAGTTCGATTAATAATTTCATCCATTTTTCATTTCTTAACTCACGTATTCGGCTCATTTACAAGCATTTGTCTTGGACCCCGTCTTCAAGCCAGACGGGCTCTTACAGCAACGGCTGCCGCTTTTGCAGCGATCCGCCGCCGTGGTGGCAAAAAAAGTAATCGCAGTGGCGGACCACCAAAAAGGCTAGCCGCCATGGAATGGAAAAATTTGAAATCGCACGGGCGACCCCGTCAATCGCTCTGAGAGCGATCTCAGTTCTATTTATGATAGCTTTCTATTTACAAATATCGCCTTGATCTGTGTCCCCATAGATCACTTAAACTAGGGAAGTTGATCAGATTTGTTAGGTATACAAAATCAACCGTGATAATTTTTATTACTTACCTGCTGACTTGTGCTATCATTTTATAGACAACTACTCTTTTATCAGCACAACTCATATTTACCAATTCATTTTCTTCACGTTTGCTTTTGCCCCAAGATTCTCCTCCCATTAATTCTCTCATTTCTTTGTTTTTTGCAGCGAATTTGTCAAACGTGGAAACTGCAGCTGAACAAAAAGAGGTAATGATTTGATGATTTGATTTATTGTTGATGTCTAATTGCTTTCTTAAATCCTTAGATAATTTAGGCGCTTTCAATTCAGAGTTACCGCTATTCTTGACTTCATGATCAGAAATTATTTTTGATAACATTTCTTTTAATTTTTCTTGACCATCTGTAGTTTGTAATAAACTTTTATAACCTACCTTGTTGGCAATAGGGCCACTTAAACTCCTGTATATAGAGGTGTTAATGAAAATTTCCTCTTTAGGTGTTAAATTTTCTATACCTTTTAAACCTACGTAATCAATAGAAAACAGACCGTATTCATGTGCTATATAAGCCCTTTCTTTAAGGTCTAGATTAGCGTATTTCAAAAAGGTATCACTATTTCGTAATTTTAATGCTTTACTCTTTTTACCTGATGCTTTATAATTTTTTACTGCTATTCTTAATTTTTTCAATTTATTGTGTGAAGAATTCCAATAATTTCCAAAAAAGAAATTGATTTTATTTCGATAAGCAGTTTCTTCTTTTACTACTTCTTTGTCTCTTATTTTTCTAACTTTCCAACTTTCAGATAAAGATTGAGCATCTACCGATAAACTACTTAATATTAATCCAGATCCTATGATTACTCCTACTAAATTTATTTTTATATTTTCCATATTATTGCTTATGTGTTATAGTAATATAAATAGAATAAATTATCTTATTCCAAGATTGTGGGTGAAAATTTTTTGAATTTCGATCAATATAAATTTCATATCGATCAGTCATAATTTCTAAACTATGAACACATTTAGGTCATCAACATCAGAATTGATTGATTTTTTATTGAAAGTTTATTTATATTGTAAGCATGCATAACAAATATACGCACTTACTAGAGCCGTTAGATCTTGGTTTTACTACGCTTAAGAACAGGGTAATCATGGGATCCATGCATACAGGCCTAGAAGAAGCTAAGAATGGATTTGATCGTTTAGCAGCATACTATGCTGAAAGAGCAAGGGGGCAGGTTGGGTTAATTGTTACTGGAGGAATAGCCCCAAATAGAGCCGGTTGGGTAGCTCCATTTGCTGGTAAACTTACAAATAGTAAGGAGGCGAAACAACACCAAATTGTGACTGATGCAGTTCATAAAGAAGGTGGGAAGATTTGTATGCAAATACTTCATGCAGGAAGATATGGATATCATCCTTTGGCCGTTGCACCTTCTGCCATAAAATCGCCTATTTCACCTTTTAAACCATGGAAACTTACTAAGTCCGGGATAAGAAGAACAATTAACAACTTCATAAAAAGTGCTGATTTAGCAAAAAAAGCAGGGTATGATGGTGTAGAGGTAATGGGTTCCGAAGGTTATTTGATCAACCAATTTATTGTAAAACATACCAATAAAAGATCAGATGAATGGGGTGGGAGCTATGAAAACAGAATTAAGTTTCCTTTAGAAATTGTTCGTGGAATCAGGGAAAAAGTAGGCAAAGACTTTATCATAATTTACCGCCTTTCTATGCTCGATTTAGTTGAGAATGGGAGTAGTTGGGAAGAAGTAGAACAACTAGCTTTAGCAATTGAAAAAGCTGGAGCTACAATCATCAATACGGGAATAGGCTGGCATGAAGCCAGAGTCCCTACCATTGCCACTATGGTACCAAGAGGAGGTTTTAGCTGGGTATCAAAACGACTAATGGGTAAAGTGTCTATTCCTATTATAGCTACCAATAGAATCAATATGCCCGAAGTGGGAGATCAAATTATAGCTGATGGCCATGCTAATTTAGTCTCCATGGCCCGTCCATTTTTGGCTGATCCAGACCTTGTTAAAAAGGCCATAGAAGGTAGGGAAGATGAGATTAATACTTGCATTGCTTGTAATCAAGCATGTCTTGACCATACTTTTAAAGGTAAGATTAGTTCTTGTTTAGTAAATCCTAGGGCTTGCCATGAAACAATGCTTCAGTATGAACCTACTGATCAAAAGAAAAAAATAGCTGTAGTTGGTGCTGGTCCTGCTGGATTGGCTGCTTCTACTATTGCATCCATGAGAGGGCATGAAGTTCACCTTTTTGATAAATCTTCTGAAATAGGAGGGCAATTTAATATGGCTAAGCAGGTTCCTGGCAAAGAGGAGTTTCATGAGACTATTCGTTATTTTAAACGACAACTTGAGCTGACAAAAGTAAATGTGCATTTAAATACGGAAGCTACTACTGAACAACTGAGCAGTAGTGACTTTGATGAAGTAATTATTGCTACTGGAGTTTTACCAAGAAAAGCAGGGTTTGAAGGCGAAGATCACCAGAAAGTACTTACTTATATCGAAGTATTAAGAGAGCATAAACAAGTTGGTAAAAGTGTTGCAGTGATAGGTTCAGGTGGAATTGGGTTTGATGTTAGTGAATATTTATTACATGAAAACCATAAAGATCCAGAAGTAAGTCCATTTATGAAAGAATGGGGAGTTGATATGGATTATAATAACCCTGGAGGAACACAGAAACCAAATGACCTTCCTGCTGATAGAGAGATTTTTTTATTAAAAAGATCTGAAGGCAAACATGGGGGTGGTTTAGGAAAAACTACAGGTTGGATTCACCGGCAAAGCCTGAAGAAAGGAAGAGTTAAAATGATTGGGGAAGCTACTTATGATAAAGTTGATGACCAAGGTTTACACATCACCGTAAAAGGAAAGTCCCAGGTATTAGCTGTTGATCATGTAATTGTTTGTGCAGGACAAACGCCATTTGAGGAGTTAAGTAAATCGCTTAATGAAAAAGGGATTAATACACATGTTATTGGAGGTGCGTTTGAAGCGAAGGAATTGGACGCTAAGGTTGCCATCAAACAAGCTAGTGAGCTGGCAGCAAAACTGTAGGTCTTTGATATTAGGATTATCGAATGGAGTATTTCGGCTTTAGAGATAGTTATTAAATGACATTGAATTACGAGTATCCAGTTAAATGATTTGATGCGTTTTCCTTACTGAAATTTCTACTTTTAAGTCTTCGTGCAGGAGGGCTGACCTGGTTAGGCTCTGCCGGGCTTTTTGGCAGGCATACCCTCCTGCGCGAATAACTAAGTCTAACTTTACTTGCTTCACTTTCATTAAGTTAATTTTTTCTCGGATACCAGTAATTTTTAATCCCCTTGGTCAGATATCCCGATTCTTCTGCGAGCGTCGTAACTTTCTCAGCAGAGGTACTGGGTAGGGATTGGCTCATTCAGGTTATTATAACAGTTTTATTTTCTGCATAACCCTTCAAAATGATGCTTCTCAATCTTGATATCCTTCAAAGTATAATAACTTTGTTAAAAATGTTCGATTAAAAAAAATATGAGTAATCCTTTAATACCTAAACAAATTTTTAGTTTACTAAACTTGTTAAGAGAAAATAACAATAGAGAATGGTTTCAAGAAAATAAACAAAAATATGTTGATCTCGAGGAACAGTTTAAAACGTTTGGGAATCATTTGCAAAATGAAATATTAAGAGCGGATGTTTTGGATAGAATGAAGGTTTATCGCTTATACCGAGATGTAAGATTCTCTAAAGATAAAACTCCTTATCATCTGTATAGATCAATCAGTTTCTTTAGGGCGGGAAAGGGAGAGTATTACCTTCATTTAGAACCTAGGCACAGTTATGTTATGATTGGTTATTGGGATATTCAGAAAGATGAATTAAAACGCCTTAGAGAAGAATTTGAATATGATGCTACAGAATTTAGGGAAATTTTTAAAGAACCTAAATTTAGAAAGCATTTCAAAAATCTAGAACCCTTTGAATTAAAAACAGCTCCACGGGGTTTTGACAAGCATCATGAAAATATTGATTTGATCAGGAAAAAATCATTAATGGTAAAAAAGGCGTTCACTGAAGAAGAAGTACTTCGTAAAGACTTTTTTGATAAAGTTTTAGATTCTTTTCAAGTGGCAACTCCGCTTTTAACTTATATCGATGAGGTTCTTACTACTGATTCTAATGGAATGCCTTTGAATATGTCATAGTATTTATCTGTGATATAACAGGGGAGTAAAGAACAATAGGTTATAAACGAAAGGTTCTAAACTTTTGAAACTAGATTTTGACACCTACAAAATTGAGCAAATACTTGTAGTTGTTTTGAGAATAAGTGGTGAAATTTATCACTTGGCTTAAAATGATCTTCATACCAAAGATTTTTTACATTAAACACATTAGTTTTTCTGTCAGCCTTAGCATCTATTCTAGCCACTAATTGATCTTTGTATAGTATAGGAAGAGTATAATATCCAAACTTTCTTTTTTTCTCAGGGACATAGCATTCTATAAGATAATCAAACCCAAAAAGGTCAGCCAATCTTTTACGTTGGATAACTAAGTTATCAAAAGGATTGAGAATGTGTAAGGGTCTAGCATATCGAGTGGAAAGATTTAGGATTTCCAGCTTATTTGGTTTTGTATAGTATAGATCTGGTAGCCCATCAATTTTGACAGGGATCAATTTTTCAGACTCATTCATTTTTTTCAATAATGCTACTGTATTCTTTTTTAATCCTTTTCTCAGATAGATTATTTCTTGAATATTAACTAATCCATGAGCTTCTATCGCATTGTTTATGAGGTGTTCACAATAATTGTCTATGGATGGAAGTGAATTGTTTATGTTTTGAGGTAAAACCCTTTCAGTTAAATTAAATACTTTTTGAAATTTGTCTCTATGACTAATCATGATAGAGCCATCCATAAATAGATTGGTCATGGCCATTTTAGCAGGTTTCCACTGTCCCCATGCATGCCCACTTTTCTCTTTGCTTTCAAAATCTTTAGATTGTAAAGGCCCTTCAGCTTTAATTCTATCTAAGACAAATCTTTCAATTTTTTTATTTCTTGGAAACCAATGTTTATTGCCATTTTTATACAAGTTTTTTTGATAGAGACTAAAACGATAATCTTTGATGGGAAGATAAGCAGCGGCATGACTCCAATATTCAAAAATAGATTTGCCCTCCATTAATTGGTCTATTTCAGCTGGTTTAAATTTTGGGTTTCTAGTAAATAAAACATGATTGTGAGCTCTTTCAGTTACTGAAATCGTATCTATTTGTAAATAGCTTAATTGGTTGATGATTGATAACGAATCATTCTTTTTACCTAGACCTTGAGCAGCTAAAGTTATTTTACGGGCTTCTTTTTTTGATAGGGAAATTGGGATTGACATTTGGTAAATTTAACAGATAAGTGAATTAATTTCAGTCTAATTTCCTGAGCTTTTGTAGTTTATTTTTAGACTAAATGGCCTGTCTATTATTTTTGTAATGGTCGCTTGCATAGGTAATGGCAATATCTTGGTTGTTTGGTGTATGTATATTGGAAATGAAAAGCGTGCATTGCTGGAGGAAAAGCCATCTTCCCAGATAGATACCCATTCCACTTCAAAAAGCGGTAAAAATATTTTGGTTACATAAGCCACATCGGTCAGGATGTTGGAAGTGGGGTGATCAGGAAACGGAGTTTTACCTCTACCCAACCTCATGATTCACAAGAGAAAGAGGCTTTGTGGAGCGGTGATAAACAGGCTGTTTTCGGTGACAGTGCTTATGGTAAACAATCCGAGAAACGTGCAGCCCGTAAGATGGGTATCTATTATGGAATATTAGATAAAGGTACCCGAAAACGCAAACTGTCCAATACCCAAAAGAAGGGCAACAAAAGAAAATCGGCTATAGGTTGTAAGGTCGAACATCTATTTGGCTAAATGAAGGAAAAATTAGGCTATCAGGTAGCAGGGGCAAAAACACTCCCATAAAATTCATTAAGGTTCGATATGAACTGTATCATTTACAATATAATGAGGGCGGATGTGTTACTTAGATCATGAGGGCATGGGAGAAGTGTTTTCAATCCGGCACAGAATTCCCAAAAATGGGAACAAAATAGAGGTGAAAGCTTCAGCCTCAAGAAAAATGTCTTCAAATTTCCATAAACAAATCTAAAGGGAATATAGAGTGGGGTTTTTCAAAGTATTCTATAAAAGACTCAATGCTTTATTCAATAATCATTTTTGAGAACAATTGTTGATTATTTATTACTGGTATCCAATCCAATTAAATCTGAAAATGAACAAAAAGACACTTATAGATCAAATAAGGAGGATTTTTTCTGATCCTGAAAAACACCGTTCCACGGCGGATCTCTAGAATTAGGTATTCCTAAAATTAGTGGCTTTCTGCGTCGGCAGTCCGATTCATTTTTTCCATGCCGCGGGGGCGGACCCCTGAAAAAGCGGAACCAAAAAAATCTACAAGGCCGCTTGGCGGTAAAAAATAACAGGTATCCATCGCGGCTCTGTCGGGGTTTTTGACAGGCCAACCCTCCTATATGAAGATCTTAAAGTAGAAATTTTGGATAGTAAAACTCATTAAATTATTTACTTGGATACCAGTAATTATTTATCAAGCTTTTGCCCTGTCTAATGAGTCTGCCAGACATGTATAAATAACTATTTTTATTACTTTTAATTTATTTTAAGACATGCTGAATATAATATATTATATTTGCTTTAATTAATTTTTAGACTAATCTAAAAATACATCATAACTCTGAAAATGAATATTGCATTTAAGTATTTTTTAATATATATATTATTGATAATAAGTAATTTATCTTATAGTCAGACAACAAGTGTTAGTGGAACAATAAAAGGCAGGGATGACTTACTGCCATTTGTGAATGTAGTCCTAAAAGGAACTACTTATGGAGGATTAACGAATGAACAAGGTGTCTTTCAAATTACAAATGTCCCATTTGGCAAGTATGTGATAGAATCATCGTTTGTTGGTTTTGAGACTCAATCAATCGAGGTTATACTTTCCTCTGATAAACCAAATGTAAAGGTTGATTTTGTATTGGTAGAAAAAGCAGGTTTACTGGAAGAAGTAATTATTTCTGTTCCTGGTGGAAGGCTGCAAAAAGAACTTGTAGTCAATGTAGAACAAAGAAAATTAACGGACATCTATACTGTTTCATCCAACACTTTGGCAGAGAGTATTGCTAACTTAAATGGCGTTTCCCAAAATACAACTGGTAACAGTATTGGTAAACCTGTTATTAGAGGTTTAACTAGCAATAGGGTGGTAACTTATGCACAAGGGACAAGGATTGAAAACCAACAATGGGGTGCAGAACATGGCTTAGGGATTAGTAATAATGGTATCAAAAGCGTAGAGGTTATTAAAGGGCCTGCTTCCTTGCTATATGGGTCAGATGCTATTGGAGGGGTTCTTTACTTTGTTGATGAAGGCTTTACGTCCAAGAAGTATGAAGGTCAAGTATCTACTGGTTTCTTTACTAATAGCCTCACCACTCAGAACAAAATAGGGTTTAAAACTGATTTAGGGTTGCTTAAACTCAATGTTTTTGGTGGCTATAATTCCGCTGCCGATTATCAAACACCAAGTCAAGGACGAGTGTTTAACACAAGATTTAATGAAAAGAGCTTAAAAGTAGCTTTAGGTTTATTAAAAAAGAATTCTACTTCTAGGCTTACTTATTCATATCTGAATAATTTCTTTGGTATACCGGCAATTATGCCATTTACTGAGAGTACTAGTAGGGATTTTATTTTGCCATTTCAGGATATAACACAACAAAACCTATCCCTTGAAAACAATTTAAATATTGGTAAAACTACAGTAGACCTTACTTTAGGCTATGCAAATAATGACAGACAAGAGTTTAATGACGTTGCAGATGCTGCTGATTTACATTTGAACCTGAGTGTATATAGTTATAATTTAAAGGTTAGCGATTTAATCACAGGTTCTAAATTTGATTTAGTACTGGGAACCCAAGGTTTATATCAAGTAAACGAAAACAGAGGTACTACATTTCTTATACCTGATGGACAGAGTAGTGAGGTAGGTGTTTATGCACTATTAAATTATGATCCAACGAATAGGCTAGGTTTGCAGACAGGTTTACGATTTGACTCTAAAAATATTCAGGCAGAAAGTGTGGTAATTGATGGAATTACTAATTTTTCAGACTTTGATAATACATACAGTACGGTTAACTACTCTATAGGAAGCAAATACGAAATAGGAAATGTAACCTTAAGATTTAACATTGCTTCTGGATATAGGGCACCAAATACATCGGAATTACTTTCTAATGGTGAACATGGGGGAGTTGGACGTATTGAAGTGGGGGATCCAAGTTTAGTTAGCGAGGTTGCTACTCAATTTGATTTTGCCATTAATTATCAAAAAAGCGGACTTAATTTTATTATCAACCCTTTTTACAATACAATCAATAATTATATTTTCATAGCACCTACCAATGAGACTGGTGAGGGAGGCTTACCTATCTTTGCTTATTTACAAGAAGATGCAGTTTTATATGGTGGAGAATTTGCATTTGTTTGGCAACCAGCAAGATGGTCTAAGGTATCATTACAAAGTAATACTGCCATTACATTTGGAGAAGATAATCAAAATAATCCTTTACCACTCATTACTCCAGTTAATGTCAATTCAAGGATTGCATATGAGCTTGGAATTGGTAATGAGTTTAAACTGAACAGTGCGTATTTGCAAGTTCAGAATTATCTGTCACAGAATAGAGTAAGTGAATTTGAGTTGCCAAATGAAGCTTATACCTTGGTGAATCTAGGCTTTAATGCAACTTATAAGAGTTTTGCCTTTGATTTTACTGTGAAAAACCTATTTAATGTTAATTATGTAGATCATTTATCCAGATTGAAAACTGTGTTTGAGGAAGTCATAATCCCAAATCAAGGAAGAGATTTTACCTTTACATTAAATGCTCGATTCTGATGATTGTTAGTATTTTTCTTTTTTAAAGAAAGTTAGAAATTGAGAAATGGGATACATTAATATTGAAAAATAATTATGGTGCAATGAACTGGATTTTGATTCGTTCGACAATCCAAATTCATCAGGATTTTTGTTTTTGGGGAAATAATAAGTCCCACCAATTTTGTCTAATATAACAAAGATATCAGCAAAATTCTTATTTGAGGCGCTTTCACTGGTCGCATGGTGCCATTTGTGATAATTAGGAGAAGTAATAATTGATCTTAATGGACCATAATCAATGTTGATGTTGGCATGTAACCACATATTATTGATCGTAATAAGGGTGATTGCCCATTGAATTGCCCCACCATTAAAACCAATTAAATGAAGACAGAAGACATTAAATATAAGAACTAGCAGATATTCTACCGGATGAAACCTCCAATGAACTGATGAACGTAATTCAATTGCGCTATGATGCATGGCATGAAGTGTCCATAACCATTTGCTATGCATGACTCTATGTCTGATGTATTGAATAGAATCCAATAAAAATAGAGCAATAATTATTTGGATAAAATAGGGTAATTCGATTAGGTATTCGTTCAATATTTGGTATGGAAAAAAAGGAGCAAACCAATGTTCTGCTATAAATATTCTTAAACTAGAATCTATTGGCCAAATAAATGCAGCCAGTATAAATCCATTTAATAATTCATTGAGAGAATGTTTTGAAAATATTTTTTGCTTCTTATCAGCTGGGAAGATAAATTCTAGGAATGTAATGAAACCCCAAATACCTACATAAGTTTTTATGAATAAATAAATGTATTTAAAGGCTGTTTCTACCAGTTCCAGCATGCTTGCGGTTAAATTTTTAAAATTAAATAGTTTCTTTTAAACTGCATATCTTTTTATCAAATATGTTGCTAATAGAAACATCTACTGGTTAATTATTAATGAGATAACAGAATTGGTTAATTTTTTGGGGATTAGTTTTAAATTGTATTTAAATTCTCCTGATACAATAGGTGATAACTATCAGCCCTTTCTAAGTATTTGAACCATAATGATTTGAAAAAGAACGAATTAACTAACCAATATTACTACGGAACTGATCAGTTTTTAGTGGCTGTTGATTGTATGATATTTGGTTTTGACTTGCGTGATGAAAAGTTAAAAGTACTACTTTTTAAAAGATTGGTTGAACCATTCTATGGTGAATGGTCACTTATAGGAAGTTTTGTTAGGAGTGATGAAGGTTTAGATGATGCAGCTAAAAGAGTCCTTCTAGAATTAACTGGATTGAAAACAGTGTTTTTAGAACAGTATAAAAGTTATGGTCAAATAGATAGAGACCCAGGTGCAAGAGTTATTTCTACTACCTTTTGGAGTTTGATTAAGATTGAAGAGTTAGATTTAGGTTTAATTGAAAGTCATGGTGCTAAATGGTTTACTTTTGATGAGGTGCCTCACTTAGTATTAGATCACAAAAAAATGTTGAAGGATGTTAAAACCCTTCTAACAAAGAAAGTAAGATATCAACCTTTGGTTTTTGAATTATTACCTGAAAAATTTACAATGCCCCAGCTATTTAAACTGTATCAAGAGATCTATCAGAGATCCCTGGATGACAGGAATTTTAGAAAGAAAATAATTTCTACTAGGCTCCTTTTACGTTTGGAGGAAAAAGACAAAGGCTCCTCTAGAAAAGGAGCATACTTATATCAATTAAACAGGGAAAGATATGATGAGCTGATTGAAGATGGCTTTGATTTTGACCTTTGATTTAGATTAGAAATGATCATAGTAACTAAAACCTTTACTTATTAAACCTTCTTTAATTTCGAAAATGGTGTATACAGGTAAAGTGAAATTCTTCCTATCAGGTGAAGTACTACTTGATATGAATTCAACTATTACAATATTTTCTTTAGAAGTATAAATGCTGATCAGACTGTCTTTCAAATCAGGGATCAGCTCATTTCGTTTTACCATTATCAAATTCTATAACGAACTTACCTATGTTTTAATGGGGTGAGGAGGTTAATATCATCTTTATCTTATTAAAGAAATCTCTAAGTAAATGTAGACAAAATTGGATTTCTTTACTTTTTATCATTAGCGATTAGATGTATAATGGATTAAGTTTCCACAATATATTACTTTGATATTTTTTGAATTGTACACATTATTAACTTCTATTAGTTGCCACAAAATCTGTTAGTAAGTTTTTTCTGATATAAAATGAAAAACCTTCAAATTTAAATAACAAAGCAGCATCAATTACATGTTTGCTTTCAGTTGAATTTTCTGCTTTTTTTTCGCCTATCATAATTTGGTGAAATGCCTGGTTTAAATCTTTAAGTCTTTTTGGGTCAGCAATTGGGGTGTTATGAGCTGGGAAGACTTTAGATAGCTGACCACTTATATTGGCTATTTTCTGAATACTCTGTTGATAGTCAAACAAATTGGTTTCCGGGTCAAATAACCAAATAGGTCCTTCGTAAAATGTATCACCAGTCCAAAGGTAACCAGATGCTTTATCGTAAAGCGCAATGGCATCTGGAGTATGTCCCGGTACACTAATGATTTCCAATGTCCTATTTCCTAATTGAAAAATATACCCTTCCTTGATAAACCCTTTAATCTTAAATGGTTTAATATGATAATTGGCTGTGTCTTTATTAGGTGATTTTTCTAAGCAAATTGCTTCTTTGGTTACTTCATGTTTGACAAAATCATGGGACATTCCATTTTTAGCTCTACCAATTGTATAGGGGAGGTCAATTGCTAAAATATTGTCAAACTCATGATTTCCACCAATGTGATCATAATGTGTGTGTGAATTAATGACTGTTAAAGGAAGGTTCGTCAATTGTTTTACCACCTTTTTAATTGAAGATAAACCCATACCAGAATCAAATAGCAGTGCTTTTTCTTCTCCCAAGATTAAATAAGAAATTACTTCTTGAAAATTAGAGGGTTCTGCAATGGCATAAACACCATGACCTACTTCAAATACCTTAAACCATGAACTTTTAACTTTGACTTTTTTTAAACTATTGAATTGCTCTCTTAAAGGTTGATTACACCAACTCAAGGAGATGGGGTGGGGGTTATTAACTGGACTATTTTTATTGTTGCAGCTTGAAATACCAAGCCATAATGTTAATAGAATGATAGGAATTAGTTTTGAATACATCATAATCAAAGTATTATTAACGAAAGATATGATTTTTAAATGAAATACACCTGTTAGATAGAATATTGTCACTGTAATTTTTAATCCCTAAGGGATATTAATTCTCCGACTCTTGAGTCGATCATTAAATTATTGCCCATAGATACCCCGTACCCTTGGGTCGGGGTTGGTTCATTATTTAGGTTGTGTTTAAGGATGAGAATGCCTTTTTTACTGAAAAATAATACTTCTGTTTGAAACTAAAAGATTGCATAACAATGAGTTACGTTAATTTAACCTGTTTTCATTTGGTATTTATTTTTATTGATTGAAGATATCTCCCGTTAATATAGATTCATGACCTATTAAGTAATTAGATTTCTTTCACAAATCCTTTTTATTTAATTTAGAAGAAAATTTTTATTTTCAAAAGAGAACTAAAACGATATAAACTTCGTTATTAAAATATAAGAGAGTAAGGGTAAATAAAATGTTAAATGTATTATAATTAGATAATCATTTTTTTAAACCCTGAGGACTCTTAATAAGATATTAATAGAAAGATTATTATAAAAATATTGAAGAGTAATTGCTAGTAATAGTAATTTAATTAGGATTGGTTTGAATGATAAAAAAGCTCGCTCATAGTGAGCTTTTTTATTTTTATAAGACTGTGTATTTTTGGCTTAATAATTGTCGTTAATGGAGTATGAAAAGACTTTTTAAGTATACGTTAGCTTTATTGAGCATTGGATTTTGCCTTGGGATTTATGCTTGCACGGATGATGTGGGACCTTTATCTCGTTGTAATAACTGTGATGCAGATTTCCCTTATTCAACTGACGGAAGTAGTACTTGTTATGAAGCACAGGCTAGCTGTGAATCAGCTGAAGGTACTGATTGTTTTATTTGCTTATAATGAATCAATTCCTTCCAAGGGATTGGGGAATTGATAATTGTATGTTGAAGCTTGTAAAAACTTTTTAGCACTTATTTCTTTGAAATTGCCAGTTGATGGCTCTTCAAAAATAGGGGGAGGTAGTTCACTTTTATGCGTTGCTTTTTGATAGAAATCTTCTCTACTAGGATGAATGGGTGAGCAAATATTAAAAACATCTCCCCATAAATTGTTTTCAATAACCGTTTTAACTGCTCCTATACAATCTGTAAGGTGAACCATATTGACAGGGTTTTGGGCACCCGTGGCTTTTCTATTTGAAAGAAATCTTCCAGGATTCCTATTGGGGCCATATAAGCCAGCAAACCTTAAGGTAGTTATTTTAAAGTCACTTACTTCATTCCATAAATCTTCAATTTTTAATAAACTAATACCTGACCGTGGTGTTTTTTTGTAATCGGCATCTTTTTCTGTTACTACACCATTGGTATTTGGATAGACTGAGGTACTACTAATTAATATTACTTTATGAATTTGACCAGAGTTTACTAAATTTCGTAGGGTAATCATGGCTGTTTGATATGTCTCTTCAGTGTTTTTCCCTGGTGGAACGTTAATAACAATGATATCTGCATTGAAAAAGTTTTGATCTCCCTCGAATTTTGGTGTTAAAGTAATTTGAAACGGAGTGATACCTGATTCAGCTATTATGGCAAGTTTTTCACTTTGAGTCGTACTTCCATTTACTTGATATCCGTTTTCTACTAGGTGCTTTCCTAAGGGAAGTCCAAACCAGCCACATCCAATAATGCTTATCGTATTCTTTGTCATTTTAAACTTCTTCAATTATTTTGAAAGACATAATTTTAGTGAAAAGTAAGTTAACGATTTCAACTAGTATTATCTCATCTTCAGACTTTTTGTCTTATATTATTTTAGACTTTCACCCGGTGTGTTTTGGCCACACACTTCATAGGATATATAGGACGTAAGACTTGTCTTTATAGATACCTTATTGCAACCAAACACCTCGTTTTTTGTTAGGTTTAAACGGCTAAGTTCTATTTATAACAGCAAATTTGTATATATTTAAAGATGGTTTCAAAAGAAGAGATAAAACTGCTAATAAAAGAATTACCCGTATCCTCACGTTCTTTGTTGTTGAATGAATTACTTCAGGAGCAAGAGTTA
>CALGOB010000244.1 GCA_937958005.1 uncultured Cyclobacteriaceae bacterium
TAACCCGAATAATTCGGGAAATAATTATTGGAAAAGCTAAATGATTGACCATCAACGTAATCGATTCAGTAGAGTAAAATTGACATTCCTCAAATTTGGGCGATGTCAATTCTTAAGTCTTTCATCATAAAACTTAGTAAATCAATTACTTATTACTGGCATCCAAATAAAACTGAAATTGAAGAAAAACTGCCCTTGATATCGTTTAATCAAAGATTATTTCTGAAGTTCAAAAACACCCCCTATAAATCGTTTGAGGAATACAGGAAGGCCAATCGGTAAAACTCGAGCACTTTCTTCTCATGAAAGGGATTATCCGCCAAAAACCCAAAGTTCCAATTTTTTGAAATTTTTATGGCATCAGGCATATCTTATAAAACGTAATGAACCAACCCGACTCAGGGTATAGGGTATCTGTGAGCAATAATTTAATGATCGACTCAGCGCCTCCGCTGAGAAGCTATGGCGCTCACGGAAGAATTGGGGATACACAACTAGGGAATTAATATCCCTTAGGGATTCAAAAAGTCAAAGCAAAGTTTATTCTATGATGAATCTTCCATTACTGCATGTTTTCACCTGTAACCAACCCTCGTATTTATATTTAAAATAATCCCTGATAATGCCTATTGCACATAAACAATACTGCCCTCTTTTAATGATTAAACAAAAAGTTATATTATTTTATTTTCAATATTTATTGAAAGTTTAGTAACTATTGATTTAGTTTGCCGTATCATACATTATATCAAAGCTTAAATATCAATTACTATGAGCAAGACTTATCAAATAAATTTAATTGTCCAAGGTATGCTTGCCTCGTTATCTTTATTAGCATTGATAGCAGGTTTAGTCAATTTTAGAAATTTATTCTTCCTTGTTTTCCTTCAAATTCCAATAGGCTTTACACAATACTGTAGTGGTTGGTTATTTCATTTCAAGTATAGAAATAATCGATCTATTAAAAACTATCTATGGATAGCTAGTAGTAATTTAATACTCGTGATTATCACAATTCTTCTTACGTACATCACAGAAAGTGATCTGCTTTATTTAACTACATTCTTTATTTTCCCTTGGGCTATTGCCATCTATTATTGGTGTATTTCATTTAAGTATCTTTTTCGCTCTTTATTTCGCTTTTCATTCTTTAAATAATTCCACACTTGAATCCATTTCAGTTCTTAACTATGAACTTGCTTTCAAAGAGCAACAGAAACTACTTCCCTATGACAAAAATGCTGGCTCTTACTATCAAACGTGAAGTCTTGACTCCCATATGCATTTTGGTTATTATAAAAAAGTGACCAATCCTTTCAACTGTGAGCAAATGTTAAAATACATGAATCAGGCCGTTTTAAGAAAACTCAATATATCAGGTGACAAAACCAGTTTACTAGTAGACTTAGGGTGTGGATTTGCCACCAGTATGAGACAGGCTTGTTCAGAATATTTAATAATCAAGTGCACTGGGGTAACCTTAGTTCCATGGCAAAAGCAGCAAGCAGAATCTTTAAACAGAAAAACGAATTTACAAGAGAGAATTCACATTCACTTGAATGATTCCACTGATACCACCATTAAGAGCAGCTCTGTTAATCATGTGATGGCCATAGAAAGTAGCTGCTATGCAAAAGGAAGCAATAAAAGCGATTTTTTAAAAGAAATCAAACGAATCATAAAACCAGGTGTTACTTTTGTAATTGCGGATGGCTTCCTTAAATCTTCTGCTAACATGAGCCCTCTTTTAAGTAAAGCCTATCATCAATTGTGTCAATCATGGGCATTAGATGAGGGTAATATTAACCAAGTCTGTGAGGAACTAAAAGTACTTAAACTTGAGGGCATTGTCTATGAAGACATTTCTTGGAAAGTTGCTCCATCAGTAGCTCATGTATCCTACACCGTTTTAAAGTTTCTCACCAAACAATTGTTCATTGAAAAAGGTAAAATGAACAAAGAGCGATGGGATAATTTAAAATCTCCGTTGCTTACCATGATCTTGGGTCTCCACACTTCTCATTTTGTGTATTACCTGATCAGTGGGATTAAACCTAATAAGTCATGAAACCAAACAGTAATTTAATAGCTCAATTATATTTGTATCAAAATTTCAATGAGAGAACTCATAGTATCTCAGCAAAAGTGGGTCTTGTTTTGTACTTACTTTTTACTTGGTCATTCACAGCCTATTCACTCTATATCTTCAATGAGATTTTAAGTCATTTAATTGGCCAATCAAGCTTTTACTTTGAGGTAATGATTGCAGGTGCTCAAATATTTATATTGGGATTGTGCCTAATCAAATATCCCTTGAATATCATTAGTATCTATTTGGTCAACCTTATGTCAGTTTCATTTTTAGGGTCTATAGCACTTTGGCCAATGATCATCGTTGATCATTTTCTGAACCTTTCGGTATATGTGTACCTAGTTTACTTTGCTATAGTAGCCGGGAGCATGTTTTTTGATCATTTTAGAAGGGTAAGGACCTTGTCTTTACCCGCTTATCTATGTCTAGTATGGGCAGCATACCGACTCACACTTTTATTTATTATTCTATGAAAAAAATTATCATTGCGGGAGGAACAGGGTTCCTTGGGTCTGCACTTACCACTCATTTTATCAGTCAAGGCTATCAAGTAATCATTTTAACTAGAAATCATAAACCTAACAAAGGAAATTTATCTTATGTTAAATGGGACGGAAAAAATCTAGGCCCTTGGGCTAATGCTTTAGAAAATGCTGAAGCGGTGATCAATCTCAATGGAAAATCAGTAAACTGCCGTTATACAAAAGAAAATAAAGAAAAAATTTATGATACAAGAATAAGTGCAACACATGCGTTAGGCCAAGCGATTTACCTTTGTCAGCATCAGCCAAAATTATGGATAAACGCAGCTTCTGCTACTATTTACCCGCATTCATTAACTGATCCCATGACTGAGGATTTTACCGATTTTGCCAATGATTTCTCCGTAGATGTCTGTAAAAAATGGGAAACTGCTTTTAACGAAAACGAAATTCCAGGAGTAAGAAAAGTCATTTTACGGATTGCTATTGTTTTAGGGAAAGGATCAAACAGTGCATTAACACCACTTAAGAATCTAGTACGTGCTGGATTAGGGGGGCATCAAGGAAAAGGGAATCAAATGTTTAGCTGGATCCATGAAAAAGATTTTGTCAGTATTGTAGATTACTGCCTTCTACAACAAGAAGTAAAAGGTGTCTATAATGTGGCTGCTCCTAAACCCATCACAAACCGTAAATTGATGTCAACACTCAGAAAAGCATTAAAAGCTCCATTTGGATTGCCTTCCCCTGAGTTTTTACTCAAGATAGGAGGCCATATGATAGGTACAGAAGCTGAATTAATTGTAAAGAGTCGGTATGTCATACCACAAAAAATACAAAAGGCGGGTTATCATTTTGAATATCCAGAAATCCAATCTGCTCTAGATGATCTTTGCTAGTGTCCCTGTCCTCCTAATTTATTATACCAATTTATGCTTATGGGGGCGCATAAGATATTTTAGTGAATTTGATTTTGACATAGCGATTTCCAGCCAGAAAAAAATGCAAGCATAGCATCTCTATGGTGATTTAACCCGAATGATGCAATAGAAATTTGATGCAAACCATAACTAACAGCCATTTATGATTTTCTCTTAAAAGTCTAATGCATCATTCGGGTTCAACAAACTTGCATTAAGTAGTTGTAATGAAGAGACTTATCATCAGAATAGATTTTCTAATACACAATGCAGGTTAAAGTAACATTCAGAAGGACAATGATTTGTCCACTATCCTGTACTTCTCTTCAAATGATCCAAATCCTACCCAAGAGTACGGGGGGTATCTATAGGCAATAATTTAATGATCTACTCAGTGCTTCCGCAAGGAAGGAATTAATCTGTCTTAGGCACCAAATTTAATGGCTACATAGATGGTAATAAATATGCTTATTATTATAAAATACACCGAAAACCCGATTGTATAGACAAGTGTTATTCTATAAATAGAAGCCCACCAAGACCTCTCAAAAAAAGATTTTAAAGCATAGAGTGTATATCCAAAACTAGTTATCAAACTAAATAACATTGAATACTCTAAAAGAGAAAAAGCCATCATCAAGTAGGTGATTATACTTATTAAGTTAATCACAGAGGTGATATATGTCCACCAGACTAAATTTTCAGTAAAGTTGAAACCACTTTTCTTAAATAATAAATAAGTAAAAGTACCAAAAACAGGAATTTGAAACCAGATAATGAGGTTAAAATAGTTTTCAAAGAGATCATTAAAAATTGAGATCATCTTATCTAAAGTTTCTGAATCTTTCTCACCATAACTATTCCACCCAGTAATAAAATCATTTCTAAATTCAGTGTTATCTAAAAGCGATAAAAACAAAAAACTTAAAGCAGAGCTGATAACTAAAAAACGGACAGGGTGAAAAACTTTATGTCTACCCTCATAGAGAAAATTTCTTATGACTCCTCCAGGGTTAATAAATAGCATTTTAATAGTATAAACTAGGCCTCGTTCTACATTGAATGCACTGCCTATATCTTTAATTAATTTTCCAAAAGTCATTCGCTCCACTGAATGAGTATTGATAACTTCTAGTGGATACTCCTTTTTCCTATTATTTATGTGCATATCTGACCGACCTAAAAGGTAATTATTTTAATTAATTCCTAAATGAATCATATCTTCTAATCTGCTCTATTCTATTGGATAAATGTGGATACATCATAAAAACTTCACTGAACCCAAACCAAAACCCTCCTTCTTGTACGGAGTCTTTAAGGAATTGATCAGCTTTAATTTGAGAAGAAATTTCTTTTCCTACAGTCATGATCATCATACCTGCAATTGCTCCTTTCTTAGAGAAATGATATCCGATCCTATCACATGTCAATTCTCTGCCTCTTGAATAAGCCTGAGGTAAAAAAGGCACAAATAATGATGGAAAAAGCCACCAGTCACCAGATAAGTGTTTTCTTTTAATGTGTCCTAACTCATGCCCAATCACATATTTGATTACTCTATCTTCACCACCTAGGTAAGTTTCTATTACCTCAGAATTCAGCACTAAATATTTGGATCTTATCAGTTTGGTAACCATCGCGTTAAACCCTCCATTGGTTATATAAACCTTTGGCACCTTTATTTTTAAAGCTTCTGATTGTTTGACCACTATCTCATACAAGTCTTTATATTGTGCTTCAGAAATTCTCACATAATTTCCTTGAATATAGCCAGCTATTATTCCTTCCTTCACCAAGTTAATTACTAAAAAATAAAAGACAACCAAACCCAAACCAATACCTACGGGCATTAAAGCTGTAAACCCTGTGATCACTAAGATTACAACAATAGCAATATACGCTATTAAACTAAAGGCAATCTTAAAATTCTTATAGAATACCTCTTTAGCATGTGGTTTGATATCACCCAACTCATCACTTTCCTCCTCATAGTCACGTTCATAAATAGCTTGACTTTGATCTATCTGATTTTGTTGCTTTTTCTCTTGATACCATTGTTCAATGTCCTTATCAGGAAAATAATTCTGTTTGATATAAGATTGAAAGTCTGCTTTTTTATCAAAAGTAAATTCAAGTACCTCATGATAACCCTCTTGAACTACCTGAAACCTGCTCTCTCCTTCTGAAATATCTTTTCTGATATCGAAAATGCCTACTTGATCATTTCCCGTCAATGCTTTGTATAAGTTGTATAAGTTATCTGGATTCTTCAATGATTCATTGAAAACCAACCACTTCTTAAAATCTTTTTGCACAGAAATACTTGACTCCATCATATTTTTTGCTTCACATATTCTTTACCAAGAGTAAAGATATAAATTGTTCTCATTTTATTGGAATCAATGAGCCATCTTTCCAATGGTATTTACGTGCATTGCTTCCTCCCAATGATAAATCTAGTGAATTGACTTCTTTTCTTTTAATTCCTTTTTGAATCGCTTTTTTCCCTTCCTTGCTAAGTGTAACTGGTGTTCCGAACATAAAGTAAGTTTCCATTTTTTTTAAATAGTAATAATACTGCATATCTCCAAAACCATAAAAAACTTGCCATTGCAACATATGCCTGATCACATCATCTACATTTTTAGGTTGATGCTTGTCTATATATGATAACATTTCCCACTCTATCTCATTAAAGCCATGACTACCATCAGAAAATCGCTGAAGGTGTGCTTTGATTGCCAAGTATAAATATTTGAAAATAGGGTGTGGTATCGTCGCAAATAAAAGTTCATTAGGATCCGCTACACAATATGCTTGCCATACCAGATCTGCATAGGCAAGGTTTGCTTCACTTAGCTTAATTCGTTTTTCAAATAGTCCTTTATATTTAACACTGGCAATTTGACCTAGTCCTACTAATTGGTCATATCCTGTTTCATTCCCTACACAGATTAACGAAACAATTGTGGTTTTTCTGTGCCCTTGGCCGTGTATCCAACTTAGCACAGCCATCAAATTTACTTGACAGAAAAGATCATACTCATACCAAAGCACCACCTCTCTATACTCCCTAAATTGCCTTAGTTTTTGGAAGTTTTCTTTAAGTTCGTCATAGGCTTTAGGTTCCCCTCCAAATGTCTCAGAAACAAAAATCCTTCTAAGTTCCCAGAACTCTTCACTAGCTACCTGATAAGTAACAGGTCCTTCTGATAAAATTTCATTCCACACAAAAACATCTCCGTTAATTTTTGCTTCTTTAAAAAGATAAAGGGTGCTATGACCGTTTAATATGTGTAATTTGTCTTTCAATTGTCCACGTAAATGAATCAATTTACATTTTAATCCGTGAATTATCAAAAAAGTCATTACTACAGTAGGGCATGGCAAAGAACACCTGTAATTATAAAATATATTTACAATTTTATCCTAAGTGAAAATCTCTATCATTATACCAACCCTCAATGAAGTTAATTTTTTAAGCACTACCCTTAAGAGAATTAACTCATCTTCTACAGACTCTAGTAAGGTCGAGGTATTAGTCATTGACTCTGGAAGTAGTGATGAAACTGTAAATGAAGCAATAAAAAGTAGGTTATGTAAAATACATCAACACCCCGAACTAAAAGGTGAAAAATATGCCATACTCAACCAAGGTGTTAAATATGCCACAGGAGATATCTATTTATTTTTGGATGCTGATACACTACTACCTTCAGGCTTCGACTTATCCATCAAGCAAACTTTGTCGGAAGGTTATGATGGAGGTGCCTTTGAGTTCAAATTAGATGGTAAGAAATGGGGGTTAAGAGTTATAGAACTAGCTAACCGCCTTAGGTATAGGCTTGGTCAAAGGTATTATGGTGATCAAGGGGTATTTTGTAGTAAGACAGCTTTTGAACAAGCAGGTGGATATCCCAATAAACCAATACTTGAAAGTGCTTATTTTTGTTCTGCTCTCAAAAAGAATGGAAAACTAAAACTTATTAAACAGCCTATAATTACCTCCTCAAGAAGGTTCGAACGAAGCAAATTGGGCCCGATATGGGTTCTTACTGTAGACACTTGGATATTTTTATTGGACAAATTTGGGTTTAAAAATGAAAAGTTTGGCAGATACTATTGGAGTGTTAATGATCAAAGGTAATTTTGCAAACATATTAGGCATTTAATCTTCAAGTGCCTCATTTTATCGAAATAATTAACGTTATGGGTAAATGAACCAATCCCGACCCAAGGGTACGGTGTATCTATGGGCAATAATTTAATGATCGACTCAAGAGTCGGTGAATTAATATCCCTTAGGGATTAAATCGTTAAAATTATTGAACTAAATATTATCCTATGATAAAGAATTTAAATAAATTGGGAATAAATCAATCCTACCCAAAGCCTCTGCCGAGAAAGCCACGGTGCTCGCGGAAGAGTCGAGGATGACCGATTTTAGGGAATTAATATCCTTTAAGGGTTTTAAATTTCTTATTCATAAAATTAAAAGGAAATAATAACTGATTTAATAAGTTAGTAACAAATATTTAATTTTTATTTAGTAAATGAACCAACCCCGACCCAAGGGTACGGGGTATCTATGGGCAATAATTTAATGATCGACTCAAGAGTCGGGGAATTAATATCCCTTAGGGATTAAATGTAGTCTTTCAGTTAGTATTAATAATTAATTACTAGTATAAATATAGAGCAATGAAGATATTGGACTTGTTTCGCGAGTTAAAGATAAAGTACATGGTGCTCATCACTTTTCTAGTGATTACTATAGTCTATATTTCAAACATAGCCTATAATATCTATGGTTTAAATGGGATTGAACACAACATAGAACGTATTTATAAGGACAGAATGCTCAGCATAAATTCCCTTATTGAAGCAGATCGGGATAGTTACCAGTCTAGATTAGCTATAGCAGAAGCCATAGTCCTCAGTGAGCAACAAGCATCAAATAAAGTTCTTGCTGAAAACATCGATGCAATGAATGAAAACATAGCGCAGGTAAAACAGCGGTTTATGGTTTTTCAAGATGTTTATTTGTCCACGGGAGGAGAAGATCATCCCGCCTTTCAAGTATTTAATAGTAGTCATAAAAAAATATTACTTCACTCGGAAAATATTGCCAAACATTTAACCTCTGGCGATCTTGAAGCATTGAAGTCTTTATTTTTCAATTACTACATCAAAGATTTTGATGACATGCGAGGCGCCATGGATGAGTTAACCGAAATAAGCTATGTAAAAACTGAAAGTGAATTCAAAGAAAGCGTTGGTCAATCTAACAGCATTAAATCTTGGTCTTTCTTATTTCTGATTGCCTTTTTATTGGTACTCACTGCCACTGGGTTGTTCTTAACTTTTAGTATAATGAACTTGTTAGGTGTAGAGCCTTTTGAGGCAGCACTCATTGCCACCAACTTGGCAAAAGGCAACATTGGTTTTGAACTAAAGAAAAAAAGGTCAATTGGCCTGTACAGCGATATGAAATACATGATGCAGAACCTTAGTAGAATCATCAAAGAAACACTGCTGACTTCCAATCATATCTCTGAAGCTGCAGGCGAATTCGCAAACGGCTCTCAACAATTGAGTGATTGGGCAAACCAACAAGCTGCATCTGCCGAAGAAATAGCCACCTCTATGGAACAGATGACTGCTTCAATAGAACAAAATGCCAGCAATGCTACACTTACTGGCGACATCAGTACTAGCGCTGCAGATGAAATAGCCTATGTAAACGAATCAGTCCGATCAACAATAGGAAGTATGAAAGACATTATTGATCGGATCAAAATAATTGAAGAAATAGTACGACAAACTAACATTCTAGCACTTAACGCAGCAGTAGAGGCCGCTAGAGCAGGAGAACATGGAAAAGGCTTTTCAATTATAGCCTCAGAAATAAGAAAGCTAGCCGAAAGAAGTAAAAAAGCTGCTGAAGAAATAGACCAACTATCACAATCCAGTATTGAATCTGCTGATAAATCTGATAATTTATTATCCAAAGTAGTTCCCGAAATAAGAAAAACTGCGGATTTAGTTAAGACAATTGTCACCAGCTCAAATGAACAAAGTGAATCCTCTAGACAAATAAGTAGCGCCATTCAGCAACTAAATGAAATAGTACAACACAATGCCGCAGCCTCTGAAGAAATGGCCAGTAGTAGTGAAGAACTAAACGCACAAGCTGATAGTCTTAAAGATTCTATTTCATTCTTCAAAACCAAATGAACCAACCCCGACCCAAGGGTACGGGGTATCTATGGGCAATAATTTAATGATCGACTCAAGGTACTGTGAGAAAAAGCAAGCCATATGATATAATTATTTTAAGTTTGCACTACCGAAAAGAGGACTTTTGGTGA
>CALGOB010000245.1 GCA_937958005.1 uncultured Cyclobacteriaceae bacterium
GGATGCCAGTAAGTGTGCCTTGAAGTACTTAAAGGAGTTAAGTACATGCTGTTAACATGATGATGGTAGGTCCATCGAAGGGGGTGACAGACAAACCCTTCAAACCACTTTGTGGTGCATTTCTCCGAAAGGAAAGTGTGCTGAGCGACAAAGAAAAGGCGATGTAAATTTCGTCAGGTGTGACTTTGGGAGCTGAACGGGAGTGAACCCCCATATTAAAGTATCGATACGTCCAAATACCCTGTTGAAATTGGAGGGATTTACTGGTCTCTAAGAATAGGGTCTACCGAGGGTAAACTGGATTTGGGTAGATAGCAGGCGGTACAAAGGGGGCAGGAACTAAAGTCAGGCGTGATAACGGAACAAGGGAACTCGTTCAGGAATGCAAAGGGAAAGTACAAGCGGATCACCCGTAAGGCAAATACCGAAGATTTGAACGGGGGCGGCTTCCACCGTAGTAGTGATTAAGTCCAGTGAAAGCTGGAAATAGCGATGTGTTTTTCTTTCTGAAATTTCTACTTTTAGGCCTTCGTGCTGAAGGGTTGACCTGGTTAGGCCTCTCTTTAAAAAAAACTGGCAGAGCCGCGATGGTGTACTAGGTTGTTTTTAGTCGCATGGGCAATCCCATTGATTTTTTTAGCTGTCGCGTGGTTGCGTTTTTTCAGTGGTTCGCCACCCCGGCATGGAAAAAGTGAATCAGACTGCCGACGCAGAAAGCCTCTAATTTTACGAATACTCAATTTTAGAGGGCCGCTGTGGAACGGTGTTTGAAAACGGGTCTTTATTTGATCCAGTGGCATATTCTTGTCTATTTTCAAATTTATTTGGATACCAGTAATAATAAATACCCCCTTATTGAAACGTTCGTTTCAAATAGGTCGTTAAGCAATCATATAATTGAAGAGATAAATAAATTAATAAAATATGACACAAGAAAATTCTTTGCTACTTGAACCGTTTAAGTCAACGGCTTTATCATTAAAAAATAAAATTGTAATGGCTCCTTTAACTAGATGTAGAGCCACCAGTGATCATGTGCCTACAGATATTATGGCTACTTATTACGCTCAAAGGGCAAGTGCTGGTCTTATCGTTACTGAAGGCACTAGTTCTTCACCTAATGGAGTTGGCTATGCAAGGATGCCCGGAATTTATAACAAAGAGCAGATATTAGCTTGGAAGAAAATAACTGATAAAGTTCATGGAGAAGGTGGAATCATATTCCTTCAGATCATGCATACTGGAAGGGTTTCACATGTTGCTAATATGCCTGAGGGTTCAGTAATAATTGCTCCATCGGCAATAGCTCCTGCTGGAACTGAAATGTACACTGATCAACAAGGAAATCAACCTATTACCACACCTAAAGCAATGACTGATGCAGATATTGATTTGGCAATAAGTGAGCATGTTCAAGCAGCTCAAAATGCGATAGAAGCTGGTTTTGATGGAGTAGAATTACATGGTGCCAATGGGTATTTAATAGAACAATTTATTAATCCAGGGTCTAATAGAAGAACTGATGGTTTTGGGGGTTCAAAAGAAAATAGGACTAAATTTTTGATAGAAATAGCGAATAGGGTTTCTACCGCCATAGGATCTGATAAAGTAGGGGTTCGTTTATCTCCTGGAGGTGCTTTTAATGATGTCAATCCTTTTGAGGGTGAATTAGAAACGTTTAATTATTTGGCTAGTGAACTTGGGAAATTAGAATTAGCCTATTTGCATTTAGTAGATCATGCTGCTATGGGCGCTCCTGAAGTACCTGTTTCGTTGAGGGACAGCATTGTGAAAAACTTCAATGGGACAGTAATTTTATCTGGTGGATATGATAAAGAACGAGCAGAAGAGCAACTTTCAAGTGGTGGAGATCAATTGATTGCCTTTGGAAGGCCTTTCATTGCCAATCCTGATTTAGTGTCAAGGTTTGCTAATGGAAGTGAATTAAATGCACCTGATTTCGACACATTTTATACACCTGGAGAAAAAGGGTATACCGATTACCCTAGTCTATAATAATTTGGATGTATAAAAAAAGCCTGCTTTTAATTTTAAAGGCAGGCTTTTTTTATGTTTTTCATCTATGCAGCTTGAAATTTCTCTTCTTTGTTCAGTATTTCAACACTTGCTTCACTTCCAAATTTCTTGAGCATTTTATAATGTGATTTTAAAGCATCATAAAATGTAATGCTCTCTATGTAATTAACACCATGTTTATCCGCTGTAGCTTTTACTATTTCGGATAATTTTGGATAATGAACATGACAAATATTTGGGAATAAATGATGTTCTACCTGAAAATTGAGACCTCCACATAAAAACTTAGCTAAGAAGCTTTTTCTTGCAAAATTAGCTGTGGTATTCATTTGGTGTACTGCCCAGGTTTCATCTATAGAACCATTTTCAGCAGGCTCAGGGAATTCTGTCCCTTCCACCACATGAGCTAGTTGGAATATGAGTCCTAAAACAAGCCCTTCTGCTATATGCATAGCTAAGAAGCCTAATAAAAACTGCCACCATGTAATGTCTATGAAGATTAATGGGAAAACTATAAATAATGTATAGTACAATGCTTTGAAAAAGAAAAGATTAAAATATTCTATTTTAGGGTGCTTTGAATTATCAACACCGCCGATTTTTTTCTGAAAAAACTTAACATAATCTTTTCTTAATACCCAAGACAACGATGCAAAGCAATACAATGCAAATGCATAGTACTGCTGATACCGCATGATTGGTTTCCATTCTTCCGCAGGAGATACTCTTACTAACCCTGGTGCCACTTCCAAATCTTCATCATGCTCTGGAATATTAGTGAATGTATGATGTGCTTGGTTGTGTGCAACATCCCATACGTGAGCATTTGCACCTATCAGATTAAATGATAAGCTAAGTATTTTATTCACTTTCCTACTAGATGAATATGATCCATGTATCGCATCATGGCTCACATTAAATCCTATAAAAGCTTGAACCATTCCGAGAATGATAGCCATCCCTAACATTGGGAGCCAAGTAAAATAATTTGAAATAATTAAACCGTATAACCCTACCATTAATGAAAGAAAGAACACAGTTTTGAAAATCATTTCTCCATTTGCATTCTTACTGATATTTTTTTGTTGAAAATATGCTTCAACCTCTTCTTTCACTTCTGCAAAAAAACCTTGTTGGTTTTTACCACTAAACTTTACTCTCATATTACAGTTTTATCTCTTAAATTAACTTTACTAACACTTTAATATTGTGTCTAATAAAATTGTTATATAAAAGAACATGATCTCTTTATTTGCGGTAAGATACTACTAAATTGCATGGATAGGAATTATTTGATTTTAATTTTTATCTTGCTGATTTTATTAGTTGCAACACATCTTCTTTTTTTTGGGAAAAATGTTATAAAACTACTTTTTATCGAATAAAATCGCTTTTTGAGGCGATAGTATTGATAATATTTTAATTAAGAATTACTTTTATCCGAGAAAAAATCTTCATCTCAATTTGTCTGAATAGGTTAGTTAGATCATTTGACCAGAAGTGCGAGGCGATCGGCCGCAGCTGGGTTAACTGCCAGGACAACTTTAAATTGTTCAGTACATGATGACTTGACTTCTTGGTGTTTTTTCATAAGCAAGGCTGCTTGGTAGGGAAAAGGATGGAAGCTGGGTTTACTTACAAACGATTCTTCAAAAGCAGGTGTTTTTGATGTAGTCATATGACCTTTGTTTGAATCCATTTGACTTACATTATTCATAAGAAATATGATACAAATCATAACTAATACCAACTTAGGGATAAAAGAGTGTATTAGATTTTGTAGGTAGTTTTTTATGGAGAGGGTGGGGCTGCCAAGGTGGCGCCGCCAAGGCAAAAAATGAACCTCTTATAGCGCTAGAGGAAGGCATTTTAACGCACTGCAACGAAAAATTAAATGGAAGATAAACGGTGTTTTATATCTAAATTGGTATAAAAGTTATTTATAATTTTTTCTTAAAAGACTAATTTGTAATGAACAAGCTTCGTACTCTTTGGTCGGGGTGGGTTCATTCTGTAGTGAGTTCAATATACTATCGTCTGAAAATAGATGGATTTTAAAGATCTGTTTGAAAACTTATGAAGAAGAATTACTTTTATTTCGAGAACTGACTAAATTATGTTAATTAAACCCGAATGATGCATTAGGCTTTTAAGAGAAAATCATAAATGGCTAGATGACTGTTAGTTATGGTTTACATCAAATTTCTATTGCATCATTCGGGTTAAACTGATATAGTTCACAATCTTCAAAACAAAAACACTGATTTATTCAATTTTGAATAGCTACAGAATGAAAATAGATTCTAAAGAAATTAAGGTTATATTGTTTGACCTTGGAAACGTAGTAATTGACCTAGATGAGCAGGCTTCGTATCACGCTATGAGCCATTTAATTGGTAAAGATTTAACGGAGTTGAAAGAAAGCTTTGAACAAGCAGAATTTTTCGATGACTTTGAAAGAGGTAATATATCTGATATTGAATTTAGAGAGCAGGTTAGAACTCTATTAAACAAGAAAAACATTTCTGACCAAGAAATAGACTACGCATGGAATGCTATGTTGCTTGGGATCGATTTAGAATTGATCAAACAATTATCTCTATTGAAAGAAAAAGTATCTATTATGGTTTTGAGTAATACAAACATTATACACGTCCGCTGCTTTCATCAAAAAATATATGAAATAACAGGAATAAACCATTTGGATAAAATTTTTGACAAAGTATATTTTTCACATGAAATTAGAGAAAGAAAACCTGATTTTCAGGCATGGAAAATTATTTTAAATGAGAATAAAGATATAAAAGCTGAGCAAGTTCTTTTTTTAGATGATAAAGATGAGAATTTAGAGGCTGCAAGTAGATTGGGGATCAATGTCTTGAAAATCAAAAAACCAAAATATACTTTAGAATTGATTAAAAAATTATTTTAAATTTTTTAATCATAGCCATAAATAATGCAAGTTTGTACAGGCGATTTTTGATTTTTAGTTTTGGATAAACGCCTATTGTTATCATTTGAAAAATTTTCTTATTAGAAGTAAGTAAAAAACTTAGTTAACTACTTTTTTTTAAATAATACTGAGTATTAAAAGACAATGATTCAAAGTGAAATTGGTAATTTACATATTAAATTTGCAGACTATATAGAACATCTAATATGGTTTGTAGTTGATTAGTATATTGTGCGATTTTATTGGTATTTGGAATTGATATGTTAGGATAATATCCTGATTCTCGAATAATTACCATTTTAAAGTAACTTAATTGTGAGAAGAATACACGTTATTCAGTTAGTTCTTGTTATTGCTTCCTTTTTTTTGATGACTGTGGCTGGCGCAGAGTGGAGGTATGCTAAATCTTTTTTAGCTGGAAACTTTAAGATTCCACAAGATTTAGCCGGAGGCCTAGTTTATTCAATCTCATTGATGTTGTTTTTAGTTACCCACGAATTGGGCCATTATTTGCTGGCTTTAAAACATAAAGTAAAAGTAACATTGCCATTTTTTCTACCATTGTGGTTAGGGTTTTTACCTGGAGGCTTTCCTTCATTTGGCACCATGGGTGCATTTATTATGATCCAAGGAAAAGCTAAATCTAGAAAGGCTTATTTTGATATTGGAGTGGCAGGCCCATTAGCGGGATTTCTTGTTGTTATAGTGATCATTATCATCGGTTTTATGACCTTGCCACCCATTCAGTATATTTTTGATATTCATCCTGAATACTTACCGTTAGGCGAAAATTATGGAGATTATGTTCCAGAAGGAGAAGGGCAAGTTTCTTCTATTTTTAGGTTTGGGCAAAATCTGATATTTATGGCTTTTGAAAATATATTGCCTTATGATCCTGCTAATTACCCTCATCAGAATGAAATGATTCATTATCCATTGCTTATGGTTGGCTATATCGCCCTGTTTTTCACTACATTGAATCTTTTGCCAATAGGCCAGCTAGATGGAGGACATATTATCTATGGTCTTTTTGGTAAGCAAAAACATGCTATGATCAGTCGAGTGACATTTATTGCTTTCTTATTCTATGCGGGTTTAGGCTTTATCAAACCAGGAAGATTTGATATTGGCTTTTTCTTATCTGCATTGGCTTATATTTATTTCCTATATGTATGCCTGTTTAATGTAAATACAGAACGGATGGGTCGTTTAATGATTGCCGTAATTATTTTTGTAGGACAATTTATCTTGCTGTACTTAGCCCCTGGTGTTTCTGGTTATCCAGGTTTACTTTTAATGGCATTCATCACTGGTAGGTTTATAGGTATAGATCATCCATCAACAGATAATGAGGAGCCACTAGATTTGAAAAGAAAAATTATTGGGTGGATAGCTGTAATTGTTTTTATTATTTCTTTAAGCCCTAAACCATTTATATGGGAACTAAAAACTGCTCCAGAAGTAGACAAGACTGAAAGTACATCTCATTTAAATACATCTGATACTTCTCTAGATATTAATTAATTAATATAGATGATCAATTTGTTAATAGCTCTCTTTAGAAGAATTTGATTGATCGTTAACTATTAACACAGTTCAGATTATTAATAAGTGAGTAGTTGTAAGCTTTACACTTGAGAAAGAAGGAAAGCTTTAATCCCTAAGGGATATTAATTCCCCGACTTGAGTCGATCATTAAATTATTGCCCATAGATACCCCGTACCCTTGGGTCGGGGTTGGTTCATTTTTCCCTAGGTCGTTATACTCCATCATTTTACTGAAAGTGTTCATTTTAAAACAGGGGAAGACTGCTTATTAGAAAACCTTTGAAACTACTTCTTAATGATTCGTTTAGTAAGAAACTCATTCCCTACTGCCAACCTGACTATATAAATCCCTTGTTGAAGATTTGATATATCAACCGTACTGGGGTTCGCTTCATGAATGGTAAATGGAACTTGTTTTCCAGAAAGATCATAGATTTGTATATGATCATATCGACCATTGATATTGAGCATTCCGCTGGTAGGGTTAGGGAAGAGAGTCAGACGGCTTTCAATAACAACTTCTTCATTAGAAGTAGGAATAAACGGGTCTGCAGTGCCAAAAATGGGACGAATCATTAAACTGCCTTGTACTGTTTCATTTTGAATCCAATTTTCCTCTAAATTGAAGAAAATCCTATCTCCGTTGTCGTTATTTTTGTCCAATCCTATGGGAATAAAATCATTGGTAAACTGTTGGAAACCAATGTAAATAGTATCTGAAACTATTTTATGTTCCCGTAAGTCATAAATGAAATTTACTAGACTAGAATCATTGGCTCTACTTCTTAGTAACCGCGCATTGGGAACTCTTTGGGAAACAGCTATGCTACCTGGTTCATCACGCAAATTCCTTCTAACAAACAATTCAATTCTAGCATCCTCAGAGCTAGGAAAGATGATGGGAAAATTAATCTCTATACCAGTTAATGTATCTTCAGAAAGTAAAACATATTCAACAGCTACCTGACCTCTATTTCTGTTAATTCCAGCTGAAAACTCTGCACTACCATCATCGTAAGCATAGGTATTTACGAGGTTTAACTGAGTGGTCACTGTGTCATTGGTTAAGAAACCAAAGGGTGCTAGTGGATTGGGGCCAATGGTATCTCTTGAAAATAAAGATAGTTTAATATCAAGTAAAGTGGTATCAGGGGCATTCATTAATTGGGATCCAGTTACTGTACTGGATGAATCTGAAGCAATTTCAAGGCCACGCAATATACCATCTGCTGAAATTCCCCCATCAAATTCTGTTAGGTCTTCTACTAAAGATACCCGCTCATTCGTTTCTCTATTTGACACTTCTATCGAATAATTCAAAATTTGTAGAATATTATCTAGGTTACTTAGGGTGAATTCGAATCTATCTGTTAGGTCATTTCTGTTTTCAAAAAAATGATCATATGGGATAGATTTATAACTGCCAAAAGTTGCGTCTATCCCCCTTGAAATACTACGATCTTCGTAGAATATATCACCAGGATTTCTATTAAAATTAGCATATACATAATCTAACAACCAAGAGTCAAATGTGCCTTGTTGATTTCCATTGGCCTGAAATCGAAACCTAAAATTTTCATGAATGAAATTTGGAATATTTTCTGGATCTGTCTCTCTCTTAGCTGGTATCCTAACTATTACTTGACTAAATATCTGTTCTTCGGGATTAATAGAGGAAAACTCAACTGCATCTTGACCACCTCTTATTACCGTGGTTGATGCATCGGTGGTAATGTCAATGTCAACCCAATTACTATCACTATCTAAAAAGAACAAGGCAAAACTGTCATCTGGATCTGGTAATTCCCCTAAACCTCCTGGTTGTACAAAGAAACTTAAAAACAGGGAATTTAAGCTGTTTGTTGGAACTTGGGTCAAATCAATTCGATGAGAAACTAAGGTGTCCACTGGTACAGTGCCATTGTCATCAATATTGTAGGGGATTCCTGCAGTGTTTACCCCGTTGAAAACGGCAACATTATAAGTAGGTGCATTGATCCCTATAGTACCACTAATATCTACATTGCCGTTGTCCATCCATAGAAGGGGAGATGGAATGCCTTCTGCACCCGAAAAATCATCCCAAAAAGGAAGGGTTAAAGTAATGTCCGTCTCTTCAGAAACTCTAGCATTTGTTAATTTATTTATCTTTTGAGCCTTAGTACTGCTTTGCTGAACATGTATGGGTCTTTCTATTAATTGACCAAAAGCAATAAAGGAAGGATTAAGTAATATAAAAGTAAATAAATATTTAATCATTATCGGTTTCTAACGGTGAAGTCCCTGTAGCTAAAGAGTCTTTGACAGCTACCCACAAATTAACAAGTTGTCCAATCCTTACTCTACTACCCGGATTTGGAATTTGTTTGATTACTTTTCCTTGCAAAGAATCTGTTTTTTCATAGACTATTTCACCTATGTTTAAACTAGACCCTGCAATAATGTATTCTGCCTGTTCCTTATCTTTTCCAACAACGTTAGGTGCATTGAAATATTGTTTGCCTTTTCCATTTTGCAAGACAATGTCAATGACTGATCCTTTAGGGATCAATTCTCCTGCGTTAATGGTTTTACCATCTATTTCTGCGGCTACAAAAGTGTTTTTATAAGGACCCTCTGTAAATTTGTATTTACCCTTTTTAACACCAATAGCATTAAATTTTAATTGAACAGTCTGTAAAGACTTACCAACTAAATCCGGTAACTCAACTTTAGGCGGGTTTACTGCATTTAGCGTGAGGTATAGTTTTCTCCCTTCTTTTACCTTCGAATTAGCTTTAGGGAATTGTGTCAGTACAGCAAGTGGGGGTAATTCAGAATTATAACCGGAGTCTTGTGTAACCACATACCTTAATTGCTTAGAAGTAATGAATTCATGTAATCCATCGAACTCCATTTCAACTACTTCTGGAACAGTAATAGAATCATCTTTGTTCGTTTTTATCGGTAAATAAACATAGAAGACAATTAACAAAATAAAAGAAAAGAAAAGTGTTGCAATGATAATATGCTTGATGACATCAAGCCAAGATTCTGCTTTAAATAATTTCTTAATCATCAATTTATTGTTCAATGCGTTTGGAGACTTCTTTTACTTTTAGCGTAACCATAATTTATAATTTCATTAATAAATTCATAAGGTTTCATATCGGCTATTGCACTCTGATGAAAAATACAAGTAGCTGGTGTCATACCTGGCAATGAATTTACTTCAATAATAATTGTTTCTACTTTATTTTCATAAATTCTTACAAAGGCGTCTATTCTACAGTAACCTTCTACGTTTAGTATTCTTGCTACCTTCTCAAGCTCAGCCCTGACTTGCGAAGATACCCATTTATTTTTCTCTTTGTCCGATGAAAATCTTGCGGGTGTAATATTTTGCCCTTCCCCAGCAAGAAATTTTTCTTCTAAAGAGAGTACCTCCCCTGAAGCAAGTGCTTCAGAAGGCTCAAATACTTGATAGCTAATATTTTGATTTTCATCTATATGTGTAAGCATTCCTCCTGTTACTTCCAGGAAATGATCAGCACCTTTTCTATCAATTAGGTCCTCAACCATGAAATATGATTTGATTGGGAATTCTTCTTTAGGCTGTAATTTTAATATTTCTACGCTTTCAGGGTCACGATCTTCATCTAATGGTCTGAAAATCATCTTTGAATACGCAATTAATTCTTCTCTGTTGTTGATCTTTTTAACAGCAGAACTACATCCATCATCAGCTGGTTTTGCAATAAAGGGATAAACAGCACTTTTTTCTATTTCTTCAATTGTATTTAATTCATTTGTTTCAAAATCACTTTTCTGTAATAACCTGTGATTGGCAACACTTAGACCATTTGCTTTTAGGAGTTTATTGGTTTGTGCTTTATTAATAGTGGTCTGTGAACTTTTGACCCCACTACCATTGTATGGAATGTGATATTTTTCTAAGTGTTGTTGAATAGCACCATCTTCTCCTGGCCTACCATGGAGAGCGATAAAAGCAAATTCAACTTTACGGCTAAGTTCTTGATAATTAATTGGAGTAATCCCTTCATACCTATTATTACTATATATCTCTGTAGTTGATAGAACTTCTTTCCTGATTTTTTCTATCAGCGGATGTGTATTGTCTATTTCTTCTACTTTAGACCTGATGTCATCTGCATTGTCTTTTAGCATGACATTAATAGGTAAAATGTAAAGCTGATGGTTTTGTTCAGTGCCTGTTAGAAATACAGGGACAGGTAGATATTGCTTAGTAGCATTTAATTTTTCAAATATGTTTCTCCCGCTTTCAACAGAAATATGCCTTTCCGAAGAGAACCCTCCCATGATTACAGCTACTTTTTTAGCTCCCTCAGAATCAGATAGGTCATCTGCAATGCTATCCTCTAATATAGAGAGTAATTTTCTCATGGCTAAATTCCTTTTGCCCGTCTTGATTCTTTCTTTCAGTGATGTCCTAATAATATAAGTTAAAAAGTCTGTTGGGGTTAAATTAACTTCTGCAGCTTGGTGAAAGAAAAAGGAAGATGGTAACATTCCACTGGTTGTATTAGGGTCGTTCAGGTATATGTCACCATTTGGCGTATAAAAACCATCTATTCTTGCATATACTTGGCAATGCAATACTGAAAACAAATGTTCACATTCTTTTCTAATACGCTCTATTTCTTCATTGGCCAGATCTATTGGGGTTACTTTCCTACTAATTCCTGGAAGGTATTTTGATCGATAGTCGAAAAGAGTTTTACTTTTCACTATTTCTGTAGGAGGAAGTGCAATTGGTTTGCCTTCTTCATCTTGAATAACAATACAGGAAAATTCTCTGCCGGCAATAAAGGATTCAATCAGTACTTCCTCTTCTGAGTTCAATGGCGATAATTCTAAGCTTTCACCTTCTGCTTCATTGAGGGATTTCATTAGTTCATCAGGGTGATAAACAACTTTATCCCCATTAATATATGCAGGAAGGCCTGTGCCTTCCCTAATGTCTATTAATTGACTGATCCAATTTTCCTTAGCTTCTTGGCTTTTAGACTTCCAATCGACTAGATCCACAATTTCTATGAAAAATGAATGGTTAATTGCCTTTAATAATTCACTTTTATCATTGACAATTGATATGCCTATTGAGGATCCCTGATTTGGGGCTTTAACCACGAGAGGAAGGTCAAGAACTGATAAAACATCTTCTATTACTTCATATGGTTCAGCTTCCCAGGCAGCTCTAGAAACGATAGAATAAGACGGCGTGCTAAAACCAGCTCTTTCCATAATACCTTTTTGAATCGTTTTATTAATGCCAATAGCTGAAGGTAAAATGCCAGAACCTGAATATGGAATATGATACCATTCCAATAAACCTTGTAAATTTCCATCTTCTCCATATGGACCATGAAGCGCTAAAAATGCAAAATCAAAAAAACTTGAAAAATCTTCAGGTTGTATTTTTTTTCCTATGAGTTCAATTGCTTGATTTACCTGATCTTCTGATCTGATAGACTCAATGTACAATTGATAATTGGATAGTGAAGGAGGATAAATCTGGGTAGGAGGGAAGAAGTCTCTAACAGTCCCCTTATAAATATATTCCCAATCAAGTAATATAAAGTTTCCCAAGCTATCAATAAAGATAGGAATAGGTTCAAAAATTGACTTATTTAGGTTATCATAAACCGTTCGTCCTCCCGCAAAAGAAATCTCTCTTTCCCTAGACTGCCCACCAAAAAAAACACCAACTCTCATAGAGAGTAAAATTATTTAAAATATTTGTTTTTGATAAGGTTATTGACCGATTAATATTCTTTCTACTAAGTCAGTGTTTTCACCTTTCAGTCTAATGAAATAGACACCTTGTAAACCGGTAGTGCTAAAAGTGTACCTTTGATTAAGGGCATTGGTCAATTCTTCTCTTACAACTATTCTACCTGAGACATCAATAATGGACAGCACTACATTGTCTTGTTGAGATAAAGAGATTGCTAAATTAGCAGTACCACTATTTGCAGGATTAGGGAAAACTGTCATTTCTTGGCCATTGTTAATTAAATTTGGCTCTTGGGTTGGGAATATTTGAATATTATCTAAGAAGATATTATTTCCATTACCATTGGTAGTTACAAATGCAATTCTAATTTGACTGTTAAATGGATCTGTGATAAAGCTAGTAAGATCTATTGTTTCAGTCCTCCAATCAGATGATACAGATGGAAACCATTCAGCTGTTGAATTAGTTGAGGTAGCTAACAAAGAACCTCTTTTGTTGTAAATTACTTCAGACCAATCTATACCGCAATTAGTTGATAACAATACTCTGAGACCATCCACTATGGTATTTCTTTGTGCATAAGATACATCAAAACTTAAACTTCCTTCAGTTAAATCTTCAATTGGGAAAATAGGACTTACCAACCAATTTTCTTTGCCCAGTTCAAGTTGATTAAAATTAGCACTGTAAATCGTGTTGTTACCTTGTATTACAAAAGGTTTCCAATCTGGAGAATTACTAGAACTTACTTCTGCGAATAGCCTTGGGTCATCAAAATTCTCACGGATAGGGATGGTTGACTCGTCTACATTTACCAGTAGATTAGAACTAAAGGTATTATTAGATATATCTTCATCTACCAAATTATTGACACGTCTTATATCAACAGTGATATTTGATAAATTTTGACCTTGTAAATTTATTGGAATCCTGACCAAGCTATTTCTTCCAGGTCTGATTCGGAGATTGTCAATTGCAGTATTTACTATTTCTGTACCATCAGAAAGAATGGTTAAATCGACTGAATTGATAGTTTCAGTTCCATCGTTAATAATTTCAAGAGTTGGATTCCTGACCCCTTCACAGGCTGCTATAGAAAAACCACTTAACTCACCTACTGCTGCATTTGTACTTAGGATAGAAGAAGCGCCTATTTGAAAATCATCAAGATAAATATTATTGCCATTTCCATTATGGCCAATAAAAGCTATCCTGATTTCATTTCCTTCAAATGCAGATAGATCTAAATTAACCCTTCGCCAATCTTTGGATGAAATGGGGCTGAACTCTTGAGATAAAGCTGGAGAAGTTGCTAATGTACTACCATACTCTTCGAAAACGTAATTACTCCTAGGAAAAGTTTGACCACAATCAGTACTGATAGCGACTATAAGACCATCATTGAATTCTTCCTTATTGGGTGCAAAAGCATAACGAAATGAAATGGAGGTAAATGATGGATCATTGAGATTAAAAACAGGCGATGTTAGAAAATCAAAATTACCAAGGGTTTCACTTGGTGCATCAAAATAGGGAAGTACAAACCCATTGTTAGACGCAGTTTCAAAAGCCGCATTCCCAATTTGCCACATCGAACCATTACTAGTTTCCCAAGTAGCTGTTGGGAATACAGGAAAGCTTTCTTGGTGAGGAATCGGAGTTGTGGCAGGTCGAAAAATGTTGAAAACAGAAATGTTGTTTTCATTCCTTTCATCATTACTTAAAATTTCTATTTCAAATTGGTTATTAGTTTCTAGCGAGATAGGAACAGGTTCAAAAGAAATGGTTGTGGTAGCTAAAGAAGGTAATGTGATATTGCTATTGATGGTTTGTATAATGGTGCCGTTGTTGCTCAATGAAATATCAAAACTATTTAATAGCTCTGTTCCATAATTCCTTACACTAACGACAGGCCTTATTTCATCTAAGCAGGTGGATTGAGAATTATCTACTGTGAGTTCCCTGATCCCGAGATCACTAAGGTATGTTTGAGGTGCAGAAAGAGCTTGTGAAGTGGTTAATGTTTTTCTTCTTGGACTGAAATCAAGAATTGCTTTCATTCTTTCAGATTGACACCGTGTAAATAGATTCATACAAACGTCATTGGTGAAATCCATGTAATTTTCAACCATATCCCTTGATCCACAAGTGATTTTTTCAAATGGGCAACCCGAAGAGCTATTGCTTGAAAGGGGGGTGTCTGCACAAAAATCATCAATACTGCAGCCTCCATCTCCCCATATATGCCTTAGGCCTAAGTAGTGTCCGACTTCATGAGTGGCAGTTCTACCAAAGCTTTCGAAGCTGCCTGGTGTATCTGGGTTGATACCCCAATATTCCCAATCTACCACTATGCCATCTGTAATTCTCTCAGTCCTATTTCTAGCTTCTGCAGCAAGGTCAAGTCTTAATCCCTCTAAATTATTAACTGGAAACTGGGCATATCCTAAAAAACTATTGATACTGGCCACATAAATGTTTAAATAATCTTCAGGAGGCCAAAATAGTTGAGACTTGAGTAATAGGTCATCACTAAAACGAAATTCAGATATACTTCCCCTAGAACGTGTAATCCCATTGGTTGCTAGACCTTCAGGGTCTTGCTTAGCCATAACAAATGATATTTCTGTGTCTACGGCAAACTCAGTAAAAACAGAAGGTGTGTTGATTGCATCGGCATTGGTTCTTCTAAAATCTGCATTCAAGATGTTAATTTGCTCAATTACCTTTTCATCTGATATATTGCCCCTAGTTCCAATAGGTTCTCCGTTATGAACAATATGAACTACAACAGGAATCTCAAATGGGCCATTTTGGTTCAGCCTTTTTGTGTTTATCTGATTCCTTTTTTCGGATAGCCATTTCTCAAAAGATTCAATTGAATGATGATTAGTATGCATCAAAGTAGTGGCACACCTCTCTTGAGCTTTGACTGAATAAAAAGTCAAGCAACTTAGAAGAACAAAAAAAATAGACCTCAGGATCATTTTAGCTTATGTCAAAAAAACTAGGCTAAATTACCTTCAGGTGAAGCAACATTGATCGCCACTACGTTTTTTATTTCAGGTACTGCTTTCTTAATAGCTTCTTCTACCCCTGCCTTTAAAGTCATAGGGGACATGGGACAAGTGCCACATGCACCTAATAACTCAAGTTTTACAGTGTAATCTTCGTCTATCTCCAAAACTTTCACATCACCGCCATCAGCTTCTAAATAGGGTCTGATTGCTTTGAGTGATTCTTCCACTCTTTCTAATAAACTAGTTTCTGTCATTTTTGTATTAACTAAGCTTTTACTTCTACTATAGACGTCTTGTCCTGCTGAGCATTTCTAATAGCTACTTGTCTAGCAAGTGACTCGGCTATTTCCATAAATGCTAATCCAGTTGCTTCATCTTTCAATGAAGCAGGATACCCTTTATCTCCACTTTCCCTAATAGACTGAACCAGTGGTACTTGTCCCAGGAATTCAACATTATTCTTTTCTGCTAGGGAGGAGCCCCCACCTTCTCCAAATATATAATATTTGTTGTCAGGTAATTCAGCTGGTGTAAAATAAGCCATGTTTTCAACAACGCCTAATACAGGCACATTTATCTGAGGTTGTTTAAACATTGCTAATCCTTTTTGTGCATCTTTAATTGCTACCTTTTGTGGGGTAGTAACTACTATAGCACCCGTAACAGGTACTGTCTGTACTAACGTTAAATGAATGTCACTCGTTCCCGGAGGTAGGTCAATTAATAAATAATCAAGCTCACCCCATTCAGCATCTCCTAAGAATTGCTTCAAAGCAGAACTGGCCATGGGGCCTCTCCAAACAACAGCATCTTCTGGTGAAGTTAGAAAACCAATAGAAATTAACTTAACTCCATATTGAGTAATGGGAACAATCAAATTTTTCCCTTCCTTTTCCACTATTGCAGGTTGCTCATGCTCACAATTGAACATAGTAGGAATGGAGGGGCCAAAAATATCTGCATCTACAACACCCACTTTTGCTCCACTTTTTGCAAGAGAAACAGCCAAGTTAGCCGAGACAGTAGATTTACCCACACCGCCTTTGCCAGATGAGATGGCAATTATATTTTTCACATTGGGCAATAAGGCTGCGTTATTTCTGGTAGTGGTCACATTAGAAGTCATGTTGATAAACAACTTAGCCTCTTTTGAAACAATTTCATGAATAGCATTCTCGCAATTTTTTTTGATTAACTCCTTTAGTGGGCAAGCGGGAGTAGTTAAAACAACACTAAAAGAAATGTTATTGCCTTTAATTTCGATGTCCTTAATCATTCCTAGCGATACTAAATCCTTTTTCAAATCCGGATCTTCTACCGTTGCCAATGCTTTAATGATCTGTTCTTTTGAGATATCTGCCATTTTTATTTATTCATGAAGAAATTTTCTTACGCTGCAAAGGTCATTCAAACTTGAACATTCAACAAATAATTTTTAAATAAGTTAGCTTTGCAGTCTTTCAAATAACGAAGTACATGATAAATCAGACCACTATAGATGAAATAAAATCCAGAATGGATATAGTGGAGGTAGTGGGTGATTTTGTAGCGCTAAAAAAATCAGGGCAAAACTACAAAGCGCTTAGCCCTTTTGGTAATGAAAAAACCCCTTCATTTTATGTAGTGCCTTCTAAGGGGATTTTTAAAGATTTTAGTTCTGGCAAAGGTGGAGATTCCATTACTTTTATTATGGAAATAGATGGTTCTAGTTACCTAGAAGCACTTAAATACCTTGCAAAGAAGTACGGGGTTGAAATTGTAGAAGAAGAGCGGACAGATGAACAGTTACAAGCTCAAAACGAGCGAGAGAGTTTGTTCATTGTTCTCAATTTTGCTAAGGATTATTTTCAAAATATACTTTGGGAACATGAGGAGGGGAAATCCATAGGTCTATCTTATTTTAAGGAAAGAGGATTTACTGAAGAGACCATTAAGTCATTTGATTTAGGATATAGTTTAAATATATGGGATGGCCTAATTAAAGAGGCTGATAAAAAAGGCTACAAGCAGGAATTTATTGAGAAAGCTGGATTAAAGATTGTCAAGGAAGACAGATCTTATGATCGTTTTAGGGGAAGAGTGATTTTCCCAATTCATAATATCACAGGGAAGGTAGTTGCTTTTGGGGCGAGGATTCTAGTAAAAGATAAAAAACAACCTAAGTATATTAACTCCCCTGAAACTGAATTATACCACAAGAGTCATGTGCTTTACGGTATATTTCAGGCCAAACAAGCGATTAGGCAAGCTGATAACTGCTATTTGGTGGAAGGATATACAGATGTGATATCTATGCATCAGGCTGGGGTTAAAAATGTAGTTGCTAGTTCTGGAACCGCCTTGACTGAGGATCAGATTAAGTTGATCTCTAGATATACCAAGAATATTACTGTTCTTTTCGATGGAGATTCAGCTGGGATAAAGGCTGCAATGAGGGGAATTGACATGATCCTTGAGGGAGGATTAAACGTAAGGGCGATATCATTTCCAGAAGGAGAAGATCCAGATAGCTATGCGAAACAACTCAGCCCCACAGCACTTACTGGTTTTTTGGAAGATGAATCTATAGATTTCATTAAATTTAAAACTAACCTTTACAATAAAGACTCAGGGGCTGATCCTGTGCGTAAAGCGCAAACTATTAGGGAAATAGTTAATAGTATTGCTAAAATCCCAGATTCTATAAAACGAACTGTTTACATAAAAGAATGTAGCAGCCTATTGGATATTGAAGAATCTATAGTAGTAGCTGAACTGAATAAAATCCTGATTACTGCCAATAAAGAACGGCAGATTAAAGAATTAAGGAAACCAGTAGATCAGGTTATTCAGGAAGAACCCCAAATTAATGAGAAGCAGGGCTCTTCCAAAAGTTTAGATTCTATAATCAATGATCAGGAAAGGGAAAGTTTAAGAATGCTTATTAACTATGGAACTAGGGTGATTTTAGATCAAGAAGATAATCAACAATATCTAGTATCTTACTTTTTTTCTGAGATAGAGGATGTGGAATTTGTAAACCCTGTTTACAATAAAATATTAAAAATTTGTAAACAGAAGTTTGAAGATGGGGAGATAGTAACCTCTAAATATTTACTTTCCTTGTCAGATGAAGCTATTAAGAACACTGTGGTGGATTTAGTAACTGATAAATATGATATTAGTGAACTTTGGCAAAATAAATACGGTATTGTTATACCAAGGGAAGAAGATAAATTAAAGAATGTAACTTATTCTAACATTGTGAGGTTAAAATTTAGAGTGATTGAAAAACTCGTAATGAATGCAAAAGAGAGCCTTAAAAAAGCAGAAAATGTAGAGGAAGAAATTTCTAGACAAGAGAATTATATTAAATTGAAGCGGATGCAAATGCAGATTGCTGACATTTTAGGAATAGTAATAACATAAATCCAAATATAAATATGTTAGATAGTATAGAAGAAGCTATTGAATCAATTAAAAAGGGTGAAATCATAATCGTAGTAGATGATGAAGATCGTGAAAATGAAGGTGATTTTATTTGTGCAGCAGAAGCCATTACGCCTGAAATAGTAAATTTTATGGCGAAGGAAGGCAGGGGACTTATTTGTGCGGCTATACCTGAAGGTCGGTGTGAAGAGCTGGAGCTAGAATTAATGGTAGGTAAGAACACGGCTGCTTTTGAAACTCCATTTACTGTTTCAATTGACCTAGTTGGTCATGGAACCACCACTGGGATTTCTGTTTCTGATAGGGCTAAGACTATTAAGGCATTGATGGATCCAAATACAAAACCTGAAGAATTAGGTAAGCCAGGTCATATTTTTCCTTTAAAAGCGAAGAGAGAAGGTGTGTTAAGGAGAGCGGGACACACAGAAGCAGCAGTGGATTTTGCAAGGCTTGCAGGCTTCCAACCTGGTGGTGTTTTGGTAGAAGTTTTGAACGAAGATGGTACTATGGCCAGGCTACCAGATTTAAGGAAAGTAGCTGACAAGTTTAATCTTAAACTAGTTGCTATTAAAGATTTGATTTCATATAGATTAGAAAAAGAATCCCTCATTAGTAAAGAGATTGAAGTGAAGATGCCTACAAAATATGGTGAATTCCATCTAACCGCATTTAATCAAATTGACTCTGGGGAGACACATTTGGCCTTGACAAAAGGAACTTGGGATGTTGATGAACCTGTTATGGTAAGAGTACATTCATCATGTGTGACAGGAGATATATTTCAATCTTTTAGATGCGACTGTGGAGATCAATTACAAGCGGCGATGAGACTTATTGAAAAAGAGGGTAAGGGAATGGTCGTTTATATGAACCAAGAAGGCCGTGGGATTGGTTTAGTGAATAAGCTTAAAGCATACAAGTTACAAGAAGAAGGTTACGATACAGTAGAAGCAAACTTGAAGTTAGGTTTTGAGATGGATCAACGAGATTATGGAGTTGGCGCTCAGATTATCAGAGCAATGGGAATTACTAAAATTAGATTGATCTCAAATAATCCTAAAAAACGTGTTGGTTTGATGGGATATGGCTTGGAAATTGTTGATAATATTGGGATAGAAATAGAACCAAATGAACATAATAAGAAATACCTGGAAACAAAGAGAGATAAAATGGGGCATAACATACTTAAAGATCTTGGTTTGTAAAAAATCATTCATATTATTCGGTTTTTGTTTATTAGGGTGTCTTTCAATAGACACCCAGCTATATAGTCAACAGTTATCTGGTGATGTTTGGCATAAGGGATTTCTCATAACGGCCAAAAAGGATACTGTAGTAGGTGGGATTAGATATGACTTAGATGGGAACTCTATGCAGGTAAGACAAAATAAGAAGGTATATTCTTTTTCTAGTCATAATATCTTGGTGGGTCAGATTTATGATCAGATTACTGGAGACAGTAGGCGTTTTTACTCTATGCCGTATGAAATAAGTAATGGATTTAAGACTAAGGTACTTTTTGAATTGCTTTATGAAGGGCCTCTTTCTCTATTGTCAAGAGAAGAGGTGGTGCAAGAAGCATTGCCAAATTCATCCATCTATGGGAGACCAGTTTATAGAAATAAAGTGAAATACAATTATTATTTTTTAGATAATAAAGGCAAGATTACAAGTTATTTTGGAAAGAAGCCTGAGTTGTTGCAGATCATGTCTAGAAAGTCTAAATTGGTCAAGAAATTCATTAAAGACAATCGGTTAAAAAGTGATCAACTAAGAGATCTCATAAGAATAACGGCCTTTTACAATTCTATATAATAATATGTCAAAACCATTGATATTAATATCTAATGATGACGGTATAACCGCTAGGGGGATAAGAAAATTAACTGAACTCATGTCATCTTTAGGAGAGGTGATTGTAGTTGCACCAGATAGTCCACAGTCAGGAATGGGACATGCCATTACTGTTGGAGATACATTGAGAATCAGAGAATCTAAGCTGTTTCAAGATATAGGTGTGAAAGCTTTTGAATGTAGCGGAACACCAGCTGATTGTGTGAAACTAGCAAAACATCACGTTTTCAAAGGAAGAAAGATAGATCTAGTAGTAAGTGGTATAAACCATGGGTCTAATTCAGCTATCAATGTCTTGTACTCTGGTACCATGAGTGCGGCTATTGAAGGAGCTATAGAAGGAATTCCATCTATAGGTTTTTCATTGTGTGATTTCAGTACAAATGCATATTTTGACCATTTGGATGATTTAATAATTAAGGTTGTTAAAGAAACCCTTTCAAAGGGAATTCCAGAAGGAATTGCATTAAATGTAAATTTTCCGGTTTTTAAGGAGAAAGAACCGATCAAGGGTATTAAAATTTGTAGACAAGCAAATGCTAAATGGCTAGAAAACTTTGATAAGCGACAAGACCCATATGGTAGAAGTTATTTTTGGATGGTAGGTGATTTTGTTAACAAGGATACAGGAGAAGATAATGACGAATGGGCATTAGCCAATCACTATGCATCAATAGTCCCATGTCAGTTTGATATGACTTCGTATAGTACTTTAAATCATCTGACAGAAAATTGGTCGATTAATTCGTGACATTAATCGATAGTGGAGGCAATTAAGAGAAGTGTAATTTTGTATCTCTACAAAAATAGGTTAGCTTAAAGGAAATAATCTAACCTAATAAAATTTCAAAATGGCTATATTTCACATAGATTCAGTAAAACCAAGTCAGGCAACAGGAGATGTTAAAATAGTTTATGATGCCTTAAAGACTGAAATGGGTGATGTGGTAGAACCAATAGCGTTACATGCACTTATCCCAGAATTGCTTAAAAGTAATTGGGGGATTCTAAGGGAAGCACTTATAATAGAAGACCAAGTTAAAAGAAAGTATAAGGAAGCAATTGCTTCTGCCATTTCTTCCTTAAATGACTGTCCATACTGTGTGGATGCACATACTATTATGTTGATCGGGTTAAATGATAAACAAACAGCAAAGGCTGTAGAAAAACAAGACCTTGATTTAGTCCAAGATCCCAAAACAAAAGAATTACTGGATTGGGCCTACAACACAAAATATTTCCAGTCTGAAATTATTCAAGAACCTCCATTTTCTAAAGAAGAAGCACCAGAAGTAATTGGTACAGCAGTACTTTTTCATTATTTGAACAGAATGGTAACAGTTTTTTTAGGCGAAACAATTTTGCCTTTTAATATTAGCTTTTTAAAAAGTTTAATGAAGAAAATGGCTGCTTTTATGTTTTCGAAAGTACTAACTTCTGATAAAAAAGCTAATGATTCTTTTGAACAGTTAAATATGGATGAGCACGGTAACCCTTTCTATTGGGCTAGTTCAAACCCTCGAGTCCAATATGTTTTATCTACTTTTTATAATGTGGTTCATCAGTTAGGTAAAAAACATGTAGAACCACAAGTATTTGATTTTATCAAAAAAGAGATTGATTCTTGGACAGGATCAGAGCATATAGATATAGCTGATTTAGGAGATAAACTGGTCAGTGTAAAAAGTGAGTATAAAAATATGGCTCAGATGCTATATTTTATAGCATTTATGCCTTACAGAGTCACTGCTAATCTTATAAATGAATTTAGAAAAACCTATCAATTAAGTGACGATCAAATTTTAGGAATGTTCAGTTGGGCATCATATATGGCTGCAACCAAGATCAGTATAGAAGTTGGTGTCCCATTTAAAAAAGAAAAAAATGCCAATTAAGTAATCGGCATTTTGGTTCAATTCTTATTGGGGATTTTACCCAATTATTTTTCTATTGTGCAAGAAAATTATCAATGACCTTTTGAGGGGATTCTTCAATAAGAAGTTTTTCTTTAAATTCCCTTTCTAAAAAGCCTTCAGATACAAGATGAGTCAGCATTGAATTTAAGGGATTATAGAATTGATTGGTGTTAATAACAGCCATTGGTTTTTGATGATAACCTATATGAGCCCAAGTAAAAACTTCAAATATCTCTTCAAGGGTCCCTATTCCTCCAGCAAGGCAAATGAAACCGTCTGAAAGTTCGTTCATCTTGGCCTTCCGCTCATGCATGTCGTTTACCACAATTAATTTGGACAAACCTTTATGGCCGACTTCTAGACTCATTAATTTTTCTGGAATAACACCAATAGCCTCTCCTTGAAGAGCCATCATTTCATCAGCAATTATACCCATTAAACCAACTTTTCCACCACCAAAAACTAGACCTATATCATTCGCTACCATTTCACGGGCTAAATCTTTTGCTGCTTGTTGATAGAGTAGGTGATTTCCAACCTTGGATCCACAAAATACTGCTATTCTTTTCAATAGATCTTTAGATTAAAATGGTAAGTCATCATCAGCTGACGGAGCAGGGTTGTTAGTAAGCCATTCTGGAGGGTTGAGATTGTCATCTCCTCCGCTGTTACTTGCTTCTTGACTAGGTGACCCTCCAGAACTCTCTACATCATGTGCACGTTCTATTCTCCACGCTTGCAATGAATTAAAATACTTTACTTCCCCTTTTGGATCAGTCCATTTTCTTCCTTTTAGATTAAATGAAATGTTTACTTCTTGACCAGGGTTGAAGCCATCTAATTGTTCACAATTAGCCTGTATTAATTCAAATTTGATGAATTCTGGATATTGCGGATTTTCGGCAAGTTCCACAACAAATTCTCTTTTCCTAAAAGAATCTGTAATGTTTTGGGTATCGAATTTTTCTAGAATTTTTGCTTTGATATTCATACCACAAATATAAGAATATCGTCTTTTAAAATCCCAGTGTTAGCTGTTGTACCTTCAAGATATTTGCCTCTTCAAAATTAGAAACCCCCAAACCCAATAACCTAATGCTTTTATTAATTAATTCATTTTCTAGGAAAATATTTTTGATAATTTCGAGCATTTCTACTTCAGTCTTTATGAATGTAGGGCTTGTTTTACTTCTTGTGATTTGATGGAAGTCAGAGTATTTTATTTTTACAGTGATTGTTTTGCCAAACATATTGGAGTGATGACATCTCCTAATTACTGTACTCGCAATTTTTTCTAATTCTGTTAACACTAAAATTAAATTTGTAAGATCCTTAGAAAATGTGTTTTCTGCACTTATTGACTTTCTTTCCCTATTAGGGTTAACTAAACGATTGTCAACTCCTCTACAAATATCAAAATAATACTTCCCAGCTTTTCCAAAATTGAAAGATAACACTTCAAGAGATTTTTTTTGAAGATCATTCCCCGTGAAAATTCCCATTTTATTCATCTTTTCAGCAGTTTTACTACCTATCCCATGAAATTTATGAATCATTAATTTTTTAATGAAGATATCTGCTTCTTCAGGTAAGATGACATAAAGACCATCTGGTTTATCCATATCAGAAGCTGTTTTTGCAAGGAATTTATTGTAAGAAATACCGGCTGAAGCGGTCAGTTTAGTTTTTTCAAATATCTTTTTTTTAATCTCTTTAGCTATTAATGTGGCGGATGGTAGTCCTATCTTGTTTTCTGTAATATCTAGATAAGCCTCATCTAATGACAATGGTTCTACTAAATCCGTATAAGCTAAAAATATAGACCGAATTTGTTGTGAGACTTCTTTATATACGTTGAACCTATGTTTCACAAATATAAGATGTGGGCATTTACGCTTCGCGATAACTGCAGGCATTGCCGACCTGACACCATATTTTCTTGCTTCATAATTGGCAGCAGCGACTACTCCTCTTTCACCATTGCCCCCTACAGCTACAGGTTTTCCTGCTAGTGAAGGATCATCACGCATTTCAACTGATGCAAAAAAAGCATCCATGTCTATATGTATTATTTTTCTAATTACAGGCTTCATTAATGAAAGAGCTAATATATTTGAAAAACATTATAGATGCTTAAGTAGTTTTGTAAACAGATGAAACAATCTAAAAAAATATTTTTGGCTATTGCAGCTATTTTTTTAATTGTCATGATCATAATTGGAATTGACATATCAAATAGAACCACTTGGCCAGGAGCAAAGAAGAATTTAAAAGAACGAATTGAAGATAAAGTCGATAATGAGTAAAGAATCAGGGAAAGAAATAGACCTAAGTCAGATAGACTTAGAGAAAATGAAAGAAATGACAGTGGCTGATCCAGGTTTAATTGAATTTGCTCATACAGTAGGCAGTGCACTTGTAAAACCATTGGATGCTGGTAAAATAAAAGGAAAATCTGTAGCAGCCATGCATGATCAAACACATAGGCAGTTTAAGCAATTATATGGCCAGATGCAAGCATTGGTAAATCAAGCAAGAACTCTTCAAAATAGAGTAGATATCTCCGAAAGGATTTATCTATCTAAAATGAATTTTCAGCCAGTTATCAATCAGGTTTATTTTTTTTATGAGAGAAAAAATGGTGAAGATTTACTTTCTATGGTTTCTCCAGAAGAGTGGGGCGATAGTTTTCCTTTCAATACTTACATAGCAAAAGTATTGTTATTATCAGATCATACTTGGGAGGTAGTAGAAAGTCCCGGCAATGATTTGGTGTAATAGAAATTGAAGTTCTTTTGTTGAATAGGAGGTTAATCTGTATTATTCATGATAAACCATGACTTTGCGTGAT
>CALGOB010000246.1 GCA_937958005.1 uncultured Cyclobacteriaceae bacterium
AACACGATTTATTCAACAGGAAAGGACTTACGATTAGCTATGTGTTAACAGGAACTAGCTAATGAGTAACTAGCCATAACATTATATATCAGATCATATCTCCTCGTACCTCAGAGAGACGATCGATATAATCAGACGTTACATGCAAGCTGAAGAAAAATTGCCAACCCTCAAAAAGCAAAGAGTCTTTCAGACACATTGCTTTTTATGCCACCCGTAACTATACCCACCCACCACCCTAATATCTCATTTGAATGATGATATATTTCAATTATAATTATATATTTGACATTATTTGTCAAGTCAATATTTGAATAATGCAAAAATTTGGAAACCTTATCAGAAAAAAGAGAGAAGAGGAATCTATGCTCCTTAGGCATTTAGCAGCTGAATTAGACATTGATACAGCTTTAATGAGCAAGATTGAAAGAGGTGAAAGGACGGCAAAACGCCTACATGTTCAACAATTGACTAAGATTTTTAAACTAAACAAATCAGAAGCGATTGCACTATGGTTAGCTGATCAAGTCTATGCAGTTGTTGCCGATGAAGATGAAGCATTAAAAGCATTATTGGTCGCAGAGGAAGAAGTCAAATATCAAAAGCAACAGACTAACTAATGGAGTATAAAATTTGTCGAAATATTGATGATTGTAGAGACCAGCTTAAAGTATTAATTGATGCTTTCAGCACAGGTTACACTGATTATAAAAAAGGTTCTTACAGTGAAGCCCAAGTCAGAATTGATTTTCTAAATCCATTATTAAAAAGTTTTGGTTGGGATGTAGATAATATAGCTCGTAAAACACAACTCTTTCGTGAAGTAATACAAGAGGAATCTATTGATGTTGCAGAAGAGGATAAAATAACCAAAAAGAATCCTGATTATACTTTAAAACAGTTTGGTCAACGTTCCTTATTCGTAGAAGCAAAAAAAGTATCTATAGATATTATTAATGAAAAAGCTCCTGCATTTCAAACAAGAAGATATGGTTGGAGTGCTAACCTTCATTTTTCCGTCCTTACTAATTTTGAACACTTAATCTTCTATGACTGCACAGTAAAGCCGGATTTAGAAAATCTTGCCTCTCATAATAGATATAAGACATTTAACTTTGCCAACTTCATTGATGACTTAGACGAAATTTACTCACTTTTCTCATTTGAAGAAATTAAAGCTGGCAGTTTAAGTTTTATAGATACTGGTGAGTTAAAAGGAGAAGAAACATTTGATAGGCACTTCTTAAATCAAATAGAATATTGGAGACAAGTTCTTGCAACGAATGTTGTAGAAAATAATGCTGATTTAACACAAGATGATATAAACTTTCTAATTCAAAGAATGATTAATAAAATCATCTTCTTGAGAATTTGTGAAGATAGAGAAATTGAGAAATATGAAACTCTTAAAAGCATAACAAGCTACGAAGGGTTGAAGGAACTTTTTATAGTTTCTGATTCTAAATACAACTCTGGAATATTTTCTTTTATTGAAGATGATTTGGCTCGACAAATTAAAATTGATGACCAAATATTAATTGACATTTTTTCTGAGCTCTACTATCCTGTTAGCCCTTATGACTTTTCAGTTATTGATTCAGATATCTTGAGTCAAATATACGAGCAGTACTTAGGTAATAAAATTGAATTAGCAGCTAATTATTCTGTTTCAATTGTCCAAGAGCCTGAAGTAGTGGCTTCAAATGGTGTTGTTCCGACACCGAAAAGAATTGTCAAACAAATAGTAAGTGAAACGTTAGATAATTTATATAGGAATGTTGTCTTTAGTGATACCCTAACATATAAAATAGCAGATATTTGTTGCGGGTCTGGAACATTTTTACTTTCTGTTTTTGATTACATACTACATTATCGAGAAGCACACTATTTAAAACAAGAGCAATTAGATAATAATTTATTAACTGAGCTTTCTGCAGGTCAGTTCAGTTTATCATTGTCTGAGAAACATACAATTCTAACTAATAACATCTTTGGCGTTGACATAAACCCTTATGCAGTCGAAGTAGCTCATTTTAGTTTGCTTCTACGCTTAATTGAAAATGAGACTGCGGTATCTGTTCAAAGTTTTATAGATAGCACAGGAGAAAAGATTTTGCCAAATCTTGATGAGAATATCAAATGCGGCAATTCGCTACTTGATGATAACTATTTTAAGTTCGATGCACATGCTGAAAATGACGATGATTTACTTTTTAAGATTAACCCATTTAATTGGGAAGTAGAATTTCCATTCTTAGAAAGTACTAACGGATTTAATGCTATTGTAGGGAACCCTCCTTATGTTAGAATTCAGAATTTCGTGAAATACTCTCCTAAAGAAATTGAATACTATAGAAGTAAAACATCTCCTTATACTTACTCCAAGTCTGATTTATTTGACAAATACTATCTTTTCATAGAAAGGGCCATAAATCTTCTTTCTGAAGGCGGTCGAGTTGGCTACATCGTTCCTAATAAATTTTTCATAGTTAAAGGTGGTAAGAAACTAAGGGCTTTTATTACGAGTACAACTTCTCTTGAACGAATCATTCATTTTGGTGTAACACAATTATTCCCTAATAGAAGTACTTATACTGCAATAGTAGTTTTGGTAAAAGATGAAAAGGAAAAACTTGACTTTAGTCGCATTGACAATTTGGAATCCATAGAAGCTTTTATTACAGCTCAAGTTATTAAATATAATAATAGTGGATTTGATTCTGCTCCTTGGGTATTTGTCTCTGAAAATGCAGATAAATTATTTCATAAGATACTTTCAACTGGAACTGCCCCTTTAAAGAGTATAGCTGAAATTCCTGTTGGTTTACAAACAAGTGCAGACCCAATCTATATCTTCAATCCAACAAAAAATGATGCGACACATTATTATTTTTCAAAAGACGGCAACGAATATAAAGTAGAAAAAGAAATATGCAAACCCTCATTATATGATGTGAGTTTTAATGGTTTTGATACTGTAGTTGCAAACAGTCAAATGATATTTCCGTACTCAATTAATGCAGGTTCTGCTTTAGTTATCTCCGAGGCAGATTTACAGAATAATTATCCAGACTGCTGGGCATACTTAAACCTACATAAAGACAAGCTTGAAAAACGAAGTATAAACGGAAATAATCCTCTTTGGTATCAGTATGGAAGAAGCCAAAGTTTAACAAAATTTCATTCTAAAGAAAAAATTGTATTTCCAGTCTTGTCGCAAAAACCCAGCTACGTAATAGACGATACTAATTTCCAATTTACTGGTGGTGGAAATGGCCCTTATTATTCAATTACTTCAAATTCTGAATATTCGATTTACTATTTAGCTGGCTTACTGTCTCACCCTATATTAGAAGCAATGGTAAAATCCAGAGCAAGTGAGTTTAGAGGAGAGTACTATTCACATGGAAAACAGTTCATAGAAAATCTACCGATTAAAATAATTGACTTTTCAGATGCGAACCAAAAGAAAGCACATGACAAAATTGACAAAGCAGTAAAATCTATTATAACAACAAAGCAAAGTTTAAAAGACGAAAGTGTTTATGCAAAAAAAACAATCTTACAACGTAAAGTAAACCGACTATATAATAATTTATTCAATCAGATTAATGCCTTGTATGATTTCACTCAAGAGGATATTGATTGCATAACAGGCGACAATCTCTTTGTTGCACCAATAGAATCATAGATGAAAGATAAAGAACAAAAAATTGACTTTGATAAACTCAGAGGCGGATATTATACACCATCTCCGATCGCTGAATTCATTTGTTCCTGGGCAATACAGAACAAAAGCGATAAGGTTTTAGAGCCAAGTTGTGGAGATGGGAATTTCGTAGAAGCAGCAATTCATCGGTTTAATCAATTAGGAATTGAAGGTAAAAAACTATACGGAAAAATTAGAGGCGTTGAACTTATTCCTGAAGAAGCAACAAAAGCTGCAAATCGTGCAGCCACTTTTGGTTTAAACAGCGACACTATTGTTAATGACGATTTCTTTAGTTTTATTTCAAATCAAAAGAACAAAACATTTAGCTCAATAGTTGGAAATCCTCCTTTTATAAGGTATCAGAACTTCCCACCTCACCATAGAGATATTGCTATTAAAATGATGGAGGATTTGGGTTTAAAACCAAATAAACTTACAAATATTTGGGTCCCATTCTTAGTGATTTGTTCTTCTCTCCTAAGCAAGGATGGTCGATTAGGTATGGTTATTCCTGCAGAACTGTTTCAAGTAAAATATGCAGAACAAACCAGAGTATTTCTTTCAAAATTCTTTGATAGAATCACAATGGTTACATTTAAAAAATTGGTATTTGAAGGAATACAACAAGAAGTAATTTTAATGCTGTGCGAAAAATCAGTTACTCATGCCAAAGGAATTAGAGTGCTTCAATTAAATGACTTAGATGAGCTTTCGGAAATAGATTTTAATGCTATTTCCGAAACAGAAGTTGTTGAAATCAATCACGCTACCGAGAAATGGACAAAATATTTTTTAGAACCAAGTGAAATTGATTTCCTAAGAACTATTAAAGATGAAGGTCGTATACCATTGGCTAATGATATATTGGATGCTGATGTAGGGATAGTAACAGGAAGAAATGAGTTCTTTATGCTCAAACAATCTCAAGTAGAAGCTTGGAACTTAGAGGAGCATACTAAAAAAGTAGTTAGCAAGTCAAACCAATTATCTGGGATTAATTTCAATGATGATGATTTTGATAATAACGTTGCAAGAGACTTACCAAATATGTTATTCCTACCTGAAAATATTGAGTTCGACTTATTGGACGAAATAAGTCAAAAATATATTAAGTACGGAGAAGAAAAGGAATTCCACACTGGATACAAATGTAGAATTAGAAAAAAGTGGTACATAACTCCTTCCCTATGGAATCCGCAGGGTTTTGCTTTAAGACAAGTGAATAGATATCCTAAATTAGTACTTAATAATGTGGAAGCATCATCAACAGATACTATTCATAGGGTACGCTTTCTCTCTGATGAATACAGTCCAGAAAGTATTGTAGTTTGTTTTCTCAATTCTTTGACTTTTGCCTTCTCTGAGATTACAGGAAGAAGTTATGGAGGTGGAGTTATGACATTTGAGCCAACAGAGATAGAACAGCTTCTTATTCCAGTTATTGAAAATCACGGTATTGACGTCAATCTAATTGACGAACTAATTCGTGAAGATCGAATTGAAGAAGTTCTTGATATTGTAGACGAAGCTGTGTTGATAAATCATTATGGATTTACATTGGAAGAAACATTAAGATTAAGAGGAATTTGGATAAAAATGTCAAATCGTAGAATCAACAGAGGGAAATCATCAAAGTCAAAAAAGAAATAGTATGCTCTACAAAATTGCAGCACACTGCCGTCCTCGTGCCTGCGGGCGACAGAGAGCTACAAGCCTGCTCTCAAAAGAAACGCTAAATGAAAAAACAGTTCGAATTCCAAAGAAGAAGTGCCAGCATGTAACAAGCTGTGATCAGGGAATCGCTCCTTCGTCACGACTCCCGATACAGCCGATCCGTTAGATGCAATGCCTAAGGCATGTTAATATAAACATCATTAATAACTTAAAACTTACTGCCTACAAAAAGCAAAAAACATATAAGATCAAACATAGACTCTCGGACATATACA
>CALGOB010000247.1 GCA_937958005.1 uncultured Cyclobacteriaceae bacterium
TTGAGTACTGGATCAATTTTTAAATCGTCCTTAGAGTCGGGTCTCTCTTCTACCTGATTAAGCCACTGTTCAAAATTGCACTTTTTTTTTCTAGCACAAACATATGAGAGTCGGGGAATTAATATCCCTTAGGGATTAAAAAACGCAAGGTCTCTTGCAGAAGACCTTGCTGAGACGAAAGACGAAAATCTGCCAAGGTGGCAAGGCCAGAAAACAGATTGGGGTATTTTAGTAAGATGACATAGTAGGACTAAAATCTATATGTCATGTTAAATCCTTCATTAAGCCCTTAGATATCATCCGCACAATCAAAATTAAACTCGGTCTCTTTTGCATTCAATCCTTGAAATTTAAATGAGGAGGCTTATCATCATTCCTTCACAATAACTTATAGCAGTGACCCAATTTCTTAAAACTCAGCAGGTGTTTTATAGGCAAAGTCGTCTGCTGTCAAAGGCTTTCCATTTACTGTACCTGTATCCCAATCTTGTGTAATCTTCCAAGTCCCTTTAATTTTCTTGACTACAATATGAAATTGACCATAAATAATACTTTCTATTCCTTCTGTTATGGTAGTAATTCTAAAAACACCAACTTCATAAGAAGTATGTTCATTGGTTTTCCTGCTATCAAACCAAAAATCAAGTGATATTACGGTTCCTTCCTTTTTTCGTTGATTAAACCTTATCAGGTTTGCTTTTTTAAACGCATTTTCTGTATCTATTCCTTGAGGTGTCACTCTCAACACCTCTTTAGCATAAATTTGGTTAAGTGTTTTGGCATCCAACGCTTCATAAGCAGCTTTAAAAGGCGCCCAAACTTGCTTGTCAATCTCCCGTTGAACTGAACTCAAGTCTTGAGCATGAAGTGAGACTGAAAAAATTAAAATCGAAACTATCAGTAAATAAGGTCTTGTATTTTTTCTCATATTTATGTTCTTTAGTTCAAAATTTAACCTCCCTAGACCACTGTTCTACAGTTCCTTTTTTCTCTCTCAAACCTCCCAATGCTACACGGGCTTTACTAACATCCTCAGGAAATAAAAATATAGATCCCAATAATATCTCTTTGGCATTTATATTTAAATGTTTGTGAAATTCTTCTTTTCTCAAAACCCCACCACTTGACCAGTAATTTGGCAATCCTAATGCTGTCGCAGTTAAAAGCATATTCTGAGTAGCTGAAGAAGCCGCTGCAATATGTTCCATATTTCTTAAGCTCCCCAAATATGGAGTTTCTATTTCATTCTCAGGCTGATCTGGTAACCAAGTTACTTGCAATAAAGCATTTGCTGTATGAAGCATTTGCAGTATCTTTCCTGCATTTACCCCATTTGAGGTAATATGGTTTGCAAGTTCTCTACATTCTTGAGCATGTAATACATGCACCCTCCAAGGAACAATGGAATTGAGCTCCTTTCCTTCTACATGAATTGCTTGAGCCGGATAATGAAAAGGCGCGTGAGTAGCCGCTAACACTATTTGGTTTATCTTGTTTTTCACCTCCAATAAATCTTCTGGTAAGGGCCAAGCTTCATCACTTAATACTTTCTCTGTTTTTCTAGCGGCTATTGCCTCAGTTGTTTTCATGCTTTTTAAATTTTGTTTACCTCTTCTAACTCTATCAATAGTTACAAGATTCAATTGACAATATCTTCTGATTTTAATTAGCTAAAAAGCATTTTGGAGAAAATTTTTACTTTAGAGGACTTAACTCTCGCTGAATTAATATCCCTTAGGGATTAAATATCAATTGGAAATAAAAACCTACTTTTGCAGGACAGTTACAAATAATATGGGCGTACAGTATAAAACAAGGGATGAAATAGAACTAATGCGTGAAAGTGCGCAGTTGGTATCAAAAACATTAGGTTTGATTGCCAAGGAAGTTAAACCTGGTGTTACAGCACTACAATTGGATAAGTTGGCTGAAGAATTCATTAGAGATAACAAAGCCATTCCTGGTTTTCTGGGGCTCTATGATTTCCCGAATACCTTGTGTACTTCTGTCAATGAGCAAGTAGTACATGGAATTCCTACGAACAAGCCTTTATTAGAAGGAGATATTATTTCTGTAGACTGTGGTGTAGTTAAAAATGGTTTTTATGGAGATCACGCCTATACATTTGCAGTAGGTGAGGTTTCTGAAGAAGTTAAAAAATTATTAAAAGTTACCAAAGAGTCCCTCTACTTAGGAATTGCCGAGATGGTAAAAGGTAAAAGAATGGGAGATCTGAGTTTTGCCATTCAAAACCATGCGGAGAAAAATGGGTATGGAGTCGTAAGAGAATTAGTCGGTCATGGCCTAGGGCGTAAAATGCATGAAGCTCCTAATGTCCCAAATTACGGAAAAAGAGGCAGAGGGCCTATTTTCAAAGACGGGCTAGTATTAGCAGTTGAACCAATGATCAATATGGGCACCAGAAGAATTACACAACTAAATGATGGGTGGACAATTATAACTTCTGATAAAAAACCATCTGCGCACTTTGAGCATGACATTGCTATTGTAGACGGTAAACCTGATATTTTATCTACTTTTTCTTATGTAGAAGAAGCATTGGCCGAAGTAAATGCATTGATCGTATAATCAAAAATCCCAAAGGCCTTCTCCCACAACCTCTAATAAGTGATTATCTGGATCTTTGAAATAAAAAGATTTGATATTGCTATGCCAAGTTTCTTCATGGATTACTAGAATACCAAGTTGTTGGAGCTTTTGTTTAGTAGCATCGTAATCTTCAATGGGAACTTCAAATGCGACATGTTGTTCCCCTTTAGCAAAATGAGGAGGGAGTTGTTTATCGTTTTTAGTTATTTCAGGATTGAAACAAAGTAAGACTTCGTTACCAACCCTGAAAAATAAATGACGTCCTTCTTTTTTATCAATCATTGTAAAGCCAAGTTTATTTACATAAAAATCTTCGGATTCATCTAAATTATTCACATATAGACACGTTTCTTTTATCTTCCTTATCATGAGGATTTGTATTTTTGCAATCAAAGACTAATTTACTTAGGGAAATCTAATCTTTAATATATTAATTTAAAGAGTTATTTACACTACCAATAGATATTTTGGCCAGCAAAGCATCGGTTATTTAAAGCAATGAAGAAAAAAAAAGGTTTAAATAAACTTCTAGTTAAATTTTTAGTCTGGCGTTTAAAACATATCAGCAATAGCAGTTTCATATTAATTGTGGCTGGGTTAGTGGGGTTATTTTCAGGCTTAGCAGCTGTTCTACTAAAAAGTGTTGTACACCTAATTCAAAATTTATTAGAGAAAAATCAAAATCTCTTAGGTATAGATTATTTACACGTAGTCTACCCCATACTGGGAATTTCAATCACCGTACTAATTACCCAATTCATTTTGAAAGAAAAACTAGGACATGGTATTACCAATATCCTTTATAGTATTTCTAAAAGAAGCAGCATAGTTGCACGAGGTAAAATCTACAGCAGAATGATTACTAGTAGTATCACAGTAGGTTTTGGCGGTTCTGTTGGACTGGAAGCGCCTATAGTGGTAACTGGTTCTGCTATAGGATCCAATATTGGCAGACTGGTGCATCTTAACTATAAGAAAAGAACACTTTTAATTGCCTGCGGAACTGCTGGAGCTATATCTGCAATTTTCAATTCCCCTATCACTGGAGTGATATTTGCTATTGAGGTTATGCTTACTGATGTTACGATCACGATGTTTATCCCTATTTTGATTGCCTCAGGTGTAGGAGCAATAACTTCTCTCATATTGCTTGGGAATGATATCTTATTTTCTTTTAAGTTAAAAGATGTTTTTACCGCTTCCGATCTCCCTGCTTATATCCTTTTAGGCGTTTTATGCGGTTTAATCTCTCTTTATTTTACAAGAATTATATATTGGGTTGAAGGATCATTGAATAAAATTCAAAGAGATTATAAAAAGGCATTAGTAGGTGGAGGGGCATTAGCACTCTTGATTTTGATATTTCCTCCCCTTTATGGTGAGGGTTATGCTGCCATCAAACTTTTACTCGCAGACCAAGAATCCTTACTTTTTGAAAACAGTATTCTTTATACCTTTGATGAGCATCGTATTTTTCTACTTTTGTTCCTCTTACTAATCATCTTTGTAAAACCCTTTGCTACGGCCCTTACGATAGGAGCAGGCGGAAGTGGTGGAATCTTTGCCCCTTCTTTGTTTTTAGGAGGTGTCACTGGGTACTTTTTCTCAAAAATTCTAGCATTGATTTCTCCGACAATCTCTATTAGCTCAAGTAACTCTACGCTCATTGGGATGTGTGGGGTAATGAGTGGTGTTTTACATGCTCCTTTAACTGCTATTTTCTTAATTGCTGAAATCACTGGCGGCTATGATTTATTCATCCCATTAATGCTAGTTTCAGCCATCTCATTTACGACTATTTATTACTTTGAAAAGCATTCTTTATACACCAAAAAATTAATTGAAAAAGGAGACCTAATTCATAACGATAAAGATAAGCAAGTCTTAAGCCTAATCGCCCTTGACAAAATGATTGAAAAAGATCTCTATACAATAGGGCCAGAAGAACCGATTTCGTCATTAGTAGAACTTGTTAAAAAGAGTCACAGAAACATTTTCCCTGTAGTAACAGCTGAGAGTAGATTGGTTGGCATAATTACTTTAGACGATGTAAGAGAAATCATGTTTGATCCTGAAAAAAGGAAAGAAGTAAAAATTAAGTCCTTAATGCAGCAGCCACCTGCCTTTGTCTCCCCTCAAGAAAAAATGCAATCAGTCATGAGTAAATTTGAGGTAACACAAGCTTGGAACTTACCAGTAATAGAAAAAGAAGAATACATTGGGTTTGTAAGTAAATCAAGTATTTTCAATGCTTACAGAAAGAAATTAAAGCGTCAGAATAGAGAATAAGTGAGGATTGACATTTTTTCTCATTTGATGCGTATTTTTCTTCAATTTTTCTTTCAAAAAAAAAATATTTTACTTATCCACAAAAATCAACATTAACAATAGGTGTATAGATATCTGGTATTCAGTATTTTATATAAACTTCAAAAAAAATGGTGGATAAATTGTTGAAAATGTGGATAAGTTAGTCTTGCTAATTTGATTTTCTTTGCTCAGTACATTTGACGTATTTTAAACTATAAAAATGTCAAATAGCTTCTCTGATTATATTAAGCTTATCGTAAATAGCTATCTCATTGTTAATCAAATGTTAAGCGATTCTTGAAAAGTTAGTTATTTCCAATTTTAAGATCTCCATTAATATTTAAATTATACAATTTTAAATTTGAAGCTAACCTTGCTCTATTTCTTTACGTTAGTGATAGTAATGAAAGTTATTTTAATTTCTTTGATAATAGTTGCATCAAACATTTCCTTGGCTCTGTCCCAGGAAGTAGGAGAAGTAACTAAAATTTCTTTTACCCAGCTAGAGAAAGAGATTGCTAAGCCTTCTGACAAAATAAAAATTATCAATTTTTGGGCCACTTGGTGTAAGCCTTGTGTGGCAGAAATGCCACATTTTGAGGAAGTAAGTCTTATCAATAAAGGCGACGTAGAATTATATTTTGTAAGCTTAGATTTTCCAGAAGAACTTAACAAAGTAAAGTCTTTTCAACAGAAGAAAAAACTGAGTGCAGAAATCATCCTTTTAGACGAAACAAATTACGATTATTTCATGCCAAAAATTAGCAAGGAATGGACAGGTGCAATTCCTGCCACACTATTTGTAGATACGGAAGGAAATCGTTACTTTTATGAACAACCTTTTTCCAAAAAAGAACTTTCTGAAGTCGTTTTAGGTTTTATTAATTAGACAGTCAAAGGAGAAGTAGAATGATAAAAGTATTTGGATCAGTAATTGGAATTGCTTTAGTAAGTGTTGGTCTATTCATGAATGCAAGTGGAAGTTTACACCCTAAAGAAGGTAAAGGTTATGAAATAGGTGACATTGCTTCTAATTTCTCTCTTAAAAATATTGATGGAAATCTCGTCTCTCTATCTGATTACAAAAGTAAGAAAGGAGTTATCGTTATTTTCACTTGCAATTCTTGCCCATATGCCAATATGTATGAGGATAGAATTATAGCACTTCATGAAGCATATAATCCTGAAGGATACCCTGTTTTAGCTATTATGCCAAATGATGTTGAAAAAAAGCCTTCTGATTCATTTGATAACATGAAGAAAAGAGCCAGTGAGAAATCCTACAAGTTTCCTTATTTAATAGATGAGAGTCAAGAAATTGCAAAAGCATTTGGCGCAACGAAAACACCTCATGTTTTTTTACTGAATAATAATGACAACAATTACGAGGTCTCATATATAGGAGCTATTGACGACAATGTAAGAGATGAGAGTAAGGTAAAAGTAAAATATGTCGAGAATGCTATTGCTGAACTAAAAGATGGCAAGCCAGTTTCTAAAACTACTGCAATTGCTGTAGGATGCACCATCAAATGGAAAGACTCCGAATAGCAAGGTATTTTGACCTAAAATTCTTTCACTATTTTTTCCATTGGTAGATCTTCACCAAATTTTAATACTCCAGCTTTTTGCAAAGTAAAGATCACTCGTTTAATCATATCATAGTCTAAAGAAGTATTAGTACCCCACTTGGTATTTTGGTACCATTCTAGTACATCTTCTTTTCGCTGTTTGTAACGCTCACTTACTAAATCTACTGCTTCAGGCAAATTCATAAACTCATTATTCATCAAATGAATAACCCTTAGTGTATCACTTACAAGATCATATTGTGTATTAATAATTTCATCAGTCCCTGCAATCACAAAACAAGGCCATGGCGTAGGGTATTCACCAATTCTCTTAAGCAATCCATTATCCACATATGGTTTAGTGGTAAATTTTTCCCAGTAAAAAACGTCGGTTTCTAAATTTTCTAATGAAGAGAGTGCTCCCTCTAAATTATTGATTACTTCAAATTGTGATTCTTTAATTTCCTGCTCACTGTAAAAAGCATCTACCTTGGCCATTAAATGTGAGCCTGACCCAAATCGACTGATTGCATATTTTTCCTTATAGATCTCATTATGGGCTTCTAATTTATTTTTTGCTCCCGTATGGATACCCCAAACTAATGGTGATTCTACAAAGGTTGATATTATCTTAGACTGATTTCCTTTGATAATATCTGCAATGATTCCCTCTGTCAACAGAATACACAAATCCACTTCATTATTCCGGAGTGCTTTAGTCATAGCTCCAGTGCCTCCTTTAAAGGTAATCCACTCTATTTCAATTTCTTTTTTATTAAACAACCCCTCTTCTATGGCCAGGTGCCATGGCAGGTTAAAGTGTTCAGGCACTCCTCCAACACGTATTTTTCTTAATCCCATCTGCTAGTTAACTAAAAATAATTCCAAGACTTCATCTACATATTCCCTAGAATTAGATAAGCGTGGCACTTTGTTTTGCCCCCCAAGTTTACCTCTCTTTCTCATCCATTCATAAAACAATCCTTCTGAAGCAAAATGCACTTTGGGAGCTACTAAGGCAATATCCTTATATCTTTTCGCGTCATAATCAGAGTTTACTTCTTTCAAAGCTTCATCTAAAACCAGTGAAAACTTCTCCCTATCTTCTGGTTGTTTTTTAAATTCTATAATCCACTCATGCCCGCCCTTTTTACCTTCTTCTATATAAATAGGGCCAGCTGTAAAATTCTCAATCGCAGCATTGCATAATTCACATGCCTTAGCAATTGCAAATTCAGCATTCTCAATAATTAATTCTTCCCCAAAAGCATTGATAAAATGCTTAGTCCTGCCAGAAATCTTAATTCTAAACGGGTCTTTAGAAGTAAATTTAACTGTATCCCCTATTTTATATCTCCATAATCCGGCATTGGTTGTAATCACCATGGCATAGTTCTTTCCAAGATCAACTTGATCCAAGGTAAGAACCGAAGGATTTTCAGCACTCAACTCCTCATAAGGGATAAATTCATAGAACACGCCATAATCCAGCATTAGCAACAGGTCATCGGAATTCTTCTGGTCTTGAATACCAAAAAAACCTTCTGAAGCATTGTAAGTTTCCATATAACGCATATCTGCAGAAGGAATCAGTTTATCAAAAACAGTACGATAGGGTCTAAAAGCGACTGCACCATGCACAAATACTTCTAAATTTGGCCAAACTTCAAGTATATTCTTTTTACCAGTAAGTTCTAAGATCTTTTCTATCAACACAATAGTCCATGTTGGCACACCTGATAAACTAGTCACATTTTCCTTTGCAGTCACCTCGGCCATAAGCTTCAATTTCTCCTCCCACTCATGCATAAGGGCAATTTCCAGACTGGGTGTTCTAGCCATTTTAGCCCAAATAGGTAAGTTTTTCATAATTACAGCAGAAACATCTCCATAGAAAGAATTAGCGTTTTTGTCTAATGGATTTATTTCATGGCTTCCCCCTATTGTCAAGCCTTTACCGGTAAACATTTTTGTATCTGGGTAATTATTCATGTAAATGCTCAGCATGTCCTTCCCACCCTTGTAATGACAATTTTCCAAAGCTTCTGGTGAAACTGGAATAAACTTACTCTTAGCATTGGTAGTCCCGCTGGATTTCGCAAACCAGTTTATCTCTGTTGGCCACAGAATGTTTTGCTCCCCTTGTAACAACCGCTTTATTGAAGGGTATATTTTCTCATAATTAACGATAGGAATTCTTTCTTGAAAAGCCTTAACATCGCCATTGATAGATTTGAAATCATATTTCTTTCCATATTCAGTACCTTTCGCGGTATTTAGCAAATTACCCAATAATTCATTTTGCACATCAATAGGATATTTTTGGAAGAGTTCTATTTGATGGATTCTCTTCTTCATTACCCAAGTAATTATGGAATTAATTATCTCCAATTATATCTTCCTTTTAAGTTCAAAGCTCATTCCTAAATAAACTCTTCTAACCATTTCATCAGCCGCCAATTCCTCAGCAGTACCTGCCTTCAGTAATTTACCTTCTGACATTATATAAGCTCTGTCTGTAATAGACAAAGTTTCATTCACATTGTGATCTGTGATTAAAATACCAATGTTCTTATCCTTCAATTTAGCCACTATAGACTGAATCTCTTCTACCGCTATGGGATCCACTCCTGCAAAAGGCTCATCAAGTAAAACAAAACTAGGGTCAACAGCTAGTGCTCTTGCTATTTCTGTCCTTCTCCTCTCTCCCCCAGACAGAACCATGCCCATGTTTTTTCTTACATGTGTCAGACTGAATTCTTCTAGTAAACCTTCTGTTTTTATCCGCTGTTCTTTTTTGGACAATTTTGTCATTTCCAAAACTGCCAATATGTTATCCTCTACACTTAGTTTCCTAAAAACAGATGCTTCTTGTGCCAGGTAACCAATCCCTTTTTTGGATCGCTTATACATCGGTAAACCTGTAATATTTTCATCATCCAAATAGATGCTACCCTCATTTGGCTTTATAAGACCAACCATCATATAAAAAGAAGTAGTTTTCCCTGCTCCATTAGGCCCTAGCAATCCTACTATTTCTCCTTGAGCAACTTTGACAGAAATGTCATTTACTACTTTTCTTTTCTTATATTTTTTAACTAAATGTTCTGCCTTTAATACCATTTATACTAATAGATAATCCTTAAAATTAAACAAGAATAACAGGAAACCTCTCTGCTAACGAAGATTTATATCTTTAACCATCAACTGAAGGGTTTTATTCCCTAAATATTCATTAACATCCAAGTGATAAGCCAAATCAAATGACTCGCAATTCAATAAGTCATCGTAGAAGTCTCCAAAACCAAACGCTATGGCGTCAATATTCTTATCTGACCCTTGCTCAGAAACTGTCATTTTTATATGTGCATCCTTTAACAACCTTGGTTTTCCTTTGCAAATTAACCTTTTAGAAGCAAAAATAGGCTGAGGATTAGCAGGGCCAAACGGAGCCATCTGAGAAAGCACTTCGTGAAATTTAAAGCTAAGGGATGAAAGCCCCACAACACTATCAATATAGAGTTTAGGCACTAATTGCTCCTCAGAGATACTTTTACGTACTACTTCCTCAAATTTCTCTTTAAAACCTTCTAAATTTTCTTCTTTTAACGTAAGTCCAGCCGCATATTTATGTCCACCAAATTGTTCTAAAAAGTCAGAACATTCTGAAATAGCTTGGTGTACGTCAAACCCATCAACAGATCTAGCGGAACCCGTAATTTTTCCTGAAGATGAAGTCAATATAATAGTCGGTCGGTAATATTTCTCAATACATCTAGAGGCCACAATTCCAATTACCCCTTTATGCCAATCATTTTTATAAAGTACCGTAGTACTTGATTCTTTAAGCAAATCATCTGCTTCTATCATGCCTAAAGCTTCTTCTGTGATGTTTTTGTCTAGGCCCTTCCTTTCTAGATTTTTCTCATTGATTCTGGCAGCAATTAGCCCTGCCTCTTCTTTACTTTCTGAAATCAATAAGTTTACAGCTTCTTCTCCATGCCCGATCCTTCCTGCAGCATTTATTCGAGGCCCTATTCCAAATACGACATTAGAAATAGTCATTTTTTTTTTCAAACCACCAATATCTATCAAGGCCTGAAGACCCGCTGATGGGCTATGGTTGATTTTTAACAGCCCATAATGCGCTAAAACTCGATTCTCTCCAGTAATGGGTACAATATCAGAAGCAATGCTAACCATCAATAAATCCAATACTTCAAAAAGCTTCTCTTGCGGTATCGTATTCTGGATACAGAAACCTTGCATTAGTTTAAATCCAACTCCACATCCAGAAAGTTCCTTGTAAGGGTAATTACAATCTCTTCTTTTTGGGTCCAGAATTGCAAATGCATTTGGCAAACTCTCGCCTGGCAAGTGATGGTCACAAATAATCAGGTCTATCCCCAGGGACTTCGCTAAATCAGCTTGTTTATTTGCCCTAATTCCGCAATCCAGAGCAATCATAAGTCCATACCCATTATCATGGGCATACCGAACACCTACTTCAGAAATACCATAACCTTCTTTATATCTATCTGGAATATAATGCCCTAAATGATTGGAGAAATTCTTCAAAAAGCGATACACCAAAGCTACAGAAGTAGTACCATCTACATCATAATCTCCGTAAATCAAGATTTTTTCCCCTTTAAATAAAGCGTCGCTTAGTCTATTGACTGCATTACTCAGGTCTTTCATCAGAAATGGGTCGTGCAACTGATTCAATTTAGGCCTAAAAAATGTTTTTGCATGATTAAAATCTGAGATCCCGCGTTTGAGTAAAATATTAGAGATTGCAGTACTAACATTTAATTCTTTGGAGAAAGCAGTGATTTCTTTGGTTGACATTTCCTGCCCGTAAACCCACTCTTTTGTCATAAGTGATAAAATTAATTAAAGTTTAATATATGGTTTATACGAAGATAAAAAAGTTGGATCACTCAATCAGCTTTTGCAAAAAAGAAGAAAAGAATTTACTGGCATCCAAGTAAAACTAAAATTGAAGAAAAACTGCTCTTGATATCGTTTAATCAAAGATTATCTCTGAAGTTCAAAAACACCCCCTATAAATCAATCGAAGGGCTGACAACTCTAGCTTTCGTCCGTTTTTTCCCGCCAAGCGGCCTTGTTGATAAAAAAAGGACCAAAAAAATCAACTCACGGTAAAACCGAAGGTTATTTTCATGCTTTTGGTTTCAAGGAATTACCTTTAGATAATGGATTATATATACAGGTGTCTTGTGCCATTATGGAAGACTGAGACGGGAATGTTCATAGATTCAACCCTAGTAGCTTGAAGTTTATTAGAGAATTTGAAGATATAGCAGCTTATAATAAGTCACAGTTAATATAAG
>CALGOB010000248.1 GCA_937958005.1 uncultured Cyclobacteriaceae bacterium
CATCTAAATGGCAACAAGGTCTCTTACAGAAGACCTCGTTGCGAAGTAAAACTACCGTTTCAGTAAGGTCTTCTGCAAGAGATCTTTCGATTTTTAGTTTAAACAGTCATGATTGCTTAAATCTTCTCGGAATAAACAATAGATCTGTGTGGAAACCTCTTTAAGCTCACTCTCAAACTTCTTTAACAAACTTCAAGTTAAACATTTGATTGAGTTGATTTAAACTGGGACGATCCATCAACATCCTCTATTTTTAATGATCCCATCCTATCTGCTACTCATTAAATGGCAACAAGGTCTCTTGCAGAAGACCTCGTTGCGAGGTAAAGTCAAACATTTGATTATTAAATATTTTAATTTTCATGATTTCAACAGGACTTATTTGATTGAATTGATTTAAACGGGGACGATCCATCAACATCCTCTGTTTTTAATGATCCCATCCTATCTGCTACCCATCTAAATGGCAACAAGGTCTCTTACAGAAGACCTCGTTGCTAAAGGGGTATTTGAAATTTCTTTTCAGTCTAAATAACTTATGATTTTAAGGGTGTAACTTACTCATCAGGTAAGATTAAATACTTTAAAGATTACCTCTTAATTTAACTTTTCCCCAATTTTTTCAATCTAAGAACTTGGTTCAGTCAAACTAGCTGCTTCTTCATCTACAAACCAAGTGAGGTGTCCATTAGCTGGGTTCACCAAACTTGCTGGATATTGTTCACTTTCCTTTTCTTTTTTGAGAATGGCTGCTAGTTTTTCTGCTTTGCCTTTACCTGTTACTAGAAAAGCTATTTCTTTTGCTTGGTTGACTATTTTTCCTGTAATAGTTACTCGCTTTTGGCCAGAATCCGGATGAGTGGCTACTTCACAGGTGTTGGTGGAATCCCATAATTCTATCTGATGTGGAAATATAGAAACGGTGTGCCCATCATCTCCCATGCCTAACATCACCAAATCAAATTGAGGAATACCCTCTACGAGAGGGACATTATTTTCTATGGCTGTTCCATAAGCTTTGGCTTCTTCTATTGGATCGTTTTCTCCTTTTATTCTGTTAATATTTTGAGTAGGGATGGAGATCTTAGAAATAAGATGGTCTACGGTCATTTTATAGTTACTCTCGGTATGGGTAGGAGGGACACATCTTTCATCTCCCCAGTAAAAATGTACTTTGGACCATTCTAGTTCATTGTAATGTTCTGCCATGTAATCAAAGACTACTTTAGGGGTGCTGCCTCCAGATAAGGCAATGTTGACCTGATTGTTTGAAACGATTAAATCTTTGAGGTATTCAGCAAAAACCTCTGCTACTTCTACTTTATTATTTGATATACTTATCTCCATTATTGATCAACATAAAAGGCAATATCCTGGATCGTCTGATAAATTTGGTCCAGGGTTTCGCCATGAAATTTCACCATCTATTAATTCGTTTGCCACTTCTGGTCCCCATACGCCAGCACCATAGCCATACATCCTCACATCTTTGTTTTGATGCCAATGTTTAAGAATAGGATCTACAAATTTCCAAGCGGCTTCTACTTCATCTCCTCTGGCATATAATGTAGCATCACCTTGCATGGCATCTAACAGAAGCCTTTCATAGGCTTGCATCACCTTAGTGCCTGTCAGTTGTGAATAATAGAAGTCTAAATTTGCCTGTTCTACTTTAAAACCTTGTCCAGGTACTTTTACCCCAAATTTGATCATCACTCCTTCATTGGGTTGTATTCTGATAATTAGTTTGTTGTCGCTGTTGCTACCACTAAAAAGGTTATGGGGAGTAGGCTTAAAATGAACCACAATTTCGGTGACTTTTGTAGGCATTCTCTTGGCTGTCCTTACATAAAAAGGCACATCTTTCCAACGCCAGTTGTCTATGTAGAACTTAATGGCGGCGTAGGTTTCTGTGAGGGATTCAGGATCTACACCTTCTTCATCTCGGTAACCTTTAATTTTTTCGCCTGCTATTTCAGTAGCGACGTATTGTCCCCTGATGGTATTTTTCTCAATCACCTCAGGATCATTCATGATCCTGATAGACCTCAGGGCTTTTACTTTTTCATTTCTGATTTCAGCAGCATTGGCTTCTAATGGAGGCTCCATAGCAACCAAAGAGACTATTTGCATCAGGTGATTTTGGAACATGTCACGCAAAGCTCCCGACTTGTCATAGTAACCACCTCTGCTACCTACACCTATGTCTTCTGCATTAGTGATTTCTATATGTTGTATATAATTCCTATTCCAAAGTGGCTCAAAAATACTATTGGAAAACCTAGTGACTAGTAAATTCTGTACAGTTTCTTTGCCTAAGTAATGATCTATTCTATAAATCTGTGATTCATTGAAATACTGGAGTAGTTCTTTGTTAAGGTTTTGAGCAGTTTCTAAACTGTAACCAAAGGGCTTTTCTACAATAAGTCTGCTCCACCCAGTAGTTTCACCACTTAAGCCAACACTAGCTAAATTTTCGGCAATGCCTTTATAAACTCTAGGAGGTGTAGAAAGGTAAAAAATATAGTTTTGATCAGTTTGATAGTCTTTATCTAGCTGGCCAATTCTTTTTGCTAAATCTGTGAAATCAGATTCATACCCTTTGATAGGTTCATAAAAGAGCTTATTAGTAAAAGAACTGATCAGTTCTTTCTCTTCTTTACCTAAGTCAAAATAACTGCTCTCTAGCAATACACGATTCCTAAAATCTTCATCAGATAATTTACTTCTGCTGGCTCCCAGAATAATGTAGTTGTCAGGGAGAAATCCACCTTTGAATAAATCAAAGATAGCAGGGATCAGTTTACGTGCTGTTAAATCACCCGATGCCCCAAAAATGATTAACATTTGATTGTCTGCTTGTTTCATTTCGTTGTATTAACGACATAAAGTTATACCTCCTTTCATCTTTTTTTATCCTTCTGTTAATATTTTTATCTTTTTTTTACTGCTTCTGAATAAAAACCACTAATCTTATATCAAAATCTGAAAATTTTTGAGAAATGTATAATTTTGGTTTAGTGGGTCTCGGTGTAATGGGACAAAATTTTATTTTAAATGTAGCGGATAATGATTTTACTGTATGTGGATTGGATCTAGATCAGCAAAAAGTATCTGATCTAATTGCATTGGGAGGAAATGAATTGAAAATTACTGCAACTACATCTGCAGAAAAGTTTGTAGCTTCTTTAGATAGTCCTAGGAAGATTATGCTTTTGGTTCCAGCGGGGAAAATAGTAGATGCAGCCATAGAAAGCCTTCTGCCATTCTTGGATGAGGGTGATATAATTATAGATGGAGGTAATTCATTTTTTACGAATACGGACAGGAGAGAAGCTTATTTAAAAGAAAAAGGAATTAATTTCTTTGGGGCGGGTGTCTCTGGTGGAGCGGAAGGAGCAAGGAAAGGCCCTAGTATTATGCCAGGTGGAAATAAGGAAGCCTATCAATACATCAAACCAATTTTTGAAGCAGCAGCGGCAAAGTTTCAAGGAGAACCCTGTGTCACTTACCTAGGCCCTAAGTCTGCTGGTAACTATGTAAAAATGGTTCATAATGGGATTGAATATGGACTGATGCAACTTACCTCAGAAATCTATCATTTACTAAAACATGCAGGTGGCCTATCTAACAAAGAATTAGCGGAGGTTTATGGAGAATGGAATAAGGGTAGATTACAATCTTTTTTGGTAGAAATTACAAGTGAAATTTTTCAACAGAAGGATGGATTGGGAGAAGGGGAATTAGTAGATAAAATTCTAGATAAGGCAAAGCAAAAAGGTACAGGTAAATGGACTTCACAGAATGCGATGGATTTAGGCATTCCAGTACCATCTATTGACATTGCAGTTAGTATGAGGGAGATCTCGGCATTGAAGGCCTTAAGAATAAGGGCTGACGAGCTCTTTGATAGACCTTCAATTTCTGCTATAGATAAAAAAGAACTGATTTCGCAAGCTGAGGCTGCCTTGTACTTTAGTTTTATCATAACCTATGCACAAGGACTTCATCAGTTAGTAGAAGCTTCAGGAAGTTATGGCTACGAGTTGGACTTGTCAGAAGTAAGTAAAATATGGAGAGCGGGCTGTATTATTAGAGCAGGTTTATTAGATGACATTTCTAAAAGCTTTCAAGAAACCGAGGGTTTGACCAATATCCTTCTTTCACCTGCATTTATACCTAAAATAAAGGAAACAGTAAGTGCAGCTAGAAAAACAGTTGTTTTGGGTGTGGAAAATGCATTGCCTTTACCAGCGCTTTCTAATTCCCTTACCTATTTTGACTCATTTACTTCTAGTAAGCTGCCATTGAACTTAATACAGGCACAGCGTGACCATTTTGGTTCACATACTTATGAAAGAAACGATCGAGAAGGTGTTTTTCATACTGAGTGGGGTGAATAAACTTTGGTTTACTACCTTCATATAATCAGTGTTATTGCGTAATGAATGATCAATATTTCTCCCAAATTACCGCTAAAAATTCTTTTTTAGCGGTTTTAACAGCTTTGTCTGAGTAACTCACATCTTGAAACCCGTACATCACCTATAGTAACAGTTTCCGTGGTGACGAACCACCAAAGGGGCTAGTTGCCATGGGATGGATAAAAATGGAGTTGCTAAGCCGCCTCGTCTTAATGATCCCGTCAATCTATCTAGTTTGATAGAAGAACCGTCTCAAACAGCAAGGAGTGCCTCAGTCTCACTGTGGCAGCGTGGCTGACCAAGCATATCTTTTAAAACTGTTCCGGGGCCGCGTAGACGGAGACTTTTTACGCGTACTTTTTAAAATGTAGCTCAGGTTAATAAGCAATTAAGCTTGTTCTAGTACCTGATACTCCGTACCCTTGAGTCCGAGTTGTTCATTTACCTATAAATAAATACTATTCTGAAAGCGTTACATGTAAATGACGTTCCATTTTTTCTCTAAACTCTTTTGGGTTAAATGGTTTAGTCACAAAATCATTCATGCCCACTTCTTTTACTTTTTTCTGTGCTTCAACTAATGCATCGGCCGTAAGAGCTATAATTGGTATGTTTTGATGGTATGGGTTGTTGCTTTTTCTTAAGTTATCTGTGGTTTGATATCCATCCATTTCAGGCATTTGCAAGTCCATTAGTATCAAATCGAATTTTTCTGTGTCTATCATTTCTATACATTCAAGACCATTAACGGCACAGGTAACTTTAAGACCCCATTTATTTAGGAATTTAACTGCTAATATTCTATTTACTTCATTGTCTTCTACTAACAATACTTTTTTAGTAACACCTTTATCGACTATTATTTTATTTAGTGAATAAGGTGTATCAATATCAATATAACTTCCTTTTTTAAAGTTTAAATCAAAGTAGAAATTGGAGCCTTTCCCAGGAGAGCTTTCAACTTGAATACCACTACTTCCCATTAATTCAAGTAGTTTTTTAGAGATTGCTAGTCCTAGCCCACTACCTCCGTATTTTCTAGTAGTATCCGTATCTGCTTGGGTAAATGTGCTGAAAATATCTTTAATTTTATCTTTAGAAATACCTATTCCGGTATCTTTAACTTCAAATCTCAAGTTACATTCTTTTGATGAAACGGAATTTTTTGATATTATAAGCTCTACTTTTCCTTTATTAGTGAATTTAATCGCATTACTTATTAGATTAATTAAGACTTGACTTATCCTAGTTGGGTCACCTAAAAGAATGTGATAAGGCTCATTTGGCAAGTGACTTATTAGTTTAATATTTTTGTCATCAGCATGATAATTTAAAGATGTGATTACATTTTTGATGAGCAAGTCTAAATTAAAATAGGTGCTTTCTAATAGTAATTTCCCTTCTTCAATTTTGTTAAAGTCTAGGATGTCATTTACTAAAGCTAGGAGATGCTCTCCACTGTTTTTAAGTAAATGTAAATTTTCTAGTTGATCTTTTCTGGGCGATTCATGAATCAGTAAATGACTTGCACCAATCACTGCATTCAGTGGGGTTCTTATCTCATGACTCATGGTGGATAAAAATTGATCTTTGGCATCAGAAGCTTTTTCAGCAGCAATTTTAGCCTTCTTAAGTTCTATTTCTTTCGTTTTAATAACCGTAATGTCATCTACGAAAAGAATAATTCCACCAACAATATTTTCAGAAGTAAACCAAGGATGTACTTCCCATTTTATGAATCTCTCTCTTCCTTCTGTATCTAAATAAGAATCGCTTTCAACCTTGATACTTTCGCCATTCAGTGCTTTTTGGTGAAGAGGAACCCATTCTGGTTTGATATCTGTTTGTACTTCATAGTGAGATTTGCCAACAATACTTTTTCCTACTAAGCCTTTTACTTCTCTCCATTTTTTAGTCACGGCCATGTATCTCATGTTGTTATCTAACATGGCCACAGCAGCGGGGGAGAAGGTGGCAAACGCGCGCATCATCCCTTGTTCTGATAGCAAAGATTGTTTGCTATTGTCTCTTTCAAGAGTGAAACCTACCCATTTGGCAAACAATTTAAGAAAGTCTATTTCATTTTCATCAAATGCTTGTAGTCTCTTCTTTTTGGAGATAAAACTTACAGTTCCAAATTTCTTGCCTTTTATGTGATAAGGGACGCCTATGTAGGTTTGTATATTGTTGTTTATATAACAATTAAAAGTATTTAAATCCGAATTCCCTATATCAGTTATTGCTAATACATCATCATTCTTGTAGGCAATACTGCTAAAAACAGAGTCAAGCTCATAATTTTCTTTAACCTCAATACTCTCTGAAGCTCCATCTTTCCGGGTATATTTGACTTGAAATTTATTTTTATTCACTTGACCTATTGCCCCTAGATCAAGGCCTAAATAACTCCTTCCAACTTCTAAGGCTAATTCAAGCTGCTCGTCAACACTGTATTGTGTATTGGATGCGATATAATTGATTAGTCTTAATCCATTTTTATATTTGTCTTGTTTTTTACTAAGCTCTTTTTGTTCTGAAATATCTCTAGCGACAATAATTGTTTTTAGAAGTACTCCATTTACGAATTCCATTTTTACTTTTTGCCCAAGCCAAAGCCTTTTACCTGATTTAGAAATAATGGGGAATTCAAAGTAGGTAATGGATTTTCTTTTCAGGAATTGTTTCGTATAGAACCTAGAAATTTTTTGTCTGTAAGGTTTGTCTATGAGATGCCAAACATTAAGATTGAAAGCCTCAAATTGGCTATAGCCCGTAACTTTTTCAAATAATTGATTGACATATAATAATTTATTTTGGCTGTTTAGTTCATAAATAATATCACCTGCATTATCTATTAACGACTTATAATATTTTTCTTTTTCTATTAATTGATTCCGTGTAGAGTTTAGTTCTAACTGGGTTTTTATTAAATTATCCTCACTTTTAGAGGAGTTTATCAAGTTTGATATCTGGTTCGCAACAATTCTAAACGTTTCCTTCTTTTCCTTGCCAAATGGAATTTTTTTGCTGTCAAAAACAGATAAAATTCCTTCTAGCTCTCCTTTTTTATTAATGAGAGGGCAAGCCGCATAAAAATGAATTTTTGGAATATCATTTCCATTAAGATTCTGATTGAAAAGTACTAGCTTAGTTGAATCATTTATAACTAGGATATCACTATCGTAATCAGAAAAATAATTCCAGAAAGGATAGATGTAAGATCTTTTATCAAAATCAAAACCATGAATTGACTTTAAAAGAAATCCCTTCTTGCTATTTAAGCTCAATGAAGCAAACCGACACCCTGTACTCAAGGAAGTCAACTTTACTAATTCATGATATTGCGAGTCCTGTGAAGAGAGATTTGTATGAGACTCGTAAATATTAACTTTACGCAATTTTCTATGTGGCTAATTAAAAATCCTTTACTAGCAGTAATTGTTTCAATGGATCATTCAACACTTAGAAACATTTAAATGTTTAGTGTTTTTCAAAATACATAATTCTTAGCTTAAATCAAAGGAGAATGTGGATTATTTCATATTATGAAAAACATTCTGAACATCATCATCTTCATGGAATTTATTAAGCAATTTCTCAATTTCAGCTTCCGCTTCTTCTGAAAGATCTTTAGTATCCATTGGGATTCTCTCAAACTCAGAACTGATTATTTCAAAGTTATTTTCTTCTAGGTATTTTTGAATGGTGCCAAATGAACCGAATTCACCATAAATAACTATTTCATCCTCATCTTGTCCTACCTCATCTACACCAAAATCAATAAGTTCTAACTCAAGCTCTTCTACATCAATGCCTTCTTTTTCTTTTGTTTTGAAAATACATTTTCTTTCAAACAGGAAATCAAGTGAACCAGTAGTTCCTAATGATCCACCAGATCTAGTAAAATAACTTCTTACATTAGCTACAGTCCTAGTTGTATTATCTGTTGTACATTCTACTACAACCGCTATACCATGTGGACCATATCCTTCGTAAACTATTTCTTTATAATTGCCTTCATCTTTATTTGAAGCTCTTTTGATAGCACGCTCAACATTATCTTTAGGCATGTTAGCGGCTTTCGCATTTTGGATAACTGCTCTTAGTCTTGAGTTTGTATCAGGATCAGGGCCTCCTTCTTTTACAGCTATAACGATGTCCTTACCAATTCGGGTAAAGGTCTTGGCCATTTGCCCCCATCGCTTAAATTTTCTTGCTTTTCTAAACTCAAACGCTCTTCCCATGTGTTATAATGATAATTGTTGTTAATTCTTGTGCAATCTAAAAAAATGGATTTTGTTTATAAAGCTCAGCATCAAAAAAATTATTCCACTCCATAATCTAGAATATGATCTATCTTTTTACCGAACTTCTTTTCGTATTGTTGCTTAAATTTAGTGACATTGTTGATCCCAATTGATTTAGCAGCCTCAGTAGCATTTTTTACATTTTTTTCTCTAATCAATACTTCTAAATATTTCCATCTCACTTCTTTAATATATTCCAAAGGAGTCATATTAGTTAGCTTCTTGACCATTCTGTAAACCTTACGTTCACTGGCGGCTAACACATCACCTAAATGATTAACTGATAGTGCTGGATTGTCTATGTTTTCAATGATAAGTGAATCTATTTTTTCCATGATACCCTTTTCAATGTCACTTATCGTCTTGCTATTGGATATTAATAGTTTGTCAGAATTGTCTTTTTCTATATTATCCTTGAAATTGATCAAGTTATTCACTCTCAAAATCAATTCGTGTCTATCAAATGGTTTGTATAGAATATTGTTAATCCCCCTAAAAAGTACTTTTCTCTTATCTTCATCATTGGTTCTGGCAGAAACAACTAGTGCGGGTATTTTGTTCATACTAGGATCATTATGCATTACCTGCAAAAGCTCAAAACCATCCATCCATGGCATCATTAAATCTGTAATGACTAGGTCTACACTGCTTGTTTTTAAAATATGAATCGCTTCATTTCCATTACCAGCTTCATATATAGTGAAATAAGTAATTAATAGATTTTTGATATATTCTCTTACCTCTGGGTGATCATCCACGATAAGAATTGTTTTGGTCTTGTCTTTTTCAAGGTTGTTGACCTTTATATTGGTCTGTTTCTCAGAGAATTGGTTCTTTTTTAATAATTCACTCCATAAATGATTCTTTTCCTGAATATAAGCAGATTGTTCAGGTGCGAAAGCAGTTGTTTTTAGGTCTTTAACAAATGGGAGATTGATGATGAATTTTGTTCCTTTTCCTGCTGTACTCTGAACATTAATTTCACCCTTGTGTAAGTCTACCAACTCTTTTACTAGTGCCAAACCGATGCCTAACCCTTCACGTATTCTATATTGATTAGTAGGTGATTGGTAATATCTGTCAAATATATAAGGTAAGCTTTGTTTGGATATTCCTTCTCCATCATCCGAAATTTCAACACTTAGGTTATCATCATTCTGTTTTAAAGTAACTTCTACATTACCTTCAATAGGCGTATGTTCAATTGCATTGGAGATTAAATTATAGATAATTTTTTCAAAATGTCTGGGGTCTAATTCAATAGGGACATTATCTTCTATTTCAGATTTGAAGGTTAACTGTATATTTTTATATTCAGCAGCTGAACTGAACATTTTGACTAATAGTTTTAAGTAGAGTCCAATTTCAACGGCTTCTTTCTCAAACTTTAACTTTCCTTCTTCTAATTTTGTGAGTTCATTGATTTCATCAGCTAGGTATAAAAGGCGTTTACTGTTCTTATAACCGGTGTCAAGATTTTCTTTGGAAATTGGACTTAAATAATTGTCTTCATTGTCCATCACATTCTCAATATTCCCAATTATTAAACTTAAAGGGCTTCTTAGGTCATGGGAGATGTTTGTGAAAAAACGGGACTTGGCTCTGTCAAGTTCCTCTAATTTTTTAGATTGAACTTCAATTAGATCTTTGTCATTCTCAATTTGATCTTTTTGTTTGAGAATTTCTAAATTAAGTTTCTTTCTAACTTTATATGCTTTGTAAATGATAATGAAAATTACCCCTAAAAGTGCCAAACCGACTAGGGCTAGGACAATAATCATTTTTTGAATCTCAATAACTTTATTATTCAGTTCATTCCTTTCCTGTAGCAAACTATTCTGGGATTTGATTTTTTCAGATTCAAAACCTGAAATTAAACGCTCCATATTTCTGGTGTTTTCTTCACTAAAAATAGAATCTTTAAGGTCATTAAACTCTTTCAGATATTTGATTGCATTTTTATAATCTCCCTTTTGTTCAAAAATGATAGATAAATTTTGTTTTGCCTTTTGTAAATCATATTTATCATTAAGTTGTTCAGCTATATCATTTGAATATTTTGCATATAATTGAGCAGTATCTAGTTTTCCTTGTTCTAAGTAAATCTTACTTATGTTGTTAAAAGAATAAGAAAGCGCTCCATAGTTTTTAATAGTATTGATATTATCTAACCCTGACCGATAATATTCTAGTGCTTTTTCTAAATTCCCTTCCTGCCTGAATACCTCTGCCAGTTCGACTTTAAGTGTGACTTGACTAGAAGTGTCATTTAATACTTTTCTTATTTCTAAAGATTTAAGAAAAAAGTCTTCGGCTTTATTGAGTTCATTGGCGCCTCGTTTTGCTCTCCCCATGTTTAGAAAACAATAAGCACGCATATTTTGATCATTGAGTGAATCGGCAATTTCAAGGGCATTTTCTAAATAGGTGAATGCTTGATTGAAATCCTGTTGATATATATAAAGGTTACCTATATTGATTAGTGTATAACCTTTTTGACTGTAATTTTTCTTTTCTTCACTAATTCTTAAAGCAGCCATATATAAGCGAGAGGCTTCACCATAATTACCTTGGTTCCTTTCAGCCACACCCATATAGTTAAATGCTTGTAGTTTTAATTCTGAGATATTATTGATCATGGCCAGTTCCATAGCTCTCCTCGCTAAAGATTCACTTGAGTCTGGATCAGAATTTCTGATGGACCAGGCTAATCGATTAAGTTCTACCGCTTTTAAACTATCTTCTACAAATTTACTGTTCTGTCCCTCTACCTTTATATAAAAGGAAGTTAGACAACCGAAACATAGTAGAAATGCTATTAAATGTTTGTGTTGTTCCATTAGCTGCGACAAAATAAGACAAATATCACATTATAACTACACATTGGGCATACAATTCATTTAGAATACTTTTAAATATTATTATTTAAAGATCATTCATTGTATTGTCAAGAAAAAATGATTTGTTCAAAAGAAATAAAATCTGACATTTTTTGAAACTTAATTGTTAAAAAAAAGATATAATAGATAGGAATCAGTTAGAGGATAAGAAGTCTACCATGATTTTTAGTTGAATTTCGCTCAATTCAACAAAATTTAGGAATCTAGAAATATATAAATTAGGTATGGATAAGGTATCAGAAAAGAAAGGAATCAACGACAATGCTAAAAAGAAAATTGTCGAAAAATATAAAGAATATAAATTAACTAATGGAGAACAACCCAACTCTGTTTATGCTTTTGTTAAAGAGATAAAAATAAAGGAAGATCAGTTTTTTGATCATTTTAGTTCATTTAATGATTTGGAAGGAAGTATCTGGGAGGAGATGGTTTTTTCTGTGATTGAAGTAATACAAGCTGATGAAAATTATCTGCAATATTCAATTAGGGAAAAATTATTGACTTTTTATTTTACTTTTTTAGAAGTACTCAAATCAAATAGAAGTTTCGTTTTAATGGAACTTAAATCATTGCAGCCATTTAAAGATATACCAGTTTTAAAAAGAATGAAGCATGCTTATATAGAATATATAAGTGACTTAATGGTTGAAGGTAATGACAGTGGAGAAATACCTAAAAGACCATTTATATCAGAGCAATACAAAAAAGGATTTTGGGTTCAAATGGTGTTTTTAATGAATTTTTGGAAAAATGATGATAGTAAAGGGTTTGAAAGTACAGATGCTGCTGTGGAAAAATCAGTACACCTTTCATTGGATCTGATAGAAAAAGGCCCGCTGGACTCCATGCTGGATTTTGCGAAATTTTTATATCAAAATAAAAATTAATAATAGTTAAGTATGAAAGAACAAATAACTATCCCAACAACCAAAATTCAGCGTGCTGCAAAGTTTGTAAAGACTGGTGCTAAAGTAGGGGGCAATTATATTAAGCATTATACAAAAAAAATGATTGACCCTAAGTTGTCTAAGGATCAATTAGATCAAGACAACGCTGAGGACATTTATGGGTCACTAAGTGAACTAAAAGGAAGTGCTTTAAAAGTAGCTCAAATGTTGGCTATGGATAAAAACCTGCTTCCTCAAGCCTACCAAAACCAGTTTGCCATGGCACAGTACAGTGCTCCACCACTATCTTATCCGTTAGTTGTCAAAACTTTCAGAGAGTACTTTAAAAAAGGGCCAAATGAATTATTTGATAGCTTTTCAAAAAATGCAGTAAATGCCGCCTCGATAGGTCAAGTACATCAAGCAAACTTGAATGGGCATAAATACGCAGTAAAGATTCAGTACCCTGGAGTTGGTAATAGTGTAAAGTCTGATCTGAAGTTAGTGAAACCCTTTGCGCTGAGGTTGTTTAATTTAAGTGAAAAAGAGTTAGCCCAATATTTGGAGGAAGTGGAATCTAAGTTGTTAGAAGAGACTGACTATGAACTGGAACTAATCAGGTCAACTGAAATTACTAAAGCTTGTTCACATCTCGAAAATTTGGTTTTCCCTAACTACTATCCTGACTTTTCTTGCGAAAGGATCATTACTATGGATTGGATAGATGGGAAGCATTTGAAAGAATTTCTTTTAGATAATCCTAGTGAAGATGTAAAGACTAAAATTGGTCAAGCATTATGGGATTTTTATGATCATCAAGTCCATCAATTGAAGCAGGTGCATGCGGATCCGCATCCAGGCAATTTCTTATTAAAACCAGATGGAAAGTTAGGAGTTATTGATTTTGGTTGTGTTAAAGTTATACCTGAAGACTTTTACGAAGGTTATTTTAAGTTGATCAAAAAAGATATTGCCCAAGATGAAGAGGAGTTAAGTAAGGCCTTTTTGGACCTGGGAATTGTATTTGATACAGACACTGAAGAGGAAAGGAAATTCTTTATTGATGCTTTTAAAGAAATGATTTCCCTGTTAGGAAGACCCTTTCATAGTGATAGTTTTGATTTTTCTGATGATAGTTATTTCAAAGAAATATTTGATTTCAGTGAAAAATTATCAAATATGAAAGAACTTAGAGAGTCTAAACAAGCTAGAGGATCAAGACACGCTCTTTATATTAATAGAACTTATTTTGGCCTTTATAACCTATTAAATGACTTGAAAGTACAGGTTGATACCACTAAACCAGATTGGCTTAGATAGTGGGTGAAGGCAAAATTTATCCTAACTTTATATTGAATAGTTAGATTAAATTTTGTTAAAATTAGAGCTTTTCAAGTAAAATGAATCACTTTGAAAGCTTACTATATAAATTTTGCACGTTTTTTGTGAAATTAATCTTTTACAATAGGTATGATTTTATTTGATTCGTTAAAATTATCATATCTTTAGAGATTATTCTGCGTAAAATTGAATTAAGAAAAGGATTAGAATAGAATTGATATGAAGAGAATTGTTTTTATCTGTTTTGGCATAGCATTATTACTTACGAATTCTGTAATTGCTAAAACATCATTTAATAGTCTAGGGAAGGATAGTTTGGTTTATTTGGAACCTAAAGAAGAACACCCTATTGAAATGCAGTACATCGTTAGCCTATTAAATAGATATCATTATAGAAAAGCTGACCTTGATGATTCTACATCTGATAAAGTCTTTAATAATTTCGTAGAAGCTCTTGATCCTAGTAGACTTTATTTTCTTGATTCTGATTTAGCTTATTTTGAAAGGTATCGATTTAAAATTGATGATGATTTTAAACAAGGTAAGTTGGATTTTCCTTATCAAATGTTCCATGTAAGAAGAGAGCGTGCAATCAACAGGTTGAACTATATTATTTCTGTTTTGGACGAAGGAGAAATGGATTTTGATGAAGACGAGAAATATTATTTTGATAGAGAAGGGGCTGAGTGGGCCAATGGAAAAACAGAATGGGATGGCCTTTGGCTAAAGTATTTAAAAAATCAAGCACTTATTTATAAGCTCCAAGGAAAAGAGTGGGATGAAATTGTTGTATCCTTAAAAACTAGATATGAAAGATGGAGAAAGGCAATTTATCAAAATAAAAGTGAAGACGTTTTTCAAACTTATGTAAATTCATTTACTAGTACTTTTGATCCTCATACTGATTATTTTTCCCCCAAAGCTGCCGATGATTTCAATATAAATATGAGTCAAGCTCTTGAGGGTATAGGAGCAAGACTAATGCAAAACCTAGATTATACTGAAGTTTCTGAGGTAGTAGTAGGAGGCCCTGCCTACAAGAGTAAGGAAGTAAAAGAAAAAGACAGAATAGTAGGTGTAGGTCAAGGTGATAAAGATATAGTGGAAGTTGTTGGATGGCGGATTGACGATGTTGTTCAGTTAATTAGAGGGCCAAAAGGTACAACTGTTAGATTGCTTTTGGCTCGTGCTGATAAAGCGCTTACGGATGCTCCTGATACTGTAACGCTTGTTAGAGATAGAATAAATTTAGATGATCAAGTTGCGGAAGGAGAGATAATAAATATTTCGGATAAAGGGACTGATTTTAAATTGGGAGTTATTAGAATTCCTAGTTTTTACAGAGATTTTGAAAATGCAAGAAGTGGTGCTGATGATTTCAATAGTACCACACGAGATGTTAAAAAATTAATTGACTCGTTGAAATTAAAAGGGATGGATGCTTTAATGGTAGACCTTCGTTTTAATGGAGGTGGTTCCTTACAAGAAGCGATAGAGTTAACTGGTCTATTCATAAAAGATGGCCCTGTGGTACAAGTAAAGAATTTTGACCAGACTATAGAAAAACATAGGGATACTGATCGTGATTTATTTTATAATGGACCAATGGCTGTATTGATCAATCGTTTTAGTGCAAGTGCTTCTGAAATATTTAGTGGTGCGATCCAAGATTATAAAAGAGGGGTTGTTTTAGGGGAGACTAGCTTTGGTAAAGGAACAGTTCAGAATTTAATTGGATTGAATCAAATCATTAATGATCCTTCAAAGAAACTGGGCCAACTCAAACTGACACTTGCCAAATTCTACAGGATTACAGGTAGTAGTACACAGCATCAGGGAGTAACACCTGATATTCAGTTTCCTAATTTATACAGTGCGGAAGAGTATGGGGAAAGCAGTAGAGAAAGTGCTTTACCTTGGGACAAGATTTCGTCTACTGATTATAAAGAGACAAATGATATTTCTCAACAGATGATTGAACAGCTCAATAAGATTTATAATTTTGATTTGAATAACGATCCACAGTTGAAAAAGCTCGTAGAAGATATTGAGAAAGCAAATCAAAATAAAGATAGGAAGTTTGTTTCTTTAAACTATAGTGAAAGAAAAGCAGAGCAAGAGAAAAATAAAGAGGAAGAGGATGCACTTACTACCTCCATTTCCACTGAATTGAAAAGCACTGAAAATGAATTTGATATCAATAAAATTGAAAAACTAAAGACTGACCCTTACTTAAAAGAAGGTCTGAAACTTTTAGTAGAACTGACAAAAATGAGGGTAGGGTGAGAGTTTAATCCCTGAGGGATATTATTAATTCTCAACTCTTTCTCGAGCGCTGAAGCTTCTTTGTGGAGGTGCTGAGTTGATCATTAAACTCGAATGATGCATTATACTTTTAAGAGAAAATCATAAATGGCCGTTAGATAGCTGCTTAAATTCTGATTTGCAACGCAGACATAGTCTATATTATGGTGAGTAGGAAATTAGGATTTAAGTGGCTAAATGACTGTTAGTTATGGTTTGCATCAAATTTCTAATGCATCATTCGATTTAAATTATTGCCCGTAGATTCCCCGTACCTTTGTGTCGGGGTTGCCCATTTCAGTTAGAAGCATTAACAGAAAGGCTGTCTTTATTAAAGACAGCCTTTCTGTTTTATTGATTATGAATCTTGTATTATATTAACAATAAAATCACCGTATGCCTTACTACTAATTTGGCATAAAAGACGGTTTCAAAAAAACTAACTAAAGTCCTGTTATGGTTGCGCCTTTTTGCTCACTTTGAATCAAATTGCAGATATAATCTATCATGTTCAATTATCTTTGATTTGGTGCTAGAAATCATCATTAAAACATACAGTTTGCTAAGTAAAACCCCATAAATGATTCCTAATAAAATACTAGATTAATTACTTGTAATCTTCATAATATGCTCCTTCAGGAGTTGAGAAAAAAGAAGGGTCTGGTCTTTCAGTTGAGAAAGAAACATTGCTGAATTCAAACTCATATCTTACATCACCTATTTTGTTATCTTCCCATGCGTGACCTTTAAAAGCTTTAGGTACTTTTAAACCATTTACAGTTTGCCATTCATTAAAGACGATAACATTATACTTTTCCGAAGCTTCTTTTCCTTTTCCATATGTTACTGAATAATTAATCAATTCAAGCTGTTTAGTAGTAGGATCTAACCAAAGAATGTATTGATCATCAGGAGCATCTCCAACATTTTCACCAAATGTGATTTTCACTCTATTGTAAGTTTTTCCATCTAGTGTAGCGTCTTCCATAGTTTCTTGGTTTGCTCCAGGATCAGCTGTTACAAAAGGTAGCCCAAAGAAGTAAAACCATAAATTCCTGAAAAACCTTGGGTTTTGTCTTTCACCTTTTTCGTTTACCTGATCAGGGTTGTTCCAATAACCAGTTTCAGTAAAAGTGAGTGTGCTCTCCGGGTTTTTAATCAATTCATTCCTGTTTTTCAAGTCTAAGGTATGAGTAGAAGTTCCTTGTGCAGAAACTCTATCAAATTTCAATGTTCCGAAACTATTCCAAGTTTCTAACCCTCCATGAAAGGCAACCGATTTTTCAAATAGAGTAGTAGGTACTTTTACTTCTTTTTTTATTGCCTCTTTTTTAGCTTCCATTTCAGCTTTCGCTTCTTTTTCTGCTTTTTTAGGAGCTTCGCAGGCAAACACGAATAATGTAAAAGCAATTAATAATAATTTTGAAGTTAGATATTTCATATATAAGTTGTTTAAAGGACTGCTATTTACAAGAGAAATTTCAATTTCTCAATGAAAATTGCAACCTTTTTATTTTTTTTTCATCTATATATTATAGAAAACTCAACAAAAGAACAAAACGACACATGATTATGATGAAATCAATTAGTATTTTCTCAATTATTTTATTCTCAGCAACACTTTTAAATGGACAAGTCTTACTCTCCAGTAAAAAATTTGATGCTGAAAGAATAGAAAGGCTTGAAGTAGAAGGAAGCTTCGTACAAGTCAACTTAAATGGGGTTTCAGGCGATAGAATTTCTGTTAATGGTCAGGTAGAAGGACCAAAACGTTATCAAGGAGAAATAGAGATTAGAACAAAACTAAATGGCAGTACCTTAGTAGTCTGGGTAGAAAGGCCAAATAGTATCAATGGAAATTTTGATGGTGAAATTAACATTGATGTACCAAAAGGAACTGTAGTTGATGCTAAAAACAGTTCTGGTAGTATGTATGCTAAAGACCTTGAAGCAAAAGATATTGACTTAAGATGTAGTAGTGGGAGTCTAAAAGTTGAGAATATTAAAGGAAATATTAGCTTAAAAGCTTCTTCAGGGAGTATTAAAGCTACAGGTTTAATGGGGAATACCATTGCTAAGACTAGTTCTGGTAGTTTAAGGATAGATAATTTGAACGGTAACTTAGAAGCTAAAACTTCATCAGGAGGATTAACTTTGACTGGAAGAATTGATGGTGATGTATATGCAAGAACTTCTTCTGGAGGGATTAGATTGGATAGAATTAAAGGTAGTTTAGATTTACAGACTTCCTCAGGGAGCATTAAAGGTGATTACGTGGAATTAACTGGGGATAGTAATTTTGAAGCTACATCAGGTAGTATTAATCTAAATCTTGAAAATAGTTTGGATAATATGAGTTTTAACATAAGATCTAGCTCAGGTGGGATAAAGGTAGGTGATAGACGTGCTGAGGATCATCTAACGATTAGAAATGGAGGCCTATCTGTAACAGCCAGAACTTCTTCTGGCAGTATATCTTTTAGATAATTTATAGATCTATCATCTTATATAACAAAAGCTTATCAGTAAACTGATAAGCTTTTGTTATATTAATAACTTCTAAACTTTTAAAAAAGACTATTACTAGTATCCTAGAAAAAAGATATTCATTTTTATGCGTTTAGGTAGGTTGGCAGTAGAAGCTTTAAATTGTTCGCTAGGCTACCCTGTTGTTTTTTGGCAGCTGCCGCGCGATTCTTTTTTGATCAATCGGATCGTCGAAGCGACAAAAAATGAATCGGACTGTCGCCACAGAAAGCTACTACCTATTCAGGAAAACCATTTTAAGATAGGGGAATGTTTTTTGAACCTGAGAAATAACCTTTGTTTCATCGATTTAAAGCTAGAATTTTCTTGAATTCTAAATATAGTCGGATGACACTAAAAGACTATCAAAACTAATTAATCTGAATGCCTATCACATTTAACCCAGATTACGACTTAGACTTTAAAAAGAAAAGTATAAATAGCTGTTAGGTATTTGTTTAAACTTGAATAAGTGGAGATGCGGCTAAAGAATCTCAAAAGAAAGTACATGGTATTGAATGAAATAAGCAAAGAAGATTACGAAGAATTCAAACCAGAGCTAGAAAATGAAAGAGTCGAATTATTGAGCAAAACGAAAAATACTGTTTTCAACTTCTCGAACATGGATGAAATGATAGAAAAAGCACTGAAAATTGCTAAAAATCTATCTTCTTTATGGTCTGAGGGGGCTTTTAAGACGAAGCGAACAATTCAGAATATGGTCTTTCCAGAGTGCATCTTGTTTGACTTCAAAAGTAAGGTTTCCCGAACCAACAGGGTGAATGTGATTTTCACCCTAACCAACTTAATATCAACGAATTTAGCAGAAAACAAAAAAGGGAAAGTCGATAATAAAATCAACTTTCCCTTAGTAGTAGCGGGAGAAGACGAATTCTCGAACATTTTAGAGCAGGATTTGGAACTAATATCGGAGGCTGTATGTCGGATTGAGGAGGAGGAAAAGAAGGGGTAAATAAAGTCTATCGACAAAATGATATCATGATTCAAGTTGTGCTATAATTAGCTTGATTTCTTCCGTTGTCAGACTTCAATTATAAATCTGCTTAATAGGAATCTCTTTTGAAGATGAAATTTCCAGCCCTGTAAATGACCAGAAAACAAATTGTATTATTTCACGAATCCTTACAAGCCAAAAATTTACTACATTGTAACATGAATAAAATCAATATCAAAAATATGGTATGCCCTCGCTGTATAGATACTGTGGAAGACATTTTTACCAATTTAGGTATTGAAACTACTCATATTGAGTTAGGAGAAGTAGTGATTAGTAAACCTGTAAATGAAGAACAAAAAGAGAACCTAGCTAAACAATTAAAAGAAAGGGGATTTGAGTTGTTGGAAGATAAAACTTCCAAACTCATTGCCCAGATAAA
>CALGOB010000249.1 GCA_937958005.1 uncultured Cyclobacteriaceae bacterium
CAGTAGTACAGATAGTTACTGCCGTTGAACGTAATGGAAATAAAAATCTTAAAGCAGTAGAGTCTAAGCGTCTGAGTAAAGAGGAAATAACTAAAGCTTTAAATGGGAAAATAGATCAAAACGCTACACTGATTACTGACAAACATCCCTCATACAAAGCATTCGGCAAAGAGAACCTCTCTATTAAACACGAAACATTATTAGCAAAGGAACATGTAGACAAAAAAAATAAGACCATTCATCTTCAAAAAGTCAATCATGTACATGGAGAATTGAGAAAGTTCTTACAGCCTTTTAATGGGGTGAGTTCAAAGTATTTGCAAAATTATCTAAACTGGTTTGCCTATGCTGATCAATTAAGAGAATCTAAAGGAACCATAAAAAAATGGATGGTAGCAATAATGATTTCTGATTAAGCAGACACTATCTTTGAACTATTTAAATAAAATGCTGTAAATATTAGAACTTAGCCAGATTTACAATAGTTATTGTTTGATTCTTATGGTAATTAATTTAGAAAACAGTGTTATTATTTGGCACACTGCCAGAAAATTAATCTATTATTCCCCATTTATTTAAAGGTAAAATTCAAATAAACATTTATCTGTTAACTTGAGTTTCTATGACAAACCCAGGCTATGGAATAGGGTTTAATTTATTTACAAATTCTCAGTAAAGTACAATCATTTAAAAGGTTATAGAATTTGACTCATCAATTCAGTTCATTGAGAGACTTCTAATGCAAAGTAATAGAACTGAGTTAAATTCTACCAATTCACCAGTTGGGTGATTTAAGCATTTACATTAAATGACAATTTATATACTTATCAACCTTTCAAATAGTGTTTTTGGCAGATTAACAATTCTTAATGTATAATTACGATTAAAAGTACACTTAGAAAGCCTCCTTCTACGCGACGTATACCAGTTTTGAAAGATTTGCTGGGGCAGCCCTTGCTTTTAGAGATCGTTCTCAGAGTGATTTATTAATTTATAAATGCATAAAAGTGAGCCATTTCAACCAAATCAAAATGGATGATGTTTAAGTTTTATAAATTAAACATCAAAAGTTAAATATATGTTTAGTAATAAAAGTACTATTCAAACGATTTTATTAAAGTTCATAGAAGATCACTACAATCTAGTTCGTTTACCCTTACGTTGCTAGTGAAAATACATCAAAACGTTTTTTGCAGAACATAATTTCTTTTATACTTAAAAACAAAAAAAGACCAATTAATAGAAATTAATCGGCCTTAATTTTTCATATGCAATAACTATCAGTTAGGTATTTCATGCTTCTCAATTTGAAAAAGCTTATCATAGCCTAACGATATAAATCACCTAAGGAGTTATCCTAAAAATAACTGTATTAAAATTAGGATTTACATCTACATCATCATTCCCAACTAACCTTACGGCAACATCAACTGCTGTAGTAAGAGAAGCGTCAGGTAAGATATTAATACTCAAAGGTATAACACTTTGATTTGCCGGTATTGTTAAAGTTCCTGCAATTGTATAATTAGTTCCAGAAATACCTGTTGTTAATTCTGGAACAATTTCAACATTTAAATTCACATCACTACTTAGTTGTGGCCCAACTAAGTTAACATTTGTAGTTACATTTCCAGAACCATTTAGAATAGTCACTACCCCTGGAGTTCCAGTAGGCAAAGCAAATGAACTTACATCAAATTCTACTAATGCTTCTGTAAAAACTGTCCCCTCACTATCATCAAAACATGATGATAAAAGTGAAATAGACAACAAAAAAAATAAATAAATTCCCTTTTTCATATCATTAATCTATTATTGATAATAAAATATTTTAATAACCAATATTTTGTTCTAATCCTAAAGTACTAATTTCAATACCAGGTATTGGAGCTAGTACCCTAAAATCCGTAGGATCTAAATCAACAGGTAACAAAGGTTTTGGTATAGTTAAACCTAATCTTTTGAGATCAAAGAACCTATGTCCTTCGAACGCTAATTCTATTCTTCTCTCTACTAAGATTTCATCAATTAATGCATCTCCAGTCAAACCAGTAACTGTAGTAACACCAGCTCTAGTTTTAATTACATTGAGATCAGAAATAGCATTTGCATTATCATTTATTCTAGCAAAAGCTTCTGCTCGATTAAGGTAAAGTTCTGACAATCTTAATATGGTAACATTATCAACGTTTGCAATGCCATTGTGTCCATTATACTTATTACACTCCAATCTACCATTAGCATTCATTACATATGTACCAAGTCTGACATCCGCTGTTTCATAATTGCTTAATAGATCCATAGTAGGGATTCCATCTCCAAATCCAGGATCGCTTCTAAAACTTGATGCCAGTGATTCATTCACACCAGTACCTTCATCATCTTGATAGGAAATTTCGAATAATGCTTCTGGATTTGTATCAGCATTAGTAAAACCAGCTACATACTCATCATTACTTAGTAAGTCCACACCTTGTCCAATAACAGCATTAGCAGCGTTTATTACTTCCTGATAGTTACCATTATAAAGTTGCACCCTAGACAACAACCCTAATGCACCAAATCTAGAAGCCCTAATAGGTAAATTAGAATTATCTAAAAGACTAGCAGCCATTTCTAAATCAGCAACTATTTGTGCATAAACTTCACCCACAGGTGCTCTACCGACAATTTCTACATCACCCAATGCAATTACTCCATTTAATACCAAAGGTACGCCTCCTCTATTCAATTCAGGCTGCAAGTTAGTTGGATCATAAGCATAAGCTCTCATTAAATCAAAATAGTTGTGTGCCCTTAAAAATAAAGCTTCACCTAATACCTGATTTGCCTCATCTTCAGTTAATCCATCTACAGGCCCCGAGTTAATTCTAGTGATTATCAGATTAGAAATATTGATATTCTCATAACATTCATTCCAACTAACAAATTGACTACCAATGGTATTTCGTGCTTCTCCAACGAGCCTTCCTGATGCATCTGTAGTCTCCAAATTGTCAGCTAAAGCTTCAGGAAACGCAATCATATCCCTATTATAAAGGTCTCCTCGTTGAAGTCCATCATAAGCACTTATTAAAACTGAATTGATTCCTTCACCTGTATTAAGTGCTGTTTCATCAGAAACAGATAATACTGGTTCTACATCAATTATTCCTTCACAACCACTTAAAGCAGTCAGGAAAATAACTCCAAAGAATATTACTATATATTTTTTAAAACTAATATTTATCATTTCAAACAATATTTAAAATCCTAACTCAATACCGAAAATTACTGTTCTAGCTACAGGTACTAAACCATTATCTTGCGTACCAGCAAATTCAGGGTCTCTCCCATCAAATGCAGTCCATGTTAATAAGTTAGTAGCTTGACCATAAAGCCTAAGTCTGTCAAGCCCTAATTTACTAATCAAGTCATTTTGAAAAGTATACGATACTGATACATTCTTTACTCTTATATAAGATGCATCTTCAATAAATCTTGAACTTAAAACGGTATTGCTTGCTGTAGAAGGAAAACCAGCAGCTGTAATAGGCCTTGGTACGCTAGTTACATCTCCTGGGTTCTGCCATCTTTCAACAAATATATCAGCATCCCCATTAAGTGTTCTTCTACCGAACTCAGAATTAAATTGTTGTTGAGTATTGATTGCTTCTCTTCCATACTCATATTGTAAAAACACACTTAACTCAACTCCTTTATAACTGAAGGTATTTGTAAAGCCTCCAAATACTTCTGCAAATGAATCTCCAAGAACTTGTCTATCATCATCATCACCAGGGGTTACGATGGGATTGTAAGTAATGTTATTATTTCTATCTCTCCAAAAAGGTCTACCATTTGCGGCATTTACACCGGCATATTGACGCCCAAAATAAGTAAAAATAGGATCTCCTACCCTTGTCTGAGTAAAATCATTAGGATCTAGAACCTCTAGATCATTTGCTAATTCCAATATTTCATTGTCTAAAACTGAAATATTAAAATTTGAATTCCACTTAAAGTCACCAACTCTCAAAATATCTCCGGTAACAGAAAATTCTAATCCACTATTTCTTACAGCTCCTAAGTTTTGAGTAATTTGATTAAAACCTGTAATTAAAGGCAGAGGATTCTGAAGTAAAAGATCATCATTTATACTTCTGAAAGCTTCAACTGAGAAATTAAACCTTTCGAAAAACTCAAAATCTAATCCAATATTAAGTGTCGTTTTGACCTCCCATTGTAGTTGATCATTACCTATGTTTTGTGGTGAAATTCCACTAAGCCCCAAGAAATTAGCTCCTGATCCAAAATTTGTAATGTTTTGAAATAGGTTATTTAAGTTCGCACCAATTAATGAAACGAATCCATTAGTTACTTGATCATTACCAGTCTGTCCCCAGCTTGCTCTTATTTTTGCATTTGACAACACTCTGCTAGTAGGGAAGAAACTCTCTTCAGCTATAGCCCATTGCCCTGAAATTGCAGGGAAGAATCCAAATCTATTAGATGCACCAAATCTTGAACTACCGTCATATCTTCCAGAAAAAGTAAAGAAGTATTTTTGGGCATAGTTATAATTTAACCTACCAAATAAAGAAGCTCTTTTAAGTGAAAATTCACCCCCAGTAGCTGTCTCAGGTACTGCCGTGGATCCTATACTAGTAAATAGTGTAGAAGGCAATCCTGTACCACCTGCTTGGAAGAAATCTGTATCTTCTTGTCTATATTCTGCTCCCAACAAAAATGTTAAACCATGGTCATTAAATTCCCTAGTATAATTAGCTGTTGTGAAAGCAGTGTAATTAAGATTAGTAAAACTTGATCTAGTTGTTCTTCCAAGAACTGCAATAGCATCTGGATCATCTACGGAATTGAACCCCGTAGTTTCTGATAATCTATAATCAAGCCCAAATTGAGCACTTAATGTTAAAGCCTCGATTGGAGAATAATCTAATCTAGTACTCGTAATTAAACTATTAGTAACAGCTAAATTATCTCTTCTATCAGGTACAGCCAATAAGTTTCTAGGTATAATACCTGGTGTTTGAGCATCCGGTAAAAAAGTCCCATCTTCTTGAATTGGATTAACCGTTGGAGGTATTACAGTAGACGCAAAAGTAGGATTAGAGAAAAACAATCCACCTGTTAAACCATTTTCTTGAGAAGTAGTCGTAAAAGAAAGGTTATTGGTGAATTTCAGGTTATCTGCCAATTTGGTATTTAAATTTAACCTTCCGGTAACTCTTTCAAAAGAGAAATCAAATACATGTCCTTGATTTAGTTCGTATCCTAAAGAAAATAAATATTGAGTAATGTCATTTCCTCCACTAAAGGATAAATTATTGGTAGTCTGATATCCTCTTCTATAAACTAAATCTTGTTGATCAAATGTAGGTAAATTTCCAATTTCACCTAACGCAACAGGGTCTGTGATTCCTGAACGGCTTAATGCTAAGGTAAGAAGTTGTTCTTCCTCCATTGGGTCACCTCGAAAAAATTCAAAAAATGTACCCAATGCATCCAACTCCGACTGTACAAATTGACCAGCATCTAAAACATTTAAACGATTAAAATCTTCCACGTATCCACTTGAGTGGTTGAAATTAACTTTTACTTTACCGGACTTACCACTTTTGGTCGTTATTAAAATAACTCCATTAGCACCTTGTGAACCATAAATTGAAGCTGCTGCTGCATCTTTCAAAACCTCTATGCTTTCAATATCAGCTGGGTTGATCCCAGCTAAAGGATTAGCAGCGACTCCATTCAAATCATCATTATTGTTTAATTGCACTCCATCTACAACCCATAAAGGCTGACTACCACCAGTAATAGATCCTCTACCTCTAATAGTAACATTTGCAGCTGCTCCTGGTATACCACTTAGCGAAGAAATTCTTACTCCAGCTACTTGTCCTTGTAGAGCTCTACCTACTGTTTGCAAAGGAATGGCTGCTATGGCTTCCCCTTTTACGGAAGAAATAGCTCCCGTCACCTCACTTTTTGACTGAATTCCATAACCAGTAACAACTAATTCATTAAGAGTTTGTGTATCCTGAGTCATTGTAATATCGACTATAGATCTAGCCCCTACTTCCACTTCTTGAGATTTCAAACCTATAAAAGAAAACTGTAGAACAGCTCCCTCTGACGGAATATTTACTGAGTACTTACCTTCGATGTTTGTAGTTGCCCCAGTGCCTGCGCCCTTGAGTATAACATTTACACCTGGTAATCCCTCACCATTTTCATCGATGACTGTACCAGTCACCGTTCTGTTTTGTGCCAACACATTAAAACTAAGCGTTAGCAACAACATGAAACTTAATAGTAGAATCTTCTTCATATTGTGTTTGTTAAAATGAACATTATTTATAAAAAGTTAAATTTATACTATTTCTTCCATATTAAAAAAATTCAATTTTCTTTTCTTCAATCATCCAATAAGTGAATAATAGCCGTTAAAGTAGAAAATTGCATCATTTTTTAATACTATTTTGACTAATTTCTTTTTTCCAAATAAAAAACTAAAATTAATATTATCATATCATTAATATTTTGCCGTACGAAATTCAACTTTTTATGTAATCAAATAAATTATCTTATGATAAACTCAATCCTTCTATTGGATTGCCTCCCTTCTTCTGTCTCATTAGTTGAAATTGGGTGTTTAGAACCCTTACCATTGTATAACAATCTATCTGGATTGATACCCTTACTTACTATGAAATTATACACTGATTTTGCTCTCTGATTTGATAAATTAAGATTATACTCCTCCGTTCCGTTATTATCTGTATGCCCTTGAATTTCAGCTTTAATCCCAGGGTTCTTTTCCAAGAAATCCACGAATACTTCCAATTCTGGTAAAGAGCTTGGTTTTAAATCATATTTATCAAAGTCAAAAAATATATTTTTTAATGTTGTACGACTGCCCACCTCTACTTTCTTTAAAAAGATATCGACTGTATCATATGATATATGTTTAGACGACTCTTTTAAATCAATATCTTTCTCTTGGAAGAGATATCCTTCCTTACTTATGTACATTCCGTATCTCCCACCTTCGTTTAATACAATTAAATATTTACCATTAATTGAATCAGAGGAAATCTTAAAAACTTCCTCACTGTTCTCTTGGTTGAAAATTTCAATTTCAGCCCCTAAAAATTCTTTGGTCTCCACATCTGACACTGTTCCAGATAAATAGATACTTTTAACTTTCACCCGATCTTCTTCAGGAATTACAAATTCAAATATATTACTGGTGTAGGTAAAGTTCTGTTCCTTTTCATGGGAGAAGTATCCTTTAGCGCCATCAGGGGTTACAAAAAGTGATATTTGATCTTCATGGTCGTTTAGTGGATACCCCATATTCTTGGCATCTCCCATGCTATTGTGATCTATAGTTGCTTGAAAAAGATCATGCCCTCCAAACCCTGGGTGCCCATTAGAGGAAAAGTAAAGTGTTCTACCATTTGCATGAATAAAAGGAGTTATGTCATCATACTTTGTATTAATACTAGGCCCTAGGTTTACTGGGTTGCTCCATTTGCCATCATCTTGTAAATCCGATCTCCAGATATCCAATTTACCATATCCATTTGGTCTATCAGAAACAAAGTAAACACTTCTTCCATCTGCGGACAATGAGGGCTGTGATTCCCATTTAGCAGAATTTATAGGTGATTTCATGTTTTTGGGATAAGACCAATGCTCCCCTGTTTTATAGGATATGTACAAATCACATGAACCCAATCCTCTTCTGTCTTTGCAAATAGTAAAAACCAAAACCCGTCCATCAGCAGAAATTGTACATGCTCCTTCATTTATCCCTTGTTGACTTATATTAGGAGAAATTAGCCTTGGCACCTTCCAAGTACCAGTGCTGTCTTTTCTAGTCACATAAATATCCTCATCAAAACCTGGCTTTGTCGCTCTTCTTGCGGTAAAGATCAATTCACTCTGATCAGCAGTAAGAACTGGAAAATATTGTACCGGGAAACGATTAACCCCTCCTTTCAATAATTGGGGATCAAATTCTACAGGTTTCTTAATAGCCTCTTTCGCAAAAGTTGCTTTTTTCAAGAGGTGAGAAACTGTAGTTTTTACTTTAGCGTCTAAATTTCTGTTCTCTTCCAGGTAAGCTTTCAGGTATCCATATGATTTTTTATAGTCTTCACTTTCAAAATACGTTTCCCCAATCAACTTATAGTATTTAACTATTTTATCCTGAGAAGGTGCAATAGAGATACCTTGTTCAAACGAAGTGATCGCTTTGTTGTAATTCTTAGTTCTTCTATACACCGACCCCAATGCAAAATAAGCTTCTAAAAAATTACGATCTTTTCTGATTGCACTTTCAAAGTTTTGTATTGCTTGCCCAAACTGATACCTCCTTGAATTATTCACTCCGGCTTGATAATAGTTTATCGCTTTTTTGTTATCGCTACTTAATTTTGCTTTTTGCCCAAATGAATTGAAAGCAAAAAACAATGGCAATAAATAATAAAAGGTTTTAATTCTCATGTAATAATAAACTCACTGTAGAAGTATAAAGTATTTACTAATTAATAGAAGGTAGTTTACTGTAAGACTAAGACTCTATATGAAGTTTTTTGAGTTAATGTGCTCTTCAGTAAACATAACAAATATTCTACTAATAGCAAAGGAGTTAATTAATATCATAGGTTCTGTATTTATTAATGTTTAAGCAGTCTTTAATCTGCAATGCAAAAATGAAAAGTTTTTTCTTTGAAACTACAAAAATAAAGGTGTATTCATACATTTTAGAATATCTAACTAGAGCATTCCCATTTAACAGCTTTATTAAAAATAGCTGCATCCACCCTACTGATGAGTTACGTTCTAGCAACGGCATCTTTTTATAGCTTTTCTACCTGAAAAGTATAGGGTGCAACAATGTTATTAAGCTAACACCAAATCAGAGTAGAAAACTGGACTGGGGGTAGATCAAGCTATGCGCCCTAGGTTACTATGATGGCCCGACCCATTTGGGTATTTTCCTAATTTTTATCTTTATAGGTTGTGGGACGCCTAGCTAAATGAACCAACCTAGACCTAGAATTACGGGGTATCTATGACAATAGTTTAATGATCAACTCAGCGCCTCTACTGAAAGCTATGTTACTCATGAAAGAGTCAGGATGTGTCCAACTAGAGAATTAATATCGTTGAGGGATTAAAAACATCCAAAAACTTAATTTCTTTTAAATTTACCTTCCCTGAAAGACTGTCTGCTGTTCTATACCAAATAATATAGTACTTAATTTATATATATCTCCTCTCTCAATTAAAAACAAAGGATGCTTCAAAACACCATTGATCCAATGAACCAACCCCACCCCAAGGATACGGGGTATCTATGGGCAATAATTTAATGATCGACTCAAGAGTCGGAGCGCCCGGCCAGGGGAATTAATATCCCTTAGGGGTTAAACTTTTCCTTGCCCAGGTTGATTGGCATCAAACTCTCATATTAGAAATTCGAAGAGTTTAAACATTCTCAAGGAATATTAACATATTTATGGCTTTGAAGACTTAATCTCCATTTTGGGTTTTGCTTGATATATTCAATAATTCTAGGAGTCACTTTTTCTCTTACTGACCATTCTGGCTGCAAATAAAGGATACAATTATTATGCATTCTTTCTGCATGTTCTTCCGCCCACTTAAAATCAGATTGATTATACACAATCACCTTTAACTCATTGGATATCTCATAAAATTCTTGAAGTGGTTTCTTGAATTTTTTAGGGGAGAAACAAACCCAATCCCAATCACCAGAGGGTTTATGGGTACCTGAAGTTTCTATATTTAAAGTAAAATCCTGTTTTGAAAACTGATCTGTTAATTCTTTACAATTATGCATTAATGGCTCGCCTCCAGTAACTACTATTAATTTCGAATTACTTTCACTTGCCTTTATTAACAAATCTTCAATATAGACTTTAGGATGTAGGGCTACATCCCAAGACTCTTTTACATCACACCAATGACAGCCTACATCACAGCCACCAAGCCTGATAAAATAGGCTGCCTGACCTTGAAACGAACCTTCGCCTTGCAAGGTGTAAAATTGTTCCATTACAGGGAGTGCTTCCATTAATATATTGCTCTTTCTTCTGAGGCTTGAAGTGTATTTAATAAAAGTGACGCGATGGTCATTGGCCCAACTCCCCCAGGTACTGGAGTGATATAAGATGCTTTTGAAGCAACTTCTGCATAAACAACATCACCTACAATTCTAAATCCTCTTGAACGTGATGCATCATCTATTTTAGTAGTACCTATATCAATTACAACGGCCCCTTCTTTCACCATATCAGCCGTAATTAATCCTGGCTTCCCTACTGCTACTAACAAGATGTCCGCGCTACCCGTAAAAGTCGCCAAGTTTTCCGTGTATTTGTGGCACATAGTTACGGTAGCATTTCCTTTCGTAGACAACATCATACTTAAAGGTGCCCCCACAATCCTGCTGCAACCTACCATTACACAATGCTTACCTTTTGTTTCTATATCGTATCTCCTAAGCAGTTCCATAACCCCATACGGAGTTGCTGGAAGCACCCCTTGGTCTTTAGAGACAATACTTCCGAAATTCTGGTTTGTAAACCCGTCTACATCCTTCGCCGGCTGTATCATATCAGTTACTCTCTCAACTGAGATATGCTCTGGTAATGGTAACTGCACAATGAGACCATCCACATCATCATCTTGATTAATTTGCTCAATATGCTTTAATAGTTTTTCTTCTGAAATTGTCTCTGCAAATCTTAACAAAGTATAATGAAAGCCTACTGATTTACTAGCTTTCACCTTATGGTCAACATATGTTTGGCTTGCGCCATCATCCCCTACCATGATAATAGCCAAATGTGGCAATTTCTTACCTTCTGCTCTTAATCTAGTAACTTGTTCTTTGATTTCTCCCTTAATTTCTTCGGCAACTTTCTTTCCATCTATCTTAATTGCCCCATACTTTGTTTTTTCCATCATTGATCGAGTTTTAAAACCGCCATAAATGCTTCTTGAGGAATTTCCACACTACCTACTTGCCTCATTCTCTTCTTTCCTTTCTTTTGTTTTTCTAGCAATTTTCTTTTTCTACTGATATCACCCCCATAACATTTTGCCAATACATTTTTACGCATGGCTTTTACTGTTTCACGTGCTATAATTTTAGTCCCAATAGATGCTTGTATTGCTATTTCAAACATTTGTCTTGGTAATAACTCCCTGAGTTTTTCACAAAGTCTCTTCCCCCAGTCGTAAGCTTTATCTCTATGCACAATAGCCGAAAGTGCATCTACTTTCTCCCCATTTAGCATAATGTCTAGTTTCACCATCGTAGATTGCCTAAATCCAATCAGTTCATAATCTAAAGATGCATAGCCTCTACTGATTGTTTTTAATTTATCAAAGAAATCAAACACAATCTCTGATAAGGGGAGTTCAAATGTCAGTTCTACTCTATCTGATGTCAAATAAACTTGATTTTTAATGATTCCCCGCTTATCCATACAGAGTGCAATAATAGTCCCTACATAATCAGACTTTGAGATGATTTGTGCCCTGATAAACGGTTCTTCAATATGTGAAATGGTATTGGGTTCGGGCATTTCAGATGGAGCGTTCACATCTACCATAGTTCCGTCCGTAGCTACTGCATGAAACTGAACTGAAGGCACTGTAGTAATAACAGTCATGTTAAATTCTCTCTCTAGCCTTTCTTGGATAATCTCCATATGAAGCATTCCCAAGAAACCACACCTAAAACCGAAACCAAGCGCTGCAGAAGTTTCTGGTTCCCATATTAAAGAGGCATCATTTAATTGAAGTTTCTCCATAGATGCTCTCAACTCCTCGTATTCTGTCGTCTCAACAGGATAAATCCCTGCAAATACCATTGGTTTTACATCTTCAAAACCCTTGATTGTTTCTTGTGTTGGATTATTCGCATGCGTAATAGTATCTCCAACTTTCACCTCTTTGGCAACTTTAATCCCTGAAATGAGATATCCTACATTCCCTACATTGATTTCTTTTTGCGGGGATTGTTCGAGTTTAAGAATCCCGATTTCATCTGCATCATAGGTTTTGCCTGTATTGACAAATTTTACTTTGTCTCCTTTTTTGATTGAGCCATTAAATACTCTAAAAATAACTTCAATGCCCCTAAATGAATTGAATTGTGAATCAAATATCATCGCTTGCAATGGGGCATCCAATTCACCTACAGGTGCTTCAATCCTTTCAACAATCGCTTCAAGAATTCCATCTATACCAATTCCTTCTTTTGCACTTGCGTGTAGTATATCCTCTTTGTCACAACCAATCAAATCAATTATTTGATCAGAAACTTCTTCTGGCATGGCTCCAGGCAAGTCAATTTTATTTAATACTGGGATAATTTCTAAATCATGCTCAAGTGCCAAGTACAAATTGGAAATTGTTTGGGCTTCAATTCCTTGGGAAGCATCTACAATCAATAATGCTCCTTCACAGGCGGCAATAGAACGAGAAACTTCATAAGAAAAATCCACATGCCCTGGAGTATCAATTAAGTTGAGCACATATTCCTCTCCCTTAAATTGGTAATCCATTTGAATAGCATGACTTTTGATAGTAATCCCTCTCTCTCTTTCCAGATCCATACTATCTAATAGCTGTTCTTGCATTTCTCTTTTCGTTACCGTCTGAGTAAATTCCAACAACCTATCAGCTAATGTGCTCTTACCATGATCGATATGAGCAATGATGCAAAAGTTTCTTATATTTTTCATACTGCGATTAGAAGAGCGCAAAAATAGTTAATCTAATTTTAATAAACTCAAGAGGACACTTAAAATTGGGAATTACCTCGTTTTTATTAAAAGATAAATGTAAAAAATCAATTTGAGATGATTTTACTTCCTGTCTTTCGAATCAATTAAAATAGTAACAGGGCCATCATTTATCAAGCTCACTTTCATATCAGCTCCAAATATCCCTGTACCAATATCTTTACCTACGACTCTATTTAAATGCTCAATCATTTGATTATATATAGGAATAGCTATTTCTGGTTTTGCTGCCGCTATATAAGAAGGCCTGTTTCCTTTCTTAGTACTGGCATGCAATGTAAATTGGGAAATTAGTAAAATTTCTCCATTTACATCTAACAGGCTTTTATTCATAATTCCATTTTCATCATTGAAAATTCTCAATTGAGTTATTTTCTTACTCAACCATTCTATATCCGTGATATCATCTTGCTCAACAATACCTAATAGAATCACTAATCCCTGGTCTATTTGCGACTTTATCTTTTGGTCTATTTTCACAAAAGCTTCAGAGGCTCTTTGAATGACTGCTATCATATATTATTTAAAAAAATTCTAGAATTAAGATATTAGAACAAAGATTAGAAACAATTAACTATTTCATCAATTATCATCCTAAAATTTGTTAATCAACCTACCTGCTGATTGTTCTAAAAAGATTTCTTTCAGCTATTTTAAAGGGAATTTCTGAATTAAATACTTTATTGATCAAATATGAAATAAAATGATTGACCTAAAGTTCTAGACTATACAACCACTATCTAATTTACAGTTAAGAGACTAGATTTAATTGGCTCCAATTTTTCTTATTTTGTATGGATCGTATGAAAAAGCCCCATCTCCTTTCCTTTGTGCCACTAAAAACATTGCTCTTGCAACACTACTACTATCTATTGCCCATGGTTTTTTCTCTGAACCAATTAGGAAGAATGATAAAAACGCACTAATTTTTTTCCCTATCAATTCCCCAAACCTAAACTCGTCTCTTTCTCCTAATAAAAGTGAGGGTTGAAATATGTGTAATGAAGGTAATCCTATTTCTTTCAGGTCTCTTTCTACCTCGCCTTTTACTCTATTGTAAAATATTGATGAATTTGGATTTGCACCAACAGCTGTTACAACAAGAAATTTCTCATGTTTATCTGTTTTTTTAACAATTTTACCTATTTGAATAGGGTATTGGTAATCTACTTTGATGAATTCTTCTTTGGAGCCTGCTTTTTTTATGGTTGTACCAATACAACAAAACACGTCTTCTGCCTCAAAACAATTTTCAAGTTCATCTAATTTATCAAAATCTACTTGAAATTCTTTTATCCTATAATCTTCGAAACCTGTCGATTTTCTTGTAAGAATATTCAATTGGCTATATACATCTGATGACAATAAATCTTTTACTAATTGTCTTCCTATTAATCCAGTAGCTCCAATTATAACTGCTGTTTTATTACCCATAACTGCTTCGTTCGTGATTCCTTTGGATATGAAATATAGGAATTTTATCTCACAATGATAAATGATCCTAGAAAAGACCAATAATGCCAATTACCTAATTATTAAATAAATAGGTGTCAGCTATTAAGCTTTTCAACGTCATAAGCACCAACTCAAACGATAAAAAGTCTAGGAATGACTGATTTCAACAGACTGTTCCCATTCTATGAATTTATCTATGTCCTTTTGAACACTCTTGTAGATAAAATAAATCACTGAAATATCATCCGTAAATCCTAATGCTGGAATAAAGTCAGGAATTAGATCTGTAGGTGTAATAAAATATATGAGGCTAGCAATAATCAAGAGAATAGTCTTAGTTGAAAAAGATCCATACTTCCCATTGAAATGATACTTGACCATTCTTATGAATAATTTCAAGTATTGAATTGCCTGTTTTATTTTATTATCAGTATCATCCAATTTGTGAAATCTAGCAGAAGCATCGTCTGCTATTTCATCAAATTTCGCTGAATTCTTAAGTACTTTCTTAGCTTTCTTTATGTATTTGTCCAAATCCCAGTTTTTTGATAAGAAAATGGCAAGCTTATCTGCTTACCTTACATCTCTATTAATGGATCAAGTTTCATGCCATGATCGAAGCATATTTTATCCAAATTAACCGACATTGACCCAAGGTTAAGAGGTCTCTATGTTCAACAATTTACTAATCTACTCAAAATCGGGGTTGCCCAGCTACTGAATAAATATCCTTTTGGCTATTAAAATAACTCTTTTATCTCACTTTTCACAACTGAAAGAGCAATTTCAATACTGTTATTATCGGAACTATAATTTTTTTCAAATACTTCTTTCATTAAATCCACACTACTTGCCTCTGACCCAACTTTTTCTGCCACTTCATTAATTAAAGAAATACTAGTCTCCATTGCCATTTTTACATTGTTCCAAGCATTCTCAGACATATATAACTGCTGAGAAATATTGTGATTAAATTCTTCCCTTATATCTCTTAATGCAAGCGTTTGTAACTCTTTAGCACTTAATCCTGAAGCATTCAATCTTGATAATACACTTGCCGGTGCTATTCTTTCTAAAAACAAACACATTCTTTCATAAGCTTGAATTCTAATTGGTAAAATTGTTTCCTTACTTTTAAGAATTGTTTCCATTCTAACTTTTTCAAGTTCTTTTAAAACAAATGTTCTAACTATCAGATAAACAGCATAACTAACTATAGCAGCTGGTAATGTGATTTTTAAGACTTCTACGAGAATTTCCATTTATTTGAATTTATCTTTCTTTACTAACGTTCAATTTAAATAAATTTGTTGCATTAATACTATATCAATTTTATGAGACCTGTCAGTATATCTAAAGAAGCGGAAAGAGAAATAGCTAATATTATGGCTAACAAGAACATTCCATTGGATTATGGCCTTAGAATAGGAGTTAAAGGAGGTCGTGGTTGTGCTGGGGTTAATTACATATTAGGCTTCGACAAACCAAAAGAGGATGATGTTTCTTATCGACATGAAGGCATTACTGTTCTCGTAAGCAAAAAAGAGATCATGTTTTTAATGGGGTTACAATTAGGTTTCTATGATGGTTCTGACGAAAGAGGTTTTACTTTTGAAAACAGTGCTATTCCTCACTAGAAATTACAACTGTCGCCCTTTCACAAATTCCTCCTATTGGGGGGTTAAATTTCGACACGCTTACAAGTACATCAAGCTCACTTCCCAATCGCAACCTAACCTCTTGGATGATTTTTTTACCGATGGTTTCAAGAAGCTTTGTAGGTGTTTTCATAATATCATTAATTATTTCATAGAGCACTTCATAATTAATGGTTCCAGTCAAATCATCTTCTGTAGATGCTCTCTTAAAATCAGTAGATACCTCAATATCAATGCTATATTTATTTCCTATTTTCCTTTCTTCCTCATAAAAACCATGATGAGCAAAAAATTCCAAACCCTTTAATATAATTTTCCCCATTACTCTAGTTCATCAAAAAATGAAGCATTCCCGTTGTCAATAGGTTCTTTCTTTTTTATTATTTTTGATTTTTTTTCCAGCGCTTTAACTGTGGTCTCTTCTTTCTTGACAACTTCAATTTTCTCTTTTAGAGTTACTTCCGGTTTTTGTACTTTAATATTCTTAGAAACTTCTTCTTGGTGAGTTTCTAATTTATCCTGTGAAGTTCTTGCTAAATCTTTAACTTTCTTCAGGTGATCTTCAACTGCAAATTCTCCTTTCGTTTTATCCGCTCTTTGTATTCTATCTAAAATATCGCTTGAAAGATTCTTTAATTCTACAATTACATTCTCTCTTTGATTTTCAATGGATCGGTAATTTTGTTCTAAGTCCTTAACGGCAGTCTGCATCTCCTCCACCATTTGTCTTGCCTCTACTTCTGCTTTTTCTATAATTGCCCGAGCCTTGGATTTTGATTCACTTAGTAATGCTTCAGAATTAATTTCTGTCTCTTTCATATGTAATTCAGCTGCCTTATTGGCTTGATCTACTAAATTAGCCCCTGTATCTTCGGCAGTCTTCAAAGTTTTGAATAAAGAACTTTCTACTTCCCGTAGTTTTTGAACCTCCTTCTCTGCTTGGTCCAATTTTATCCTCAGTTCCTTATTTTCATCAAGTACTCTCTCCCATTCGTTTGACAACGACAGCAAAAAAGCATTCACTTCATCTTTATCGAACCCTCTAAGCTTCTTCTCAAATGTTTTCTGCCTTATTTCGAGCGGTGTGATTTTCATATAATTAATCAAATTTTATATCCCAAACTGATATACTTCTATCATCACTACCTGATACCAGCTGATTTTCATAAGCCGACCAAAATAGTTTATTAACGGATGTTCCATGTCCTGCATGTCTCGCTTTATCAATCACTTTTAAAAGTCTAAAGGAGTCTGCATCCCAAACTTTGATGGATTTATCCATGCTACAAGTTACAAAATGTTTTCCGTTTGGGCTGTAATGCATATTATTAATGGCATACATATGTGCCACAATTGATTCTTTCTCAATATACTCCGATTCAACATCCCATATTTTCAAGTGAGCATCCCTTCCTGCACTCAAAAGATAATTTTCTTTTGGAGAATATTTTAAACTGAAAACAGAGTTTTTATGCCCTTTAATTTCTTTTTTAAGTTGATAATTCGACCAATCATAAATTCTAATGACATGATCACTATATCCTACCGCAAATTCGCTCCTTCGCACATTCAAGGCGATACTTCTTGCACTTTTATTCGAATCTTTAATCACATGAATTATTTGGTTACTTCTCCAATCAATTACAAAGACAGAACCATCCCCAGTTCCTGCAACGATAATATCTCCAAAATATTGAATATCAAATATGGCTGAATCATTCAATTTAAGTGATCCTACTTCCTTTCGGGAATTGATGTCTATGTAATGAATCCCTTCTTGATTTTGTCCAACGATTATCTGTTTTCTAACCGGGTCATAAGCTAAAGCGTAAATAGATGAGGGTATTTGAGCCAATAAATGTCCATTTTTTGGTTCTTTCAAATCCCATAAAACCACCATTCCATCTCCACCAGCAGATAGAAAATGGGTATTATCTACCCCTATCATAGTGTATATGGAATCTTTATGCCCTGAAAGTGTATGGAGTTTACTTACTGTAACCTGATTCATTTCCTCAAAATTATGACAATTGTGCTTAACTATTTACTTTTCAAGAAGATATAATTGATTTTAAAGACAATGATTGCATTCATCTTTTATTTCACTAATATTAATCTTTAATTTCACAAAGGAAATAGTAGTTTATAGTCCAAAGAATAATTAAAATGCCTTTAATAAAAGTTGTCACTGTGAATGAAAATATCATTTATGGTATATGGGAAATTTCTGAAGATATAGAAAGTTTAGTAGATCAAGAGGAATTTATTAATCATGAGGAAATAAATATCCCAGGTCTACACCCTAAAAAGCAATTGGAGTATGTTACTTCTAGAATTTTAATTGCTAACCTATGCAAAGGTGCTGGTATCAATTACCACGGCCTAATAAAAGATGAATTTGGGAAACCTTATTTAAAGAATTGCCAATATCATTTATCAGTTTCACATTCATTCCCTTATGCCATTGCAGTCATTCACAAAAAATCAGCTGTTGGTATCGATATAGAGTTTCCTAATGAGAAAATCTCAAGAATTAGTTCAAAGTTTTTGAATGATAATGAATTAAAATATGAAAATAGCTTACTAGAGCTTTGTAAAGTCTGGTGTATCAAGGAAACCCTGTATAAAATTTATGGAAGAAAAAAAGTTGACTTCAAAAAACACCTACATGTTTCATTAGGTTCTGGAGAAAAAAATCCCACAGGGAAATTTACTAAAGATGATATTGATGAGACCTATGAAATCATCACATCGTCTTACGATGGATTTATTTATTGTTTTAATTTATAGCTACTAGCATTCCACTATACCTATCATATCTAGATGGAGTAAAGAGATGAAGATCAAAGAAAGGAAGATAATTACTAGACTTTGTGTCTCTCGGTCAACAGTGACAACCCATGTAGGCCGGTAAAATCAAGATGCTTTTTATGATATAACGTAATATATATTTACAACAGTTAAATCTTAGCAATTCCAATCATTTTACCTATGATCTAACTTAGCAATTAGCAGCTTCATTTCATCAGATTTTTGATACTCACCTAATTTTTCAAAGGAAACAACTAAATTTCGTAAACATCTCAAAATGATGTCTATATGATCACAAGGCTGATAAAAAAACTCTTGCATTGGTAAGCCTAAATGCTCTATATAGCTGTTAATATCATCCCTTGAAAAGACAAGGCCTTTGTTAAAAACATTGATATAAAACTGTTTGTCACCTTGTTTGTAAGTTAGAATAAACAAGTTTGGTAAATTCACACCAAACACTGGTAAATCCAATTTTTGGGTGATCAATAAATAGATCATACAAAGCGTAATAGGATTACCTCTTTTTGATTCTAAAACGACATTTATCATGGAATTAGCAGGTGAATGAAAATTCTTAGTGTTTGCCCTAAACCTTAATTTATTAAAAATGACACTATTTAAAACCTTTACCTGATCTGATGGAGTAAGATCTTCTTTAAACTCACGCCATACTTCATAATAAACTTGTTCAAATTCTTTATTAACTTCTTCAAAAGTAATATCAGGGTACTGGTAGGTAGCTATAAGCCACGCTCCTTTCAAAAGATTAGCAGATTCATTCTCTTTCCAATCAGTCAGTCTTTCTTGCAAAAGTTCAAATTGCAAAATATGGATCATGTCTTCAATCCTACGCTGTACCTCAGGATTGAAACTAGTTTCCCATTGCTCCTCCAAAAAAGGGATAGTCTGAGTACCTAATGATATGATTTTCTCTTCTACGTGAGTTTTTACTTCCGTATCATCATCATCAAGCAATGTAATCAGTGCTTTTAATTCCTTTTCTTCCATTCGACAAACTTACAGATCAGGTTTGAATTACACCAACATTGAATGGTTTTTCAATAGGCGCATGATCAGCAGCCTCTATTCCCATAGATATAATCTTACGTGTTTCCACTGGATCTATAATTCCATCTATCCACAATTTAGATGCCGCATAGTACGGGCTTAATTCTTCATTGTATTTATCCGTAATCTCATCTAACATTTTCTTTTCATCTTCGGCGGTCAACTCTTTGCCTTTTGACTTTAAAGTTGCTACTTTGATTTGTAAAAGAGTTTTAGCAGCCGATGCCCCACTCATTACCGCCAATTGAGAAGTTGGCCAAGCATAGATCAACCTTGGGTCATAAGCTTTTCCACACATAGCATAATTTCCTGCTCCATATGAATTACCAAGTACAAATGTTAATTTGGGGACCACTGAATTAGCCATGGCATTTACCATCTTAGCACCATCCTTTATGATTCCTCCATGCTCAGATTTACTTCCAACCATAAAACCACTCACATCATGCAAAAATATCAAAGGTATTTTTCTTTGATTACAGTTCATTATGAACCTTGCAGCCTTGTCAGCCGAATCCGAATATATTACACCACCCATCTGCATTTCATCCGATGCACCTTGGCTTTTTTTAGCTTTTACTATTTTCCTTTGATTAGCAACTATCCCTACAGCCCATCCATCAACTCTCGCTGTTCCACACAAAATAGTTTGCCCATAATCTTTTTTATACTCATCAAATTTAGATTCATCAACTATACAACTGATGATGTCTCGCATTTCATAAGGTTTTGTTCTATCCACAGGAAACAAGCCATATAAGTCTTTGGCATCCCTGTTAGGTGGAAGTGATTTTGCACGATCAAATCCGGCAACTTCGTGTGCACCTACTTTATCAAAAATACTCCTAATAGCTTCCAGACACTCTTGATCCGTATCATATTGATTATCAGTGACTCCAGAAATTTCACTATGTGTTCCTGCTCCACCTAATGTTTCATTGTCAATATCCTCACCTATCGCTGCTTTTACTAGGTAGCTTCCTGCAAGGAATATACTCCCCGTCTTTTTAACAATTAAAGCTTCGTCTGACATAATTGGCAAATAGGCTCCACCAGCGACACAACTCCCCATAATAGCTGCTACTTGAATGATCCCCATCGCAGACATTTTCGCATTGTTTCTAAACTGTCTCCCAAAGTGTTCTTTATCAGGGAATATCTCATTTTGCATAGGCAAGAATACACCCGCACTATCTACCAGATAAATAATAGGTAGACGATTCTCCATTGCAATCTCTTGGGCACGCATATTTTTCTTTGCGGTAATCGGAAACCAAGCTCCAGCTTTCACTGTGGCATCGTTTGCAACAATCACACACTGTCTTTTCTGAACATAGCCAATTCCAACTATTACCCCTCCAGAAGGGCATCCTCCAACATCCTCATACATCCCTTCTCCTGCAAAAGCCCCTACCTCCAAAAACTCTGATTCATTATCTATCAAATAATCAATTCTTTCCCTTGCGGTAAGTTTACCTTTTTTATGTTGTGATGCGATTTTCTTTTCGCCCCCTCCTAATTTTACTTTTTTGAGTTTTGTTTGAAGTTTAAATACTAGTTGCTTATAAGCATCTTCATTTTTATTGAAGGCTATATCCATCGGGCTATTTTTGTTTGTTTTGGGCTATTTTATTGAATGTTTTTCTTAACCTTCTTGTGTTTTCTTCCAAGAGGTTTTAGAAAATCTTTCGGATATTCGTTAAAATGATTGGTAAGCTTATCTAAATCGATCAACAATTGATTTAAATTATTGTACACTGAATCATTACTGATCAATTTCCCAAGAGTCCCTTCATTCATCTTAAACTCCTTGACAGTATTATCCAAATCTGTTAGAAGAGTGTTTGTCTTATCTAAAGTTTCTTGCAACTTAATTTCTCTAAAATTACTGATTACTTGATTTGTATTGTCTAAAATGGGGTCTACCTTCTTAAAGGTCTTATTCATGCCAGTTATCAGATCTTTGGTAGCATCAATTGTTTGTTTCAATGACTGTGCATTTGCATCTACGGTTCCGTTTACTTTTTCAATAGTTTCGCTAAGTCCCTTGATTGTTTTCGCTATATGTTCCCCACTCCCTTGCATTCCTGCAAGAATTTCATTGATCCTAGAGATAGTAATCTCAATATCATTGGCTACCGTTCCAGTAGTTTGTAAAACTTCCTTTAAGGGATCATTAATATCAGAGAGTAAAGTATCACCATCCTGTTTAGGGACTGAAAGATCTCCAACAAAAAGTTCTATAGCTTTTCCTCCCAAAAAATCACTATTAATCAAAGTAGCCTTAGTAGTATCCCCTACAATAAAATCTTCTCTGATTTCTAATTCGACAAGGATAATCCCTTCCCTTTGTATAAGTTCTATTCCACTCACCCTGCCCACACTTAACCCATTGACAATTACGGGGTTTGAAACGGTTAACTTATCTACGTTCCTATATTTGACATAGTATTTTTTGGTACTGGAAAAAAAATCATTCCCTTTCAAAAAATTAAATCCAAAGTACAATAGCACTCCAGATATAATGGTCAAAATTCCAACTTTAATCTCTCTAGACACAATTGCTTATTTTATGTAAATCAGTCACTTTCTAATTCGTCCTTATAATCTCTGAACGCTCTATAGATTCCTGATGCTATAAATACCTGATTAACTTTATCGTTTAACTCTTTTTCTTCTTTTTGGTTACTAAGAAAACCTACTTCTACCAAGACACTCGGCATAGTCGTCCTCCATAAGACCAAAAAACCTGCAGATTTTACTCCTCTGCTCTTTCTACTTACCCTATTCTTAAATTGGTACTGAATATTCTGGGCAAACTTAACACTGTTTTGTTGATAGGCACTCTGGATCATAGAAAATGTGATATATGATTCGGGAGAATTAGGATCAAAATCACCATATATCTCCTCATAACCTTCCTCACTTAGGATTACAGAGTTCTCTCTTTGAGCAACCTGTAAGTTCTCATCAGATTTATGTCCACCCATTACATAGGTTTCACTTCCATGGATTTTATCATTGGATATCCAGTTACAATGAATACTCATAAACAAGTCTGCATTCTCTTTATTAGCCAAATTAGCCCGATCATGCAATGTAGGGTAAACATCTTTATCTCTAGTATAAATAATTTCTACATCTGGTATATTCTCCTTTATAATCCTACCCGTTTCTAGAGCTATTGCAAGAGAGACATCTTTTTCATTAGAGATCTCACCATGAGTACCTGGATCCTTTCCACCATGACCCGCATCAATCACTATTTTTCTGATCTTATAATCTCGTAGGCCAACGGAACTGAACGATCCCGCTACCAACAATAAAGAAAATGTAAATACACGAACAATATTTTTCATCGCAATCGAGTTGTATATGCTAAAAAGCAATACTTTTACACAAAATTGTGAATTTTTCTTATAAACAAAAAACTGAGATTGACATTGCGGTTCATACTTATCTTTAGTCTTACTATTTTTTCCTTTCATAACTTGATATGTCAGACAAATTCAGATACAACAAAAACGATTCCAACTGTCAAATTATTACCTGATTCCGTCCCCAATTCTAGGGAATCACAAATTAAAAACCCCGGATTACTAATCGAGGGAAATAACGGTGATTCTTTAAAATCACCTATTCAAATAGATAGTACTGCCATTGACTCCGCAAGGATCTCTATACCACAAAGAAAGAGTGATATAGAAACTACTGTCAATTACAGTGCACAAGATAGTTTAACTTTCAATCTTGACAGTCAAAACCTTTACCTTTTTGGTGAGTCAAAGGTTGATTATGGCACTATTAAGTTATCTGCAGATAAAATTAAGGTTAATTGGCAAAATAAAACGATACAAGCGGACTATACTCTTGACTCCTTAAATAAGAAAGTTGGAAAGCCCGTTTTTGAGGATCAGGGTGACGTTTATGAGACTGACGCTATTACGTATAATTTTCAAAGTAGAAAAGCAATTATTACTGGTGTTATCACTGAGCAGGATGGTGGCTTTATGCATGGAGAATTAGTGAAAAAGAATGCTGAAGACGAATTGTTCATAAGAAATGCTCAATATACTACCTGTAATTTAGCAGAACCTCATTTTCATATTCAGTCTACTAAATTAAAGGTTATTCCAAAAAACAAGATTATTTCAGGGCCATTAAATTTGCGTTTTAGGGATATTCCCACTTTCCTTTGGTTACCATTTGGTGTTTTTCCTCAGCCAAAAAAGAAAGCTTCTGGAATTCTTGTTCCTTCATATGGAGAAGAAAGACAAAGAGGTTTTTTCTTAAGGGATGGCGGTTATTATTTTGACATTAGCGATTATGCGGATTTAAGACTGACCGGAGATATTTATTCCCGAGGTGGCTACGCCGTTAGGACCAACACCAACTATAAAGTTAGGTATAAGTTTAGTGGATCATTCAACTTTGCCTATACGAGGAATAGGAATGATGATTTAGACAATCCTATAAACAGTAACGATTTTTGGGTGCAATGGAATCATAGGCCTGAAAGCAGAGGGAACAGTTCATTCACGGCATCCGTTAGTGGTGGGAGTAATTCTTTCAATAGTTTTAATAATCAAGTTTCACAGAATCCGACAAGAAACATTACTTCACGATTCACTTCAAATATTGGCTACAGAAAAACCTTTCAGGGTACTCCCTTGAATCTTACAGCAAATTTAAGGCATATGCAGAATTTATCAACTGGGGTAGTTGATTTAACTGCTCCTGAAGTAACCACGAATATAAATAGGCTATTTCCTCTTAAAAAAGTAATACGATCAAGTAAATCTCCATTAGCCAAACTTGGTTTAAGTCATAATTTCAATTTCAGAAATGAAATCAGTAATGTTATACAGGCTAGATCTACTAATTTCGCCACTACTGAGGAAGCCGTCAATGATACACTTTCCTTTGCTAATGATTTTTTAGAAATCTTGAGAAGAGGAAGGTTTGGGGGTAGACATCAAATCCCCATCAGTACTTCATTTAATTTATTCAATTTCTTTACAGTCAACCCAAGTATTAATTATTCTGAGATATGGTACACAAAAAGACTTAATTATTCTTATGACGAAGAATTAGATGCAGTGCAGATAGATACTGTAGATGGGTTTCATAGATTACCAAGTTATAGTCTTTCAGCAGGGCTTAACACAACTCTTTATGGACAGGTAAATTTTAAAAAGGGAAGCAAAATACAGGCTATAAGGCATGTAATTCAACCTAGTCTATCATTCAGTTTTACTCCACAGTCAAACAGTTTTACTCAAACTATACAAATTAACGAAGAAGGTGAATTCAGGGAGTTTAATCAATTTGAAGGTTTTCTATTTGGGGCTCCCAGAAGTTTGGGAAGTAAGCGGCTTTCATTATCAGTAAGAAATAATTTAGAAGCAAAAGTAAAATCTAAAAGGGATACTATTTCCGGATATGAAAAAATTAAAATTCTCGATAATTTTTCCGTTAGTACAGGTTATAATTTTGAAGCAGATCAGTTTAATTTAGATAATATAAGGTGGGATGCCAGAACAAGATTATTTAATAATAAAGTGAACATTAACCTTAATGGTACAATTGACCCTTACATATATGAATTAGAGAGTGAACGATTCAATGATGACGGTTCTAGAACCGTTTCACAAACTAGAATTAACCGGTTAGCCTTTAATAGTGGCCAGGGGATTGGTCGTTTACAAAATATAAGGGCCAATGTATCATTCTCTCTTCGTCCCCCAGGTACTGGTGGTAGAAATAACGAGGATCCTACCTTACAACAAGATCCAACAATAGATCCTATTACAGGGAACCCTAATTTTAACACCAATTATCAAAGTGATTTAGGTACAGAAGAACAACTCGCTCAAATTAATAACAACCCAAACGAATATGTTGATTTCAATATTCCTTGGAGTCTAAATGTTCGATACAATATTGGACGAACTAAAACTGGTTTCGCTGATGCGAACGTTGATCAGTCGCTTTCATTCAGTGGGGATTTAAGTATTACCGAAAAAACTAAAGTAAGATTCAATAGTGGGTATGATTTTGAGAGACAAGAATTTACTCAAACATCCATTAGTGTAAATCGGGACTTACATTGTTGGGTACTAGATTTCAACTGGGTTCCTTTTGGAAGGTTCCAATCTTTTAATGTAGTCATTAGGGTTAGGTCTTCTTTGCTTCAGGATTTGAAGCTAGAAAGAAAAAACAGAAATCAGAATTTCTTCCGATAGAAAGCTTCTTATTGGATCAAAAACCTCAATTTTTCCTCTTGTATTCGTAACAGGGATTCTACTTTATTATTTTATATATAAAAATCGATATCATAAAGTTGATGTCAATCCCTCTTGTCCTCTTTAAAATAAAAGGTGATTTCTTATAATACTTGATAGTGCTTTCATAAAAGTGCTAGACAAAATAAGAATAAAAACAACCGCTTATTTTAGACTACAAACAATCTTTTCTAAATATGTTTCGTTACTTTTTTCAATGAATAGTAAAAGAACAAGTCAGACAATCACAGAAGAATGGTTCAATACCATTTCCCATGGAATAACTGCATTACTAGCTATTGCAGGATTAATAGTATTGATAGTATATGGAGCTACGAGTGATCAATCTTACAGCTTATTTAGTGCTTTATTTTATGGAATCAGTTTGGTGATACTTTATACTGCATCTACTTTATATCATGGATTTAGAAAAAAAAGAGTGAAAGAGCTTTTCAATATTTTCGATCACATGTGTATTTATCTTCTAATAGCGGGTACCTACACGCCAGTTTTACTACTGGTAATTGGAGGATCCTACGGTTGGATTCTTTTTGGTATTCAATGGGGTATGGCTATTACAGGTATTGTATTGTTGTGACGAAAAATTTAAGCCTATAAATGTATAAATTAGATTATGGGAAAGAAGTATGAGAATGATTTTAAGGTGATGGTAGTAGAATTACTAAAATCAGGTAAGAAGGCAAAAGAACTTAGTGAAGAGTATTCTGTTAACAGAAGTGTAATTAATCGCTGGAGGCGAGAGTATGAATCTAAATCTGGGGATTTTTCTAAGAAAAAAGAATTGTCACCAGAAGAGGAAGAACTGAAGGCTTTGAGGAAAGAACTTCGTGAAGTTCGATTGGAACGGGATATATTAAAAAAGGCGGTGAGCATCTTCTCCAAGAGCGACAGTTGAGGTACCAATTTATTTTAAAGAATAAAAAGAAGTACCCTGTTGAGAAGATGTGTAAATGCATGAAAGTAAGTAAGAACGCCTACTACTATTGGAA